>JBKDOZ010000165.1:0-23132 GCA_046342735.1 Synechococcaceae cyanobacterium
CCATGGACCACCACCGGCTGCACGCCCACGCAGGCCAGCAGGGCCAGGTCGCGGAAAACGGCCTCGCGCAGGTCGTGGCGCACCATGGCGGCCCCGCCGTACTTCACCACCACCCGCCGGCCGGCGAAGCGTTGGATGTACGGAAGGGCTTCGCTCAGAACCGCCACCCGCAGCGCATCGGCGTCACTGATCAGGGGATCGGTGTCGACGGAGCCAGGGGCCGACTCGGGGGACCCGAAGGCTGTGGCGGGGAACTCGGGGCTCATTGCGGCGGAGGCGGCAGAGGCGCAGAAGGAAGGAAGGAAGGAAGGAAGGAAGGAAGGAAGGGAGCCTGGATCGCTTAGGGGGCCGGGAGCAGCGAAAGGCTGAGGCGCTCGGGTCCGTCCTCCGCCAACTCCGCCCGCAGCCCTGGGCCGAAGAAGCGGCCGAGGCGATCCTGCCGCTCCTGCCACTGCTGCCATGGCACGGCGTTGCGCTCGAACACCAGGCGCAGGCCGTAGCCGTCCTGGTCGAGCTCCTCGACCGCCAGCAGTTGGGGCGGGGCCTCCTCATCCCACAGCTTCAGGGCCTCCAGGGAGCTCTCCAGGTGGGCCTTCTGGCCGTAGCGCCAACGGGTGACATCGGTCAGCAGCTTGCGCAGCGGCTCACTGGAGGGCTCCTCCCGCAGCTGGCGCAGCTGGTCAGGAGGGGTGAGGCGCTGGGCGGGAGGCAGCTCGGAGGACTTGAGGGCCAAGCCACCCAGCAGGATCGGAATCCCGTAGAAGATGGTGGGAAGGCTCAAGTTGGCGTTGTCGTCGAGATAGGCGATCGAGCCGATCACGGTGAGGAGGGCGCCGGCGATCGTTACCAGGCTGCCGGGAGAGAGGAGGGATTGCATCGCGCCATCCTCGGGCAGCGGGGGGCAGGATGGAACCCGTTGCGCCGTCCCGATGGCCCCACCCCCCGCTCCCGAGCCCCTGGAGACCCCCTCGACCGTGGGCTCAGGCTCCGCTGCAGCCTCGCAAGGGTGGGAGGGGGAAGGCGACGACCGCAGCCGTGACAACCTGAGCACGGGCGAGTTGCTCGAGCAGCTGCGCCAGGATCGGCTCTGGCTATTGCGCCAGATCGACAGTGGTCGCTGGCCCCAGTGGCGGCTTGACCTGGCGGCCCTGGAGAGGGAACTCGGCCAGCTGCTGGAGCAGGCGGCCGAGCGCTGCGGCGAAGGCTGAGCGCGGCCAGGGGAGAGTGGCTGGGCGAACCGGGGCCGCCCGATCCCCCTTCATGAATCAGAAGGGGATGTCGTCCTCGTCGTCGAGGGGATCCTCAGGCACCAGGGGGGAGGTGTTCCACACCGGCGGGGCGCCGGCGGGTGGGGCGGCAGCGGCCTTGGTGGGAGCGGGTGCTGGAGCCGGAGCTGGCGTGGGGCGGCCGGCGGCAGCACGGGCCGGGGCTGGGGAAGCCTGGGGCGGCGGCGCCATCCCCGGGGCGGCGGAGGCGGGGGATGGGGCCCCCGCCAGGGGATGCAGGCGGGAGAGCACGAACTCGGCCCGCTTCTCCTTGAGACCGTCCTGGCGGGTGACGGTGCTCATCCGCAACCGGCCCTCCAGCACCAAGCGCTGGCCCACCTGCACCCGATTCTGCAGATCCTGAGCCAAATTGCCCCAGCCCACCACCTTGATCTGCCCCGGCGGATCGTCGGGTCGCAGGCCCTCCAACCGCACCGGCATCTCAGCCACAGGGGTCTGGTTGTCCTGGGTGTAGCGCAACTGGGGCGCCTCCAACACCTCCACCTCAAGCAAACAGTGATTCACACCCCATCCGGCGGCTACGAGCGCCCATCCTGATGCAAGGCCCCGCCGTTCACCAGGCCCCCCCGCTCCACGATGGATCCGGCGACGGGCCGTGGATCTGGTTGATCGCGGGCACCGGCGAGGGGCCGCGCCTGGCCTTCCGCCTGCTGGAGCGCGGTTGGCGCGTGCGCGTGTCGGTGGTGAGTGCGGCGGCGGGGCGGGCCTACCCCCCCCATCCCCGGCTCTCCCTGACGGTGGGGGCACTTGGCGGAGAGGCCGGGGCGCCAGCGGCGGCGGTACAGGCGGACCTGGCAGCGGCCACCGGCCGGGGCCAACCGTTTCGCTGGGTGATCGATGCCACCCATCCGTTTGCGTGCCGCATCAGCGCCGCGCTCACCCAGGCCTGCGAGCGCCAGGGGCAACCCCTGCTGCGCCTGCAGCGCCCCCACACCGAGGCCCAAGGCGCCCGGATCCTGCCCGACCTTTCCTCCCTGACGCAGGAACAGCTGGCGGATCGTCGCCTGCTGCTGGCCCTCGGTGCCCGGCGCCTGGGGGAGGCGATCAGGTACGGCCCCACGGCCGTGCACCACGCCCGTCTGCTGCCCTCGCCCGGCGCGCTGCGGCAGGCCATGGCGGCTGGGATCCCCGCCCAGCGGGTGGCCTGCCTGCGACCTCCCGCCGAACCGGAGGCGGCGGCGACGGTCGAGGCCGCCCTGTGCCGGCGCTGGCGGATTGAGGCCGTGCTCTGCCGGCGGTCCGGCGGGCCGAGCGAAGCCCATTGGCGCCGGATCTGCCAGGAGATGGGGTTGCGCCTGCTGCTGCTGGAGCGCCCTCCGGAGGAACCTGGGGTCACCGCGCTGGGCCTGGAGGCCCTCGTGGCCTGGGTGGGCGATCCGCCTGCGGAGCACCCGGGCAGTGCCAACCTCACGGAGACCCAGCCTCCCCCCTCCGCTTGTGATGGACGAGACCCCACTGGAGCTGGTGCTCACCAGCGAAGCTGATGACGAGCGGGCCGAGGCCCTGGCCCGCACCCTGCTGGAACGCCGCCTGGCGGCTTGTGTGAGCCTGCACCCCTGCCGCTCCCTCTACCACTGGCAGGGCCAGATCGAGAGCGGATCCGAGGTGCTGATGCTGCTGAAAACCCACGGCGAACGACTGGCGGAGCTGCGCGAGGCGATCGGCCAACTGCACAGCTACGAAACGCCGATGTGGATCCACTGGCGGGCGGCCAGCGAAGGCGACTACGGACGCTGGTTGGCCGCGTCGCTCGCTTTGCCGTGATCCTGGCCCTGGCGGGATCACGGCCCTGGCGGGATCCTTGCTCTCAGCCCAGGTGCTGGGCCACCAGCTCCGGGAGAGAGGCATGGGGCCGGGGCCCCAGCTGGGTGACCACCTGGCCGGCACAGAGGGAGCCGAGGCGCCCGCAGCGCTCCAGGCTGTCGCCGCGGGTGTAGCCCACCAGGAACCCGGCGGCGTACAAATCACCCGCGCCGGTGGTGTCGACCAGCTCGCCGAGGCGATAGGGGGGGACGGTGAGGGTCTCCTCGCCGTGCAGCACCACCGAGCCCTGCTCGCTGCGGGTGAGGGCGGCAATGCGGCAGCGGCCCCGCACCTCGGTGGCGGCCTGCTCAAAGCTGTCGGCCTGATAGAGGGAGGTGATCTCCATCTCGTTGGCGAACAGCAGGTCGACATGGCCATCGACCAACTCCTGGAAGCTCTCGCGGTGGCGGTCGACGCAGAAGGCATCGGAGAGGGAGAGGGCCACCTCGCCGCCGCTGGCTCGGGCCACCTCGGCCGCAGCAAGGAAGGCCTGTTTGGCTTCATCGCTATCCCAGAGATACCCCTCGAGATAGAGCACCCGCGCCTGACGAACCAGATCGAGATCGAGATCGCGGGGATCGAGGCCCACCGAGGCACCGAGGTAGGTGCACATCGTGCGCTGGGCATCCGGCGTCACCAGGATCAGGCAGCGGGCGGTGGCGGGGCCCTCCACGGCCGGTGGGGTTTCGAAGCGGGCCCCCACCGAGCGGATGTCGTGGGTGAAGATCCCGCCGAGTTGGTCGTCGCGCACGCGGCCGATGAAGGCCGCACGGCCGCCGAGCTGGGCGATGCCAGCCAGGGTGTTGGCGGCGGATCCGCCGGAGGTTTCCAGGCCCGGGCCAACGCTGGCGTAAAGGCGCTCGGCAAGGGCCTCATCCACCAGGGCCATCGTGCCCTTGGTGAGGTTGTGGTCGTCGAGGACGCTCTCCTCGGCCTGGACGATGACATCGACGATGGCGTTACCGATGCCCACCACGTCGAGAGTCTTCTCGGCACGGTTCTCATCGGCACGGTTCTCAGCGGAGGTCATGGGCGCGCAGGGGCAAAGGAGGGGGGTGGGAGGCGGAGGCTCAGACGCTGAGCAGGGCCCGTTTGGGCCCGTGGATGGGATCCTCCACCACGATCGTCTGGTCGCGCTGGGCCCCGAGGGAAACGATGGCGATCGGCACCTCCATCAGCTCCGCCAGAAAGCGCAGGTAGGCCATGGCGGCCGGGGGGAGATCCTCCAGGCGGCGGCAATCGGCTGTGGAGCATTGCCAGCCCGGCAGTGCCTGGAAGAGCGGCCGGCAATGGGCGAAGTCTTCGGAGCTGGAGGGGAAGTGGTCGATGCGGCGGCCGTCGAGCTCGTAGGCCACGCAGACCTGGATCTCATCGAGGGCGGCGAGCACATCGCGCTTGCTGATCGCCAGACAATCGAGGCCAGTCACCTCGACCGCGTAGCGGCCGATCACCCCGTCGAACCAGCCACAGCGGCGACGACGACCCGTGGTGGTGCCGAATTCGCCCCCCCGGTCGCAGAGGTGGTCGTTGAGGCTGCCCTCGAGCTCGGTGGGGAAGGGGCCCTCGCCCACGCGGGTGGTGTAGGCCTTGGCCACCCCGATCACCCGATCGATCAACGTGGGGCCGACACCGGCGCCCACGCAGGCCCCCCCGCTCACCGGGTTGGAGGAGGTGACGTAGGGGTACGTGCCGTGGTCGAGGTCGAGGAGCGTTCCCTGTGCCCCCTCGAACAGGATGTGTTTGCGGGCACGGGCCGCTTCATGGCTGGTGCGGGTGCAGTCGACCACGTGGGGGGCCAGCCGCTCGCCGTAGCGGGCGTACTCCTCAATGACCGCATCGGGATCGACGGGCTCAAGGCCGTAGACCTTTTGCAGAAGCTCGTTCTTATCGGCCAGCGGTCCGATCAGCCGCTCCCGCAGGCGCCCCGCATCCAGCAGGTCGATCACGCGGATGCCGTTGCGTTCCGCCTTGTCGGCGTAGGTGGGCCCGATGCCCCGGCCGGTGGTGCCGCTGCGACGATCACCCCGCCGTTGCTCCATCGCCTGGTCGAGCAGGCGGTGGTAGGGCATGGTCACATGGGCTGTGGAGGCCAGCTTGAGGCCGGACACCGCGATGCCGAAGTCGAGGAGGGTGTCCATCTCCCCGAGCATCACTTTGGGATCCACCACCGTGCCGGCACCGATCAGGCAGGTGGTGTCGGGGTAAAGGATGCCGGAGGGGATCAGGTGCAGCTTCAGCACCCGGTCGCCCACCACGATCGTGTGGCCGGCGTTCACACCGCCCTGGTAGCGAACCACCACATCGGCGGAGCGGCTCAGCAGATCGGTGATCTTTCCCTTCCCCTCGTCGCCCCACTGTGCACCGATGACGACAACGTTGGCCAAGGACACCGCGGCCGAACGCCGCCTGGAAGCACAAGGAGGGAGCTTCTCAGACGAAGGGGCCGTTCGTCAAAGGACGGCCCCTGGAGCGGAGGGCAGGGCGCTCAAGCGCCGCGGGTGACGGTGGTTTCGGCTTTGTGAAGCTCCTTTTCCAGCCGGGTGCGCAGGGCCTCCGGCAGGGGCCGGTTGGCGTAGTTCGCGTAGTGGCCGGCCAGGGAATTCAGGGCCGTCTGCATGGTGGTGAAGGAGGTCAGGGTGCGCAGATCACCGCGGGGGCGGTAGCGGGAGGTCCAGTCGTTGATCATGGCCCGCGCCTGGGCTTCGGCCGCCGCATGGCCTGGATCGTCCTGGGGCGTGGCGATGGTGGTGAGAAGGGTCTGGGCGGTGCGCACCGTGTCGTCCACGTAGTTGCCCGTGAGGCCGGTGCCGCTGGCGCTGCAGGCGCTGAGCGCGAGGGTGAAGCAGAGGCAGAGGGCCACCACCGTGCGGAGCACGGTGCGGCGCAAGAAGGCGACCATGGCGGAAAGGGCGAAGACGGGGGCGGCGAGGGCGGGAGACGGGCCCGTAAAGGCCCCGGTCGGGATCCTAGGGGGATCCCCCGGTCCCCCCCGCAGGCCCTCCTCAGCCCCCCGCGCCCAGCCCCTGGCGTTGCCGAGGCAGCTGCTCCTGCAGCAGCGCCACCGCCGCATCGGCAGCCATGTCCCGGCGAGAGGCCGGATCGCACCGCTCGACAAGCTCCACCTGACCGGCAGCGGCGCCCCGGCCCACCACGAGGCGCCAGGGGATGCCGATCAGATCGGCGTCCTTGAATTTCACGCCGGCGCGCTCGGCCCGGTCATCGAGCAGCACATCCACGCCGGCGACCCCGAGATCGTTGTAGAGGCGCTCAGCCAGGGCCACCTGCTGGGGATCCTGGGCGCTGGCGATCACCACAATCACTTCATAGGGGGCGATCGACAGGGGCCAGCGGATGCCATCGGCATCGTGGTGCTGCTCCACCGCCGCCTGGGCGAGGCGGGAGACACCGATGCCGTAACAGCCCATCCACAGGGCCTCCTCCTGGCCGGATTCGTTGGTGAAGCAGGCGTCGAGGGCCTCGGAGTATTTGCGGCCCAGCTGAAAGATGTGGCCCACCTCGATACCGCGAGCCGCCTCCAGAGCTTGGGCGGGATCATGGAGGCAACGGTCGCCGGGCTGGGCAGCCCGCAGGTCCACGCCCTCGGGCGCCCCCCCGAGATCGCTCCAGGCCACCCCAACACGGTGGTGATCCGGCCGGTTGGCCCCGCAGACGAAGCGCTCCAGGGCAAGGGCGGTGGGATCGGCCAGGCGCAGCAGGCCTCGGCTCCAGTCGCGGGCGCCGTCCAGGGCTGCGTCGGGTAGGTCGGGGGCCAGGAAACCAAAGGGAAGGGGGGCAATGCCCTGCGCTGCCACCTGCTCTGCGCTGAGCGGCGCGATCTCGAGCAGGGCCCCGGCTTCCCGGCAGCGGGCACTGACGGCATTCGCCAACTTCACCTCATTGAGCTGTTGATCGCCCCGCAGGCTCACCAGCAGCACGCGAGCGGGGCCGTCGGCGAAGCGGGCCAGAAGCAGAAGCACCTTGACAATCTGGGTGGGGTCGAGGCCATGGGCGCTGACGAGGGCCTCGATCGAGCTCTGGCCTGGGGTCTCCAGGTCGGTGGGACCAGCGAGGGCCAGGGGCACGGCCTCTGGCGGCAGGGAGATGGCGCGCTCCTGGTTGGCGGCATAGCGACCATCGGGGCTGGCCAGGATCAGATCCTCGCCGGCCTCGGCGGTGACCATGAACTCCTGGCTGGCGGAGCCACCGATGGCGCCGCTGTCGGCTTCAACGGCCACCGCCCGCAGGCCGCAACGGGCGAAGATGCGGCGATAGGCCCCATCCATGGCGGCGTAGGTGCGGCGCAGGCACTCCTCATCGGCGTGGAAGGAGTAGCCATCCTTCATGATGAATTCCCGGCCCCGCATCAGGCCGAAGCGCGGCCGAATCTCATCGCGGAACTTGGTCTGAATCTGATACAGATTCACCGGCAGCTGGCGGTACGAGCGCAGCAGGTCTGCCGCCAGAGCGGTGATCACCTCCTCATGGGTGGGGCCGAGCCCCAGGGAGCGGCCCTGCCGATCCTCGAGATGGAACATGATCCCCTCTCCGGCCGTGTAGCCCACCCAGCGGCCGCTGCGCTCCCAGAGCTCGGAGGGCTGCAGCTGGGGGAGCAGGGTCTCCAGGGCCCCGGTGGCGTCAAGCTCCTCGCGGACGATCGCCGAGATTTTGCGCAGCACGCGCCAGAGCATGGGCAAGTAGGCGTAGATGCCGGAGGAGATACGGCGGATGTAGCCGGCGCGAAGCAAAAGCTTGTGCGAGGGAATTTCCGCTTCGGCAGGATCGTCCCGCAGCGTCACCAACAGCATTTGGGAGACGCGCATGGCAGAGGGAGGCAGGATGAGCCGGAAGTTATCACTACCACCTGGCGGGGACGCTGCAAGAACCGGAGCAGTGGGTTCAAGGGAGACAGGCGTGGGGCAAAGACCTCTGCTATGGTCCGCGGCTTATTCCCATACGTCCTACGGTCGTCTCATGCTCGCGCAGCCCGGACCGCAGCAAACCAGACCGCAGCAGCCCAGACCGCAGTCCGGATCGCAGTCCGGATCGCTTCCCAACGGTTCCCCCCTCAACGCTTCTCCTCTCAATGGTTCCGCGCTGAACGGTTCCGCGCTGAACGGCTCCGCGCTGAACGGTTCCGCCCTAAACGCCTCCGTGCCGCCCGACACGGTTGATTCCCCCACCCCCGGCCTCCTCGACACCCCGGAAGCTGGCGGCGAGGCATTGATTGGGATTGAGGAGGTGCAGAAATCGCTCAACCGCTCCCGGGCTTCGGTGTACCGCTACACCAACACCGATCCCCGCAACCTCAACCCTCCCTTCAACCCCCGCAAACTCAACCCGGAATACCGCAGCGACCAAAAGGAGCCGCTGCTCTTCCATCCCCATGAGGTTGCCCGCTTCGCCCGCGACATCCTGCGGATTAAGGAGGTCACCGTGGAGGTGCTCAATGCACCCTCCACCGCCACCCAGCAGCTGCTGGGGTCGATTCTTGAGGAGTTGCGGGCCATCCGCCGCCACCTCGATGCCACGGTGGTCAGCCCTGCTGATCTCGACGCGCACCGCCATCAGCTCGATCGCGCCAGACCCGCCGCCTAAGTGAGCCGGCGGCTCCTGCCAACCGATGGCAGAATGCTCGGAGTTCCTTGAACCAGCCGGTGGAGCAACTGCCTGCCCCACCGCCCCATGAACAAAGCCTCCCTCATCCCGCAACCGGTCGCCGCCCCCCTCCCCTTTGGCGAAACGCCCGAGGAATGCTCTGAGGATCCCGACAGTCCGGGCCCCTATCCCGCTACCTCCCCCCTTCCTGCTGCCGCAGCCCCCCCGGCGGTGCCCGCGGCTTCCCACCGCGACCCTTCCCCCGACCCCCTGGCAGAGGCGCTTGCCGGCGTGTTGGGCACCACTTTGGCCCTGCTCTCCTTTGCTGTGCCCTTGCTTGCCATCTTCGGTGAGAGTCAGGGGGATTCCAGCCGTGGCAGGCCCTCTCAGGAGGCACCGACCACGGTCTTGCTCGAGGCCGAACGAATGGCTGCCGAGCCGATTCGCTCAGAGCGGATCGACCACCGCCCCACCGCCGGCAGCGCCCCCGGGCCCTGAGCCATCATCGCGGCGTTGCAGCAGAAATCCCTGCACATCCAGCGCCTGAAAGAAGACCGCCGGATCGCTGAACCCCGCCGCATTGACCAGCGCAGTGAGCCGGGCCAGCCCGATGGGGTGGAGCCCACCGGCGAGTTGTTGCAGGGCCTCGGCCGACTCCTCCACCCCACTGGCGCGCTGAAAGCCCAGCCAGGCCCCGCCCATCTGCCCCTGCAGCGGCGAGGGCGCCGGCCGCATCAGATCCACCAGCACCAATTGGCCGCCGGGTCGGAGGCTGCCGGCCAGGGCCGTGAGAAAGGCCAGTTTGTGGCCGTCATCGGGCAGGGACTGAAGCACCAACACCGACAGGGCACCATCAAACGTCGGCTCGCCCTGCAGGTCTTCCACGGCGGCGCAGCGCCAGTCGATGGCGGTGGACGCATCAAGCCGGGAGCGGGCGATGGCGAGCATCTCCGAGGAGGGATCGAGGGCCGTCAGATGCCAGTCCGGCCGCTGCTCACGGGCGGCCAGGAGCTCGGCGCCGGTGCCGCAGCCCGCCACCAGCACAGCGGCCCCGGGGCTCGAACCCCGCGGGGAGGCGGCGATCAGGGCCACCGCGAGGCGGGCCAGGCTGGCGTAGCCAGGAATCAGCTGTTGGGCCACCAGGTCGTAGCCGCTGCCGGGCGACAGGGAGGGCGGGTCAGTGGGGAGCACGGTCCGGCAACGTCATCGCGGGGAGGATCGTAGGCAGGGGGGTTGGCCAGGGAGCGGATGGCAACCCGTGCGATTCCCTGGCCCGGCCGCACGCCAGGGAGGGTGGCGTGCCTTAAGTTGGCCTCGCCCAATCTTCCGAGTCGCGTGCCCACCATCCGTTTCGAACGCGAAGGCCAGCAGGTCGGCTGCATCGAAGGTGCCAACCTCCGGAAGGCGGCTCTCGACGCCGGGATCAACCCCTACACGGGGCTGAACAACCTCAACAATTGCGGTGGCCTTGGCCAGTGCGGCACCTGCGTGGTGGAAGTGCTGGAGGGCGACCGCAACCTCTCGCCCCGCAGCGATGTCGAAGAGGTCTACCTCGCCGACCGTCCGGCCAACTACCGCCTGAGCTGCCGCACCACCGTCAACGGTGATGTGACCGTCCGCACCCGCCCCTCCAACGCCGTTGGCAAGGGCTCGAACAGCCTCGTGGGGGCCCTCAAGTCGCTGGTGGGTCGCAAGTAAGCGGTCGCCCCGGCAACGCCTCCCCCCACCCTGGCGATGGCCGCAGACCCCCCAACCCAGCCCACCATCGCTCGGCTTTACGCCTACAGCGGCTGCAGCACCTGCCGCAAGGCCATGGCCTGGCTGAGGGAACAGGGTCTGCAGCCCGAGGTGATCGAGATCACCAGCCAGCCCCCGTCCCAGGCGGAACTGGCCCAGGGGCTCGCCCAGCTGGGCAGGGGCCGGTTGTTCAACACCAGTGGCCAGAGCTACCGGGCCCTTGGGGCCGCGGCCGTGAAAGCGATGGACGACAGGCAAGCCTTGGCGGCCCTCCACGCCGATGGGCGACTGGTGAAACGGCCCTTTGTGGTGGCCAGCGACGGGCGCATTCTCACGGGCTTCCGCCCGGAGGAATGGGCCCAGCTGCTGGGCTGAGCGATCCCCCAGCCCCAGTCTCCCCCTCCCCTTCGCCCCCAAGTTCGGGACGCAGGGTGAGTTGGTCGAGCTCCTCAATCAGCTCCCCGATGCCGGCCCGGCTGATCTGGCTCACATAGGTGCGTTTGAACGCCTCCAGAGCCGTGCAGAGAAGCTCCTGCGAGCGCTCGAGCACGGGGCCGTTCTCGAGGGCCAGGGCCAGCTCCTCCCAGAAGCGATCGATGAAACGCTGCAGCAGCTGGAGCTGTTGGTCGTCGCGGCGGCCGAGGCGATCGCCGGTGCTGCGGCTGAGATCGAGCAGGCTCTCCACCATCCCCCCGGCCAACTGGCGCGCCAGCCCCTGCTCCACCCGCAGCAGGGGCTGCAGCTGACGCAGCGGTGGCGGCACCACGGCGGACTCCAGGCTCTGGCCAAGGGCATGACCCAGCACCCCCTGCAGCTCCGGCGCCAGCCGGGGCGCCACCTGGGTGAGCAGCAGCGGCCCCCAGATGCGCAACAACGCCACCAGCTCCTGCTCGTCGTGGCTGATCACCGTCTGGTGGCTGCGTAGGGATCGGATGCGGGCCGGCCAGCGGCGCGAGCGGATCAGCCGCTGCAGGCCATCGATCAACTGCAGGGCCAGCACCTCAAACAACTCCACCGCCAGCAGGGCCACCACCCCACGGCTGATCACCGCCCGCAACGGCTCCACCGAGAGCAGGCCGCTGGACTGCAGCCGTTCGGTGACCGGCACCACCCGCAGCCAGCGCCAGAAGGGCAGCAGCAGGGGCAGGTCGATCCAGCGACGCAGCAGGGCCTCCCGCCAGCTCAGGCCCGGCAGGCGGCGCCGCATTCGGTAGGCCCGCAACAGGATGTCGAAGGCGAAGACGCTCTGGAACAGCAGCAGGTCGTAGCGCCAGAAGTGGTCGGTGGGGCGGCCGTTTTCGTCGATCGATCGCCAGTAGTTGGTGTCCACCAAGGGCAGCACCTGGTGGTTCCAGAAGGCCCGCTCGCTCGACCAATCGCGCGGGGTGAGCCGGGCCGGGCTCAGCAGGGTGGCGGCGGCATCCTTGGAGGATCCGCGCCGATGGCCGTCGGCACGTTCCCGCAGGCGGTTTTTGATCTTCTCCAACGTGCCGGAGGCGCTGGAGGCGGCGAACGGGTCGGTGTCGATCAGCTCGGCGGTGGCGGCCACCTGCTCCTGCAGGAGACGGCGCTGCTCGGCGCTGAGGGGCTGGCCAGCCCGGTGGGAAGCCATGGCGGCATCGAGGCGCCGGAAATGGTCCAGATAGGTCTGGGTATCCCGGTGGGGGGCGATGCCCTTGATCGGATCCACCCAGGGGGTGATGTCCGGCAGGAAGCCCAGGGGCACCGCCAGCGGCACCGAGGGAATGGGGTAGAGGTTCCGCTGCTGCCAGAAGGTGCGCAGCGGGATGTAGGTGAGATCAAAGGCGACCCACACCAGGTTCAGCAGGGCCCAGAGGGCCACGAAGCGATCCCACTGTCGCCCCGCCCAGCTCACCGGCCGGGGCAGAGCCTCGTGCCAGCGCGGACGGGCCATCGGTCCTGGGGCAGACGCCTGCCTAATCTGCCTGTCGCTCCCGCCTTCTGCCGCACGAGTGCCTTGAGCTCCGACGAAGCCGCCCAGCACGAAGCCTCCCAACAACCCCCTGAGGAAAGCCCCTGGGTGTTCTGGCGCAGCGTGTTGCTCACCCTGGCCGCCGCCCTGGCGGTGCGACAGTTCGTGCTGGAGGCCCGTTACATCCCCTCCGGATCGATGCTGCCGGGCCTGCAGATTCAGGATCGGCTGCTGGTGGAGAAACTCTCCTTCCGCCAGCGGGCCCCGCGCCGCGGTGAGGTGGTGGTATTCCACGCGCCGCACCACTTCGACCCCACCTTGGCGGCCCAGAACCCAGTGGGACCGCTTGGCTGCCTGCTCGTGAACATTCCGTTCATCGGCTCGCTTCCCTCGGTGCAAAATCCAGCCTGCGACGCCTACATCAAGCGCGTGGTCGGCTTGCCCGGTGAGCGGGTGGCCGTGGATCCACGGGGCCAGGTGCGGATCAACGGCACGCCGCTGGTGGAGCCCTATGTGCAGAACTTCTGCCCTGTGGATTCCCAAGGCACGGGCCCCTGCCGCACCCTCGACGTAACGGTGCCACCCGACCATGTGCTGGTGCTCGGCGACAACCGCGGCAACAGCTGGGATGGGCGTTTCTGGCCCGGCGGGCCTTTCCTCCCGGATCGGGAGATCATCGGCCGGGCCCTCTGGCGCTTTTACCCCTTCAATGCCATGGGGCCGCTGGGAACCACCAGTCCGCAGGCGCGCTGAGCCCGCTGGCCACCACGGCTCCCCGCACCCCGGTGTCCGCCAAGGGGCGATTGGCGGCAAGGGAGGGGCAAGGGCAGCGGGGCTCGGCGCTGGGATCAAAAAGGATCCAGCGGCGGCTGCCGGCCTGAAGGGTCTCTGGGGGTAGCCCCAAGAAACTGGCGGGCCCCCAGCAGAGCCTCTGCCACAGCCGTGCCCCCGGCCAACCGCGGCGCTCCACCAACTCCTGCCAGAGAAGGCCGAGGGCGGAACCGTGGCCGGCCAACCCAGGGCGCCGTTGGTCGAGGGGCAGGAGCTGCTCCTCGGCGTCGAGAGCCTGGTGATGGATCGCCACTGCCGCGATCAGCCCCTCCGCCAGGGCCGTGATCAGGGCTTCCCGATCGCCAGGACCGCCGAGGGAAGGCACCAGGCGCCAGCCCTCCGCAGCCGGATCCAGCGAGCCGCTGTCGGCCAGCAGATGCCACCAGCACACCGAGGCCAGGGGGGGGCGCGGCGTGGCCCGCAGCAGGGTCACCCCTTCGGCGGTGGAGAGGTTCATCAGGCGCAGCTGCACCTGCGGGACGGTGGCCGCCAGGGTGAGCAGGCTCTGCAGCGGCAGGGTTTCGCTCAACACCGGATCGGGGGGCCAGCCGGCCCGCAGCGCTTCCACCCGCTCGCGCACGAAGCCACGGGCCGCCAGGGTCCGGTCCCGCGGCGCCAGCAACACCGGCGCCGGCCCCATCTCCGCCAGACAGAGGCCCCGCTCCAGCAGCCCGATGGGGGGCAGGCTGTCATCGCCGGCGAGCCCCACCGCCCCCGCCTCGAGCATGTCGCCATGGGGGGCCAGCTCCTCATCGGCCCCGTCGCGGCTGAAGCTGCCCCAGAGCCGCAGGCGCAGCGGCTCGGGCCAGCGAAGATCGAGGCGCTCCGGCCGATCGCGCCAACCCCGGGCCCAGGGCAGCAGGGCCACGGTGCCGTAGCCGCCGGCGGTCGCGGCCGCCGCCAGGCTGGTGAGGGTTTCGGCGCGGCCCAGGCAGGGCTCCTCCAGCACGCTGTGGGGATCCACCAGGGGCGGCCCCAGCCAACAGCCACGCGCATCGACCTCGGATCCGGCGACAGGAACGGGCGCCACTGGCGCCGCAGCGGCGCCGTTGCCCTCCGCCAACGACCAGCCCAGCAGGGTGCCATCACGGGCATCGAGGCTTACGTCGGCGAGCCGGGGCGGCTGATCCGGCCCCTCCAGCAGGGAAACCCCCCGCAGCAGCAGGGAATCGGGCCGGTGGGGCGTCAGCGGAGGGGCCATCGCGGAGGAGAAAGGGCGCTCAGAGGGCGCCGGCGGCGGTGCGATCGAGCACCCCCCCCAGATGGTGGGTGAGATTGAGGCAGGCAACCACCGGCCCTGCGCTTGCCCCCTGGGGATAGTCGATCACGGTGACGCCCCCGTTGCCCTGCTTCACCGCCCAGATGTCGGCGGGGGCGAGGCCGAGCAGGGCGCAAAGAATGGTCTTGTTGACGGCATCGTGGGCAACCACCAGGCCGGTCTCCCCGTCCTGAAGGCTGCGGGCGATCGCATCCCAGGAGGCGACGGAACGGTCCCAGACATCCTGGAGGGTCTCCCCTTGCGGCATCTCAACGGTGTGGGGCGCCCTCTTCCAATCCGCGAGCAGGTCGGGCCATTCCTCGGCAATCTCCCGCTCCAGCCGGCCCTCCCACAGGCCATGGCCGATTTCCACCAACCCCTCGGTGCTGGCCAGCTCGACGCCGGGGTGGACCTC
Source organism: Synechococcaceae cyanobacterium (assembly GCA_046342735.1). Lineage (GTDB taxonomy): Bacteria > Cyanobacteriota > Cyanobacteriia > PCC-6307 > Cyanobiaceae > Cyanobium. The sequence continues at coordinate 14,859 of JBKDOZ010000165.1, forward strand.
GAGAATCACCTCGGCGGTGCGGCGTGGCCGGGCCATCACACTCGTCCAGGCCCGATGGATCGTCACCCCCTCAAGGAAGTGGCGGGCGGCCTCGGCCTGGGCCAGACCGTTGTCGTTGAGGGGAATGTCGATCTGCCCTTGGAAACGGCCCTCGCGGTTCCAGTCGGTTTCGCCGTGGCGCACGAGCAGCAGGCGGGGGCCGGGGCCGCTGGGCGGCAGGGGCCGGCCCAGGTGGGCGCTGCTGTTCAACGACTCGATCTGCACCTCCAGGGGCCCCTGGCCCGAGCGGCTGAGGTTGAGGATCGAGATCGACGTGTTGTCGACCCGCAGGCGGCGGAAGCCCGCTGGCCCCAATCCCAGCAGCCGCAAGAGCAGACAACGAAGAATGGCGTTGTGGGCCACCACCAGCACGGTGCTGGGCGGGGCCGCGGGATCGAGGGCGTCGCCGTGGCGCTCCAGCAGGCTGTCCAGGAAGCGGCCCGCTTGGTCCATCAGCTCCGGGAGCGGGCGGTAGGCGCTGCCGTCGGCACGGCGCAGCTCCAGTTCCTCCGGAGCCTGACGCCAAAGGCGCTCCCCCTCGGGATCCCGCTCCCGCAGCTCCTCGAGCCGCAGACCACTCCAGGGGGCCAGATCGATTTCGAGAAGCTCGTCGTCGAAGAGGGGCGCCAGGCCCTGGCCCTGGTGCTCCAAAAGGGCCTCCGCGGTATGGCGGGCGCGGCGCAGGGGCGAGCTGTAGGCGGCGGCCAGGGACACCTCCGCCAGGGCCGTGCCGGTGCGCTGGGCCTGCTCCACGCCCTGGTCGGTGAGGGTGGAGAGGTCGTCCCGCCCCTGGATGCGGCGCTCCAGGTTGAAACTGCTCAGCCCGTGGCGGACCAGAACGATGCGAAGGGGCACAGGCCTTGCGCCGCAGGCTTCCCCATCGTATGGGAGCGGCCTGGGGCTGCCCGCCGCAGGCGGGCGGGGCAAACGAGAGAATCGGCCCATTCTTCGACGGTGCACCTTGCAGGCCTCCGGCAGCGCTCCTTCCCCCCGGCCGGGGCCCGGCGGTCCGGGATCCGCCGCGCCGCTCGGGTAACGGACGCTGGCGTTGCGGGCGCTGCTGCTGAGCGCCTGGCTGTGGATCGCTGGCCTGGCGGACAGCCTCGGGCGCCCCTCGGTGGTGGATTCCCTGAGCCTGCGCCAGATGGAGCTGGCCACCCTGGCGGCCGAGGTGGTGCCGGCGGATCTGCGGTCGGTCCTGGTTGGCGCCCAGCCCCGCTCCGAACTGGCCGACGAATTGGAGCGCCAGATGGGAGCCTCGGAACTGCCGGCCCCGGCGGCCCAGCGGCTGGAGCTGCTCCTGCTGCGGCGCAGCGCTCCCTCCCCCTCTCCCGGCGGGGCCGCTGGAGAAGACAAGCTGCGGACCCTGGTGGAGCAGGTGGATGGGCCGCGGCGCCCCCTGCTGCGTGCCCTGCTCGACGGGGGACGGCGCTCCCCTGAGGAGCAGGCCCAGCTGCTGCAGCCATGGGCCCCCTCCACGATGCTGCGCCAACTGAGCTGCGAGCAGCTCGGCGGCCCCGAAGAGGCCTGCCCGGCTGCCCAGGGCGCCGCGCGGCTGCTGGTCACCCTGCTGGGGGTGAGTGTGCTGCCCGTGGTGCTTGTGCTGATCGGGGTGGTCCTGCTGGTGCGGGCCCTCTGGCGCCAGCTGCGGGGCCAGGCCCCTACCCCCCCGGCGTTGCGCGGTCCTCCGCTGTCGCCGGTGGACGGAACCCTCCTGATCGCTGGTGGCTTCGTGCTCCTGGGGGAGGTGGTGATGCCCGAGCTGCTGCAACCGCCGCTGAACGCGGCGATGGAAGCCCTGGCGATCCCCCCCGCCCGGGCCCAGGGGCTGCAGGTGCTGTTCCTGTACCTCGGGCTGATGGCCGCTCCGCTGTTGATCCTGGCCTGGATGCTGCCGGGCTCGGAGCGGCCGGAGGGGGGCTGGCTGCAATGGCGGCTGCGGCCGCTGGCCAGCGCCATCCGAGCGGCGCTGGGCGCCGTACTGGCGATCCTGCCGCTGGTGGCCCTCAGTGGCTGGCTGGTGGAGCGCCTCTGGGGGGATGCGGGCGGCAGCAACCCCCTGCTGGATCTGGTGCTCACCAGTGGCGATCCCTGGGCCCTGTTCTGCTTCGGCTTCACGGCCATCGTGCTGGCCCCTCTCTTTGAGGAAACCCTGTTCCGGGGGGTGTTGCTGCCGGTGGCGGGCCGCCAGCTGGGGGGGCGGCAGGCGGTGGTGGTGAGTGCCGCGGTGTTTGCAGCGGCTCACCTGAGCCTGGGGGAGTTGGTGCCACTCTTCGTTCTGGCCCTTGGCCTGGGGTGGCTGCGGTTGAGCACCGGCCGCCTTCTGCCCTGCGTGCTGATGCACGCCCTCTGGAACGGACTGACCTTTCTCAACCTGCTCCTGCTCGCCGGCTGAGGAACGGCCCCACCCCGCCGCCATTCGATGGGTTTTTCGTGTCGGCTCGCGCTTGCTGGACCCCCTAAGGGGTGGTTCACTTGCGCAGAACTCGGACCGGTCCCTTGGTCGCCACCCTCCCCCAGGAAGCCCCGCGACTCACCACCGCCCCCCGCCGCGGGTCTGCCCGCAGCCGCCGTCTGCGCCAAACGCCAGCCGAGGGACTGCGGCTGATCCAGGGGTCGCTGGCCGCCCGGCCTGTGGAGCGCCAGGCCCCGTGGCTGGCCGGGTTGCACCGCGTGGCCAGCGGTACGTTGCTGGGCCTTGGCGTTTCCATGCTGGGCCTGAGTGCCCTCACCCTCCACTGGCAGAACCGCTGGGCCGTCAGCTTCACCGACCTGGAGGCCACCAAATCCCTGGAGCACCGCCTGCAGGAGTCGGCGGCGGTGCTGGAGCAACATCACCTCAGCGCCGTGCGACGCCCCGGCCAGCTGGTGCCCACCAGCAGCGAAAAACTGATCCACCTTTCGGTACCCCAAGCCAGCGCCCCCCGCCCCTCGATGCCCTTGCTGGCGGGCATCCAGTTGCGGCGCATTCCGGCCGGGTTCTGAGCCGATGGCCGGCTCCCCCACCCGCCGCCACCCGCCCGGTGGCACCGGTCGCTCCGTGCCGAGGCCCAGTGTGCCCCGCAGCACCGCTCGCGTGCCCAATGGGGTGCGCCACCGGGCTCCCCAGGTGGTCCCGCTCTCCCGCGGGCGCCTTCTCACCGTCTACGCGTTGCTCTGCCTGGCGCTGGGTGGCTTGGCAGGACGGCTTGCCTGGCTGCAACTGGTACAGGGCGATGCCCTCCAGGCCCGGGCTCGCTCCTTCCAAACCCACGCCGTGACGCCCCTCGGCAAGCGCCGCACGATCGTCGATCGCCAGGGCACCCTGGTGGCCCTCGACGAGGAGCGCTTCACCCTCTGGGCCCATCCTCGCTATTTCAACTTCCCCGGCGACGATCCCCAGCAGGTGCGCCGCCCCGACGAAGTGGCCGCCCGGCTGGGCGTGGTGATGGCGCGCCCCCCCCAGGAACTCCTGCAAACGATCGGCACACGGCGCAGTGGCGTGAAGCTCGCCACCGGCCTCGACCCGGAAACGGCCGAGCGCATCCGCGAGCTCGGCATCAGCGGGCTTGATCTGGAGGCCTATCCCCAGCGGCTCTATCCCCAGGGCCAGTTGTTCGCCAACGTCGTCGGCTTCCTCAACCTGGAGCGCGTGCCCCAGGCAGGCCTGGAGCAGAGCCGCGAGCAAGACCTGCGCCGTCAGGAGACCTCCTTCAGCATGCGCCGGGGTGCCGATGGCACACCCCTGCCGGACGGCATCCGCGCCGGCTCCCTCTACGGCGACGACCTACGGCTGCAGCTCACCCTCGACGCCCGCCTGCAGCAGGTAGCCCAGACCGCCCTGGCCAAACAGGTGCGCCAGTGGAGCGCCAAGCGGGGCGCCGCCCTGGTGATGGACGCCCGCACCGGCGAGATGCTGGCCCTGGCCTCCACCCCCACCTACGACCCCAACCGCTTCTGGTCGTACAACCCGGGGCTGTTCCGTGAATGGTCCGTGCAGGACCTCTATGAGCCTGGCTCCACCTTCAAGCCGATCAACCTGGCCCTGGCTCTGCAGGAGAAAGCGATCGATCCCCACGGCACCGCCAACGACGTGGGGCAGCTGATGATCGGGGGATGGCCGATCTTCAACGCTGACCGCCGGGCCAATGGGGTGATCGATTTCGCCACCGTTCTGCAGGTGTCCAGCAACGTGGCGATGGTGGATGCGATGTCACGGGTGAAGCGCCCCCAGTTCTGGAAATGGCTGCACACCCTGGGCATCGATGATGTGCCCGACACAGACCTGCCCGGCGCCGTGGCGGGCCAGCTCAAGAGCCGCAGCGAGTTCGTGGGCAGTGCCATCGAGCCCGCCACCGCCGCCTTCGGCCAAGGGTTTTCCCTCACGCCCCTCAAGCTCGTCCAGCTGCACGCGATGCTCGCCAACGGCGGGCGACTGGTGAGCCCCCACATCACCCGCGGCCTGCGATCGGGCGATGCCCTGGCCGGCACCAGCCGCACCAGCGGCGTCCAGCTCCTCGATCCGAAGGTCACGCGCATCGTGATCGACTGGATGGAGACCGTGGTGCAAAAGGGCAGTGGCAAGGGTCTGCAGATCCCCGGTTATCGCCTCGGCGGCAAGACCGGCACCGCCCAGAAAGCCCAGAACGGGGTCTATATCCCTGGCGCCCGCATCTGCAGCTTCGTGGCGGTGCTGCCCATCGAGGATCCCCGTTACGTGGTGCTGGTGGTCGTGGATGAGCCCCAGGGCGGCAATGCCTACGGATCCACCGTGGCGGTGCCGGTCGCACGGCAGATCGTCGAAGCGCTGCTGGTGATCGAGAAGATTCCCCCCAGCCGGCCCGTGGCCGCCGCCCATCACCCGGCCAAGCCCGGGGCCTGAGGGCTCGGTGCTCATTTGCGCAACGGGCAGCAGCCTGCGGCTGTGTCTCCGTATCTCCTGGCTAGCGTGAACTCAGCGGTGTGCCCGCCGCTCCCCTCCGCGATCTCCCTTCCGCGATGGCCAACCTGCTCGATCAACTCGCCGCCATGACCGTGGTGGTCGCGGACACCGGCGACATCGACGCCATCCGCCGCTTCACCCCCCGCGACGCCACCACCAATCCCTCGCTGATCCTCGCTGCCGCCCAGATACCGACCTATCAGGAGCTGATTGATCGCTCCCTGCAGGAATCCCGTGCCCTGCTCGGGGCTGACGCCGGTGCCGATGAGGTAGTGCGCGAAGCCCTCGATGAGATCAGCGTGATTTTCGGCCGTGAAATTCTCAAGATCGTGCCCGGCCGCGTCTCCACCGAAGTGGATGCGCGCCTCAGCTACGACACCGCCGCCACGATTGAGAAGGCCCGCAAGCTGATTGGTTTGTATAAGGACGCCGGCATCGGCAACGAGCGCGTGTTGATCAAGATCGCCTCCACCTGGGAGGGGATCCGGGCGGCGGAGCAGCTGGAAAAAGAGGGGATTCACTGCAATCTCACCCTGCTGTTCGGCTTCGCCCAGGCGGTGGCCTGCGCCGAGGCTGGCGTCACGCTGATTTCCCCGTTCGTCGGGCGCATCCTGGATTGGTATAAAAAGAGCACTGGCCGCGAAAGTTATCCGGGCTCGGAGGATCCTGGCGTTGTCTCCGTGACGAAGATTTTCAACTACTTCAAAACCTACGGCTACAAAACCGAGGTGATGGGAGCGAGCTTCCGCAACATTGACGAAATCATCGAGCTCGCCGGTTGCGACTTGCTCACCATTTCGCCCGCGTTGATGGAGGAGCTGCGGGCCGCCGATGGCGAGCTGGCACGCCGCCTCAACGCCTTCGATCCCGGGCCCACCCAGGAGCAGATCCACGTGGATGCGCCCCTGTTCAGCGCAATGATGGTGGAGGACCCAATGGCCAGTGAAAAACTCGACGAGGGGATCCGCGGCTTCAGCAAGGCGATTGAAACCCTCGAAGCCCAGCTCGCCCATCGCCTAGCGGCCCTGGAGGGCGGCGCCGCCTTCACCCATGCCGTGCATGAGATCTTTCTGCTGAACGACCTCGACGGCGACGGCTGCATCACCCGCGAAGAATGGTTGGGCAGCGATGCGGTGTTCGACGCCCTAGACACCGATAACGATGGTCGCCTTGCCCCTGAGGATGTGCGCGGCGGCCTGGGGGCTCCTCTGGCGATCCGCTCCCAAGCCCTGCGATGAACGCTCTCGAAACGATGCGCGCCCTCGCTAGCAAGGGCGAGGTGGTGGATGTGGAGCCCGACACCCTGATCTTCCGGGCGGGTGAATCGGGCGACTGCATGTTCGGCCTGCTCACGGGCACGGTGGAGCTCAACTGGAACGACGGCCGCAACCACGAGATCCTCGAGGCGGGTGAGGTGTTCGGGGCTGGAGCCCTGGTGACGCAGGACCACCGGCGTTACGGCAACGCCCGCGCGATCACCCCCTGCCGCCTGTTGGTGATGAATCGCGAGAAGTTTCTCTTCGCCGTGCAGGAATCGCCGATGTTCGCGATTGAGCTGCTGGCCTCGATCGACCAGCGCCTGCGCGACCTCAAGGACTGCACCCGCAGCTGAGCGCAGGGGTTCGGGCTCGTGCGCAACGGGAGGATCAGCCGCGCTGGAAGAGCAGACGCCGGATCACCCGCTGGGCGATGTCGCCGTAGCCCATGTCGCCGGAGAGGATCTGGGCGATGCGTTGCGGCGCTGTGGGGCGCTTGATGCCGATCTGATAGCCCACCTTGGGCACCCGGTAGAACACCTGGGCGATGCGCCGCCCCCACGCCATCGAATCCCCCCAGTCGTGGCGCATGCGCTGGCTGTAGCCCGCCAGGGCCTCCCTCTCCCCGCCCAGCCAGGCATCGAGCGCTTCGGCCGCCCGCGTACCGCTCATCAACGCCGGCCGCAGACCCTCCGCCAGGAATGGATCGCACAGGGAAGCGGCGTCGCCCACCGCCACCAGACCATCGCCGTGCAGGGGATGGTGGCCGTCCCAGACACGCAGCCGGCCTCGCCGCCGCTCCCCCGCCTCGGCGGCCACCCCAAGACTGGGTAACAGCCGCGAGAGCACCGCCTCCGCGTCGGCCTCCTGGGCCCCCAGGAAGGTGCCGACGCCGATGCTGTAACCATCGGCGCGGGGAAAGGCCCAGCAGAAGCCGTGGTGCACCAGGCCGAATTCGAACCGGGCGACGCCGGGCTCGGCCACGCTGGCGTCCACCTCCACCGACACGGTGGAGGCATAACGGGGACGGGGCGGTCCGAGGCCCAGGAGCTGGGCGAAGGGGGACGCCGAGCCATCGGCGATCACCACCGCCTGGGCCTGCACGCTGCCACCGCCGCCGAGGGCGACCCGCCAGAGGCCATCGCGGCCCCGCTCCACCGCCTCAGCCCGGAGTCCGCGACGCAGCCAGGCACCAGCTTCCTCTGCCCGCTCCGCCAGGAAGGCATCGAGCCGGGAACGGCGCACAATCCAGAAGGGCGCATCGCCGGGCAACACAGCGGTGACCGGATCCTCCAGGCACCAGGTGAAACGCACCCGGTCGATCACCTGCTCCACCGCGGGGCTGAGATCAAAGGGGAACCAGCGCTGCACCGAGGCCGCCATGCCACCGCCGCAGGGCTTCCCCTGGCCTGGGCTGCGGGGTTCGATCAGCTGAACGCTCCGGCCCCGGGCCGCCAGATGGAAGGCGGCGGCGGCGCCGGCCGGGCCAGCGCCGAGAACGATCACCTCGGCATCCTTCAAGTGATGAATCTCTGCGATGGAGTCGGACGGACGCTGGCGATCAGCACCAGCCCGGGGCGGCGAGGCGGGGCCTCACACCTTCAGGATGTCCGCCTCCTTGGCGGCAAGCTGCTTCTCGAGGTCGGCGATGAAACGGTCGGTGAGCTTCTGCACTTTGTCCTGTTCGTCGCGGCTCTGGTCCTCCGAGAGCTCGCCATCCTTCTCCTGCTTTTTGATGCGATCGATGCCATCGCGGCGGATGTTGCGCAGCGCCACCTTGCCCTCCTCGGCGTATTTGGCCGCGAGCTTGCAGAGCTCCTTGCGGCGGTCTTCGGTGAGGGGCGGGATGTTGATGCGGATGGCCCGGCCGTCGTGGTTGGGCGTCAGGCCCAGATCGCTGAGGCTGATGGCCTTCTCGATCAGGGAGAGGGAACCGGCATCGAAGGGCTGGATCTGAATCGTCTGGGAATCGGGGGTGGACAGGGTGGCCAGCGACTTGAGGGGCGTTTCGGCGCCGTAGTACTCCACCATGATCTTGTCGAGCAGGGTGGCGTTGGC
>JBKDOZ010000166.1:0-4734 GCA_046342735.1 Synechococcaceae cyanobacterium
CGGTCCCGACAGCAGCCATCGCGGCGGGGCTGCGATCGCCATGGCCGGGCACGGGCGGTAGGGGCGTTCGACCCACAGTGTTCAGTCTGTGGATTTATTTTCGCCGTTTTCAGGGGTCCCCGGCGCGGTTGTGCCCCCCCCGCTGATCAGGCTCAGCACCCCCGCCAGCAGACGAATCGCCAGCCAGAAGGGGCTGGTGCGGCCAACGCTCTCGTAGGCCAACCCGGCCAGGGGGGGGCCGAGGAAGCTGCCGAGGCTCTGCAAGCCCTGCAGACTGCCCAGGGCGGCCCCCTGGCCGCTGTCGGCCAGCCGGCGCGACACCAGGCTGCGCAGGCAAGGGGTGACCAGGCCGGTGCCCACCGCCAGCAGGGCCACCGCGCTGAACACCTGGGCCCGTGCCGTGGCGGCGGTGGCCAGGGGGATCAGCAGGCAGCCGGCGATCACGAAGCCGAGGCCCGCGGCCGTGAGCCGTTGCTCCCCGAATCGCTTCACCAGCGGACCGATCAGCCCCCCCTGCACCACCATCGCCACCACCCCCACCACCAGAAAGGCGGTGGAGGTGAGGCCCGGGCCCCAGCCGAAGCTCTGCTGCAGAAACAGCACCAGCACGCCCGTGAAGGCGCTGAAGGCCAGGAAGAACAGGAAGAAGGCAATCGCCAAACGGCGGATGCGTGGGTTCGTGAACACGCGGCCCAGCTGGTGGAAGGGCTGCAACTCCCGCTTGCGGGGCATCGGCAGGCGCTTCTCCGCCGGCAGGGTTTCGGGCAACAGCGCCAGCACCAACACCAGATTGAGCACGGCGATTGCCACGGCCACCAGCACCGGCAGGCTCAGGTTGCGTTCCGCCAGAACCCCGCCGAGGAAGGGGCCGAGCACGAAGCCCAGCCCGAAGGCCACCCCCACCAGTCCGAAGGCGCGGGCCCGCTTTTCGGGCGGGGAGATGTCCGCCAGCACGGCGGTGGCGGTGGCCGCGGTGCCGCCGCTGACCCCGTCGATGATCCGCGCTACGAACAGCAGGGCCAGGGGCCAGCCCTCGGCGTTGGCCACCGGGAAGCGCGAACACCAGGGCAGGCCGATGGTCAGGGCGAACAGGCCCAGGCCCAGCACCGACCCCGCCACGCAGCTGGCGATCACGGGCCGGCGGCCGTAGCGGTCGCTGAGGGCGCCGATCAGCGGCGTGAAGGCGAACTGGGAGAGGGCGTAGGTGCCGGTGAGCAGGCCCAGGGTGCGGGCGTCGCGGCTGATTCCGGCCAGCAGGAACGGCAACAGCGGAAAGACGATGCTCTCCCCAAGCCGGTCGTTCAGCAGGGTGAGGAAGGCACAGAGATAGGTGGAGGGGCGCGAAAGGCGCACGGAGGACGACCCGGGGGATCTCACGTTATGGAGGCGCCAGCAGCGCGCGGTTGCGGCCGTTGTCAGGGGCTGGGTTTCGATGCCATCGTCAGGCCACCCCCCAGCGCCTCCCCCCGTTGATCCCCTACAGCGGCCTGCTGCTGGTGTTGTTTCTGGTGCTGCACCTGGCGGGGGTTTCGCTTGCCCTGGTGGCTCCCGCCACCTTCAATACCTGGGCGGCCACCCTGCACCGCCAGCCCTGGCTGCTTCCTGGGGAGATCGTCCTGGCGTCCCTGCTGCTGCTGCATCCGCTCCTCAGCCTGGTGCGTGCCTGGCGCAACGCCGCCGCCCGCGGGCCGCTCGCCGGCCGCCGCGCCAGCCGCCGCTCCGGCGCGATCGAGGCCCTGGTGGCGCAGGCCGGGCGCTGGCTTCCCTTCAGCGGTGCGCTGCTGCTGCTCGTCCTGGCGGTGCACCTGGCCCAGTTGCGCTGGCCGCGCCCCCCGGCCGGTGCCGAGCTGGCGGTGCTGCAGGCGGCGCTGGCCCATCCCCTCTCCCTGGCGCTCTATGCCGCCGCGGGTGTGGCGGTGGGCCTGCACCTGCTGCACGGGGTGGAGAGTGCCCACCGCAGTCTCGGAGTGCTGGAGCCGGGCAACGCTGGGGCCATCCGGGGCTTCGGCCGGGGGCTGGCCCTGCTGCTGGGGGCCGGCTTCGCGCTCGTGCCCCTGGCCCTGGCGTGGCGGGGGGGCGCCTGATGGCCCTGGAGTCCCGTGTGCCCACCGGCGCGGTGGCGATGGCCTGGCAGCGGTGCCAGGCGGAGCTGCCGCTGATCAGTCCGCCGAACAAGCGCCGCCTGCGGCTGCTGGTGGTGGGCAGCGGCCTGGCGGGCGCCTCCGCCGCCGCCTCCCTGGCCGAGCAGGGCTACCAGGTGCAGCTGCTCACGTATCACGACAGTCCGCGGCGGGCCCACTCGGTGGCGGCCCAGGGGGGCATCAACGCCGCCCGCAACGACGCCAACGACGGCGACAGCGTGCAACGCCTCTTCCGCGACACCGTGAAGGGGGGCGATTTCCGGGCCCGGGAGGCCGGCTGCCATCGCCTCGCTGAGATCAGCACGGCGATCATCGACCAGTGCGTGGCCCAGGGGGTCCCCTTCGCCCGCGAATACGGCGGCACCCTGGCCACCCGCAGCTTCGGTGGCGCCCAGGTGAGTCGCACCTTCTACGCCCGGGGTCAGACGGGCCAGCAGCTTCTGTATGGGGCCTACCAGGCGTTGATGCGCCAGGTGGCCGCCGGGCGGGTGGAGCTGCTCACCCGCCGCGACATGCTCGAGCTGATCACCGTGGATGGGGTTGCCCGCGGGGTGGTGAGTCGCCATCAGCTCAGCGGCGCCCTCGAGGCCTTCACGGCCCACGCCGTGCTGTTGGCGAGCGGCGGCTACGCCAACGTCTATTTCCTCTCCACCAACGCGGTGAAGTCAAACGCCAGCGCCATCCTGGCGGCCCACCGCCGCGGGGCCTGGTTCGCCAACCCCTGCTTCACCCAGATCCATCCCACCTGCATCCCCAGTGGCGATCCGGGCCAGAGCAAGCTGACGCTGATGAGTGAAAGCCTGCGCAACGACGGGAGGCTGTGGGTGCCGGCCCGGCCGGGCGATGGGCGGCCGCCGGCGGCGATCCCCGAGGCCGAGCGCGATTACTTCCTCGAGCGCCAGTACCCCGCCTTTGGCAACATGGTGCCCCGCGATGTGGCCTCCCGCCGCGCCCGGGAGCTCTGCCTGGCGGGCCATGGCGTCGGTCCCGGCGGGCGGGCGGTGTATCTCGATCTGGCGGAGTCGATCGAGCGCGATGGGCTGCCGGCGATCGAGGCCCGCTACGGCAACCTGCTGCAGATGTACGAGCGGATCACCGGTGAGGATCCCCGCGGCGCCCCCCTGCGCATCTACCCCGCTCCGCACTACACCATGGGGGGGCTTTGGGTTGACTACCACCTGATGAGCACGGTGCCGGGCCTGTTCGTGCTGGGGGAGGCCAACTTCTCCGAACACGGGGCCAACCGGCTCGGCGCCAGCGCCCTGATGCAGGGCCTGGCCGATGGCACCTTCATCGCTCCGGCCACCGTCATGGCATGGCTGGCGGGGGTGGCCCATCCCGAGGTGTCGCCCGACCATCCCGCCTGCCGCGCAGCGCTGGCCGCCGTGGCCGCCCGCATCGATGCCCTGCGCGCGATCGGTGGCCGCCGCCCGGTGGACGCCTTCCATCGCGCCCTCGGCGCCCTGATGATCGACACCTGCGGCATCAGCCGCAGTGGCCCTGCGCTGGAGCGGGGGCTGGAGGAGCTGGCGGCGCTCCGGGCCGCCTTCCGGGAGGATCTGGCCCTGCCGGATCCCGGCACCCCCATCGATCCGGAGCTGGAGAAGGCCCTGCGGGTGGAGGATTTTCTGGCGCTGGCGGAGCTGATGCTGCGGGATGCCCTGGCGCGGGAGGAATCCTGCGGGGCCCACTTCCGTGAGGAGCACCAGAGCGAGAGCGGCGAGGCCCGTCGCGATGACGCCCGCTTCGCCCACATCGCCGCCTGGGAGCACCGCCCCGGCGCTCCGCCGCGGCGCCACCACGAGCCGCTGCAGTACAGCGCCATCTCCCTGTCCGAGCGCAACTACCGATGAGCCGCACCGTCTCCCTCACCCTGCGCATCTGGCGGCAGCCCGGCCCCGGCGACCCCGGCGCCTTCGAGACCCACCAGCTCGAGGGGGTGTCCACCGATCTTTCGCTGCTGGAGGCCCTCGATGGGCTCAATGAGCGGTTGATCGCCGCCGGCCAACGGCCGGTGGGCTTCGACCACGACTGCCGCGAGGGTATCTGCGGGGCCTGCGGCTTCCTGGTGAACGGCCAGGCCCACGGCCCCGCGGCCCTCACCACGGTCTGTCAGCTCTACCTGCGCGCCTTCGCCGACGGAGCCACCCTCACCCTGGAACCCTTCCGCGCCCGCGCCTTCCCCCCTCTGCAGGACCTGGCGGTGGATCGCTCCGCCCTCGACCGCATCATCGAAGCCGGCGGCTACTGCTCGGTCAACGCCGGCAGCGCCCCCGATGCCAACGCCATCCTGATCGGCCGCGACCAGGCCGCCCGCGCCTTCGATGCGGCCTCCTGCATCGGCTGCGGCGCCTGTGTGGCCAGCTGCCCCAATGCCTCCGCCAGCCTGTTCACCGCCGCCAAGCTCGCCCACCTGGCCCAGCTACCCCAGGGGCAACCCGAACGCTCCCGCCGCCTGCAGGGGATGCGCACCGCGATGGAGGCCGAGGGCTTCGGCGGCTGCAGTGGCCACCTGGAGTGCGAGGCGGCCTGTCCGAAGGGCATCACGGCCGATTGGATCAGCTGGATGCAGCGCGAGTCGCGCCGGCCGGTG
>JBKDOZ010000167.1:0-27098 GCA_046342735.1 Synechococcaceae cyanobacterium
GCTGCGTCGCACCACCGAACGGCCGGAGGCGGTGGATGCGGGCACGGCTCGGCTGATCGGCACCGACAGCGACACCATCCTCGCCGAAACCGCCAACCTGCTGGAGCATGAAGGCGCCTACGAGGCGATGGCCCGCGCCCACAACCCCTTCGGCGATGGCTACGCCAGTGAGCGGATCGTGGCCACGGTGCGCCGTTTCCTGGCCTCCCCCTGAACCTCCCGCTCGGCGAGCCCCGTCGACCGCCGTTCAACGACGCTTCTTCGCCCAGGGCGGCAGGTCGATGAACACCCGGCTGCCAGGCTCCAGCCCACCGAGCACCTGGGTGTCACGGCCGCTGCTGGCCCCCAGCTCCACCGGCTGGAAGCGCGGTTGACGGTCCTTGTCCACCAGCAAAACGCCCGGTTTGCCCTCCTCGGTGACGATCGCCACGGTGGGCACCACCGTCTGCGGTTCCATGCGCCCCGTTTGGAAGTCCACGTCGGCGGTCATGCCGATCCGCAGCTCGGGGGGGGGATCGATCAGCTCGAGCTTCACCTCAAACGAGGTGACGTTGTTCACCTTCACCGCCCGAGGGGCAATCTGGCGGATGCGGGCCGCGAAGCGACGGTCGGGGAAGGCGTCCACACGCACCGATGCGCCCATGCCGAGCCGCAGGCGCCCCAGATCGTTTTCCGGCACCTTGGCCACCACCTGCAGGCCCCGGGCCAGCTCCACGATCGAGGAGCTCGTGGCGCCGGCGGTGGCGGAGGCGGTGGTGGTGGGGGTCACGAAGGCGCCAGCATCGGCGAAGCGCTGGCTGATCACCCCGGTGAAGGGAGCGCGAACGATCAACTCCCCCTGCTCCACGCCGCGCTGCTGGAGGCGCTCGCGGCTGGCGGCGAGGGCGGCCCGGTCCACCTGGTAGGTGCTGAGCACGGCGCTGTACTCATCGGCGCTGATCGCACCGTTTTCGTAGAGCTGACGCCGGCGCTGCCACTCGTTGCGGCTGCGGGTGAGGCGCGCCTCCGCAGCAAACACATCGGCGCGCAGTTCATCCAGCCGGTCGCTGAGGTCACCCCCATCCATGCGGGCCAGCGGTTGGCCCTCCCGCACGGTGTCCCCTTCATCCACGAACAGCTCCTGAACCTGTCCCTGGCGCCGCGGGCTGACGTTGACGCGCTCGACCGCGTCGAGTTCGCCGGTGGCCGTGACCACCCCCGGCAGGCTGTCGCGGCGGGCCAGCACGGTGTAGGGGGTGAGGTCGGCGCGGGCCACGGCGGTGCGCTGCCGTTGCCACGCCGCGGCGCCAACCAGGCGCGCCCCCGCCACCAGCACGGTGGTCCAGAGGCGGGGGGAGCGCCAGGGGCGGCGGCGGCCACGGGCCGGTGTGGGGCCTGGGGCGGGGCTGCTAGGGGCAGGCACGGCCGGAACGTGGGGCAGCGGCACAGGAGCGCCACTGGCGGATGGGGGACCCGGGGCTACCGGGCGGAGGGGGCGCAGAGCTGAAATGGTCTGTTACATCGCTTCCCCAAGTCTCGCCCCTCGCGCCGCTTCCTGGGGATGGGCGGCCCGCCGGGTGCCGGATGCCGGGGGGCCGGGGGCCCGGATGCCGGGGGCCGGGGTGCGGGGGCGCGGGCTCTTAGATTCCGCCCATGCTCAAAGCCGGAATCGTCGGCCTGCCCAACGTCGGCAAGTCGACCCTGTTCAACGCCCTGGTGGCCAACGCCCAGGCCCAGGCCGCCAATTTCCCCTTCTGCACGATCGAGCCCAACAGCGGGGTGGTGGCGGTGCCGGATGAACGGCTGCAGCAGCTCGCTTCCCTCTCCTCTTCGCGGGAGATCGTGCCCACACGGGTCGAGTTCGTCGACATCGCCGGCTTGGTGAAGGGGGCCAGCCAGGGCGAGGGTCTCGGCAACAAGTTCCTGGCCAACATCCGGGAGGTCGACGCGATCGTGCATGTGGTGCGCTGCTTCGAGAACGACGACGTCATTCACGTCTCGGGCTCGGTTGAGCCGCTGCGTGATGCGGAGGTGATCAACCTCGAGCTGGCCCTGGCCGATCTGGCCCAGGTGGAGAAGCGGCGCGAGCGCTTGAAGAAGCAGCTGCGCACCAGCAAGGAAGCCCAGCAGGAGGAGGAGGCCCTGGCGCGCATCCAGGCCGTGCTCGAGCAGGGTGGGGCGGCCCGGTCCGTGGGGCTCACCGAAGAGGAGGCCCCCATGGTCAAGCCCCTCGGCCTGCTCACCGCCAAGCCCGTGATCTATGCCACCAACGTGGCGGAGGACGACCTGGCGACGGGCAATGGCTTCGTGGAGCAGGTGCGCGCCTTGGCGGAACGGGAGGGGGCCGCCACCGTCACGATCTCCGCCCAGGTGGAAGCCGAGCTGATCGAGCTACCCGAGGGGGAGCGCGCCGAGTTTCTGGAGGGTCTGGGGGTGTCGGAAGGAGGTCTGCGCAGCCTCATCCGCGCCACCTACGCACTGCTCGGCCTGCGCACCTATTTCACAACCGGCGAGAAGGAAACGCGGGCCTGGACCATCCACAGCGGCATGACCGCCCCCCAGGCCGCCGGCGTCATCCACACCGATTTTGAGCGGGGTTTCATCCGCGCCCAGACGATCGGCTGGCGCCAGCTCCTGGAGGCCGGATCGCTCGTGGAGGCCCGCAACCGTGGCTGGCTGCGCAGTGAGGGCAAGGACTACGTGGTGGCCGAGGGCGATGTGATGGAGTTTCTCTTCAACGTCTGATCGTCAACGTCTGATAGTCAAGGTCTGATCGTCGCCCTGGCCGAATGATCGCCGCCCTGGCCGAAGCCGGCCCCAGAAGCGCCGCCCCCTGATCCGTTGGTTCCTCACCCGGCCGGAGGAGCGGCGATCCCCCGGCTGGCCGCTGCCCCCCAGCCGTTCCAAAGTGGGGACCCCCCGCCGTTCTGCGCCGGTATGGTCGCGTCTTCCCGCCCACCCCGGGGATCGGACCCAGCTCCTGCCGGGCCGGGGCGCTCCGGTTGGCTCGATGGCCTGGAGGTGGGCCTGGAGCTGGCCGCGGCCGGGCGGCTGGCGGCTGTACCCCTCCGTCGCCTGCCGCTGCGGACCGGCGTGCGCCTGGCCGGTGGTGGGCTGCGGGCCGTGGGCCGCGGCGCGGCGGCGGCGGCCCTGCTGGAGGTTCCGGTGGCGGTGATCGAAGAGACCCTCGCCGTGCGCCAGGGGCGTAAGTCGCCGGAGGAGGCTGCCCGGGCCGCGGGGGCCAAGGTGGGGGCCGCGGCGTTGGGGGGCGGTGTCGGCGCCGGCCTGGCCTATGGGCTCGGTGCGGTGGGCGTGGGTTCGTTCCTGGCTCCGATCGCGCCGGCCCTGCTGCTGGCCGGCGGGGCCACGGTGCTGCTCTCGAGTGGCCTACGGCTGCGGGCTGCCTTCAGCGCTGGACCCGCCCGCTTCGCCATCGCCCCGGAGCCTGCCCCCGCCTTCCTCGACCTGGAACCCGGTCCCATCGTGCAGGGAACCGAGATCTGGAGGGTTCCCCCCTCCGCGGCGGACGGTGACCGATCCGATCGGGGAGAATGGGGTGAGTCTGCTGAGCGTCGATGAGCTCCCAACCCACGCCCAGCGCCCCGGATCCCATCGGCAGCCGCCCTGCCTCCGATCCCGCTTCCGATTCCTCTCCCGGCTCCGCCTCCCACGACTTCGACGTGCAAAAGGAGGTGCATCGCCGTATCCGCAACGATCCCGATTACGACGACTGGGAGTACGGCACCGAGCCCCTGCCCCACGAAGCCTGGCTCAAGCGCCCGGCGGCCGATCCCCCTGCTGGGTAAGCGGCCGGCGCGGGTGGTTTTCGATCTTGCGGAGCACCGGCAGGGTCAGCAGGCAGAGGCCGCTCACCACCAGCCAGAGCCCCACCCCATGGCCCTGGCCATCGAGAAGCCCCCCCGCCAGCAGCGGGGCGGCGATGGCACTCAGGGCGAAGCACTGGGAAAACAGGGCCATCGCCAGACCCTGGTGAGCCAGCGGCGCCAGCTCCACCACCGCCTCGGTGGCGGTGGGCAGAAACGCCGTGGCGCCAAAGGCCAGGGGCAATTGGGCCAGCAGCAGCAGCACCAGCCCCTGCTCGAGCAGGGCCGAGAGCGCCAACAGCAAGGTGCCCAGCACGAAGCTCAACAGGCTCACCCCCAGCCCGGTGCGCACGGGCCGCTTGGCCATCGCCTGCCCCACCGGCCACTGCAGCAACACCATCAGGAACAATTGCAGGCCCATCAGCAGGGCCCCCAGGGTCTCGGGCAACGGCGCCCGTCGCAGGCCTCCGCGCACCAGGTCCAGGGGGAGGGCGCTCTGCATCAGGGCCGGCAGGCCCGTGGCCACCAGCACCACCACGAACAAGGGCAGCAGGGGCCGGAGCCAGCTGAGGGCGTCCCCCCCCGACCCGCCCTCGCGTCGCGGATGGGCGGCCGGCAACGGTCGGTGCCTGAGCAACAGCGCCACGGTCACCAGGCAGGCCATGTCCACCAGGTAGATGCCCCGCAGATGGCCCACCTGCGCCAGTGCCGCCCCCAGCAGGGCGCCACAGGCCACGCCGAGGGCATCGGCGCTGCGCACCAGGGCGAAGGCCCGGGCCGAGGGAACCGGCGCGCAGGTAAGCGGCACCGCCAGCTCGATCGCCGGCCAGTAGAGTCCTGCGCCGATCCCCAGCAACAGCTGGCCCCCGAGGTAGCCGGGAAAGTGTCGGGCGGCGAGCAGCAGGGCGTCGCCGCCCAGGCCGAACAGCACCGTCAGCAGGATCGGAAGCGAGCAGGGCAGGCCGCGGTCGAGGAGTGCGCCGCTGAGAAAGCGGCCGGCGGTGCCGGCCAGGGCCGCCGCCGCCAGGCCGCCGGTCACCCCCGCAGCGCTGAAGGATTCCTGATGGAAGACGATCGGGGTCAGGTAGAGAACCCCCCCCGCTCCCACCATCGCGATCAGGCGAATCCGCGCAAGACTTCGCAACGACGCGGGAAACTGGAACCACCAGGCCCCGTCCCTGGTTGAGCGTCCCCTTGCCCCCGTTCCCCCGCCGGTTCCGTCCTCCGTCACGTCGCCTGGGCCGTCTCGGGTCGATCGTGGCCAGTCTGCTGGTGTCCAGCGCCGCTGGCCTGGCGGTGGTGGGCGGTGCTCCGGCCCCGGCCGCCGCCGCCGATCTGCTTGAGCTGCGCCTGGAGGCGCTGTCGATTCCCATCCCCTTGGATCAGCTCGAGGCCCTCAGCCGCGGTGAGCCGCCACCGGCGACGGCCGGTGGGGAGGAGCTCAGCGTGTGGCTTCGCCTGCTGCGGCCCGAAACCCAGCAGGATCTGCTGCGGCTGCTGCGTGCCCCCCTGCTGCGCGACCGAAGCTTCGGCCGCCAGCTGCTCAATAGCTGGGCGGGCAGCCAGATGCTGGCGGAGGTGGGGGTGCTGCTCACCACCCCCGATGGGCGCACCACCACGCCGCTGCTCCAGAGCACGTTGGTGCGGCTGTTGGAGGAGGGCCGGGAGGTCACGGCGATCGATCTGCTGCGTGGCCTCCCACCCCAACGTCTCACCCTCCAGCTCGATGGCCTGCTGTCCCTGGCCGAACGTTGGCGCCAGCAGCTCCGCCAGCAGCAGCTGGCCCTGGAGGGTCTGCAGCGGCTGGCCCTCGACACCCGGCCGGCGCGCCCGCTGGCGGTCGACCCCGGGGCGCGGGACCCCCCCCGGCGCTGGGCCCGGCCCGTGGCCCATCGCCGCGAAACCCTTCCGCTGGAGCTCTGGCCCTCCCGGCCCGCCCCCCATGAACCGGTGGCCCGGCGCCCCTGGCTGCTGCTGCTGCCAGGCCTGGGGGGCACGGCCGAGCAGTTGCGCTGGCTTGCCTCCGTGCTGGCGGACCGCGGCTGGTCGGTGGTGGCTCTGCAGCACCCCGGCAGCGATGCGACGGCGATGAAGGCGGCCTTGGAAGGGCAGATCCCTCCCCCCGGCGCCGAGACATTACCCACGCGGCTGGCGGATGTGCAGGCCGTGCTGGCGGCGCAGCGCCAGGGGCGGTTGGGGGTTGAGGGGAACGGCGTGGTGTTGGTGGGGCATTCGCTGGGGGGGCTGACCGCCCTGCTGGCCTCCGGGCTGGCGCCGGTGCCCGGCTTGGAGAGCCGCTGCCGCCAGGCCCTCTCCCGCCTGCCGATCAACAATCCCTCCCGCCTGCTGCAATGCCAGCTCGCGAGCACCGGGGTGCCGACGCCGCCCTCGCCCCCGCCCGACCTGCGCGGGGTGGTGGTGCTCAACGGTTTCGGCAGCCTCCTGTGGCCATCGCAGGGGCTCGCGCCGTTGTCCGTCCCGGTGCTGATGGCCGGGGGCAGCCTCGATCTGGTGACCCCGCCGGTGGAGGAGCAGTTGGGGCTGTTCCTGCCGCCGGGGAATCCGCGCAGCTTGCTGGTGCTCGTGGAGGGCGGCAGCCATTTCTCGCCGGTGCGGGTTGCGGATTCGGAGGAGGCCCTGTTTCGCTTGGGCAGTGAACTGGTGGGGGTGGATCCGCGCACGGTGCAGCGGCTGCTGCTGCGGATCACCAGCGAATTCCTGCAGAGCCTGGATCAGCCGATGCGCTTGCCTTCCCAGCGGCTGGTGCAGGAGGGGGTAACCGCCTTCGTTCTGGATCCGGAGATGGCCCGGCGCTGGCGGGCCCTGCTGCGGCGCTGAACCGTCCGATGGTCGCCAGGCATAAAAGGGCGAAATATCGCCAAGAATGTTGTCAAGGAATGGGTCGATAGAGGTCAACGACTCGCTTCTATTTGGGTCCTTTTCTTAGCGACAGCCCCGGCTAAGTTTTGGCCAGGTTCTTTGGCGAAATCCCGCTCCCATGGCTGTCGCATCGGTTCCGCTCTCCAAGGCCCCCGCCGCTCTTGCGGCGCTTGTGGTCTCGTCTCTTACCGGGTTTGTTGGTCTATCGGCTGCCCCTGCCCGAGCCGCCACAGACGTGACCACCATCGAGGCTCTAGACACCGGCTTCTACAGCGATTCGGTCGATTTCCCTTCGGATCCGTCGGATAGCAACTACATCACTGGCTACTACGACCTGTTTCTGCCTGGCAGCGACAAGGAGATCGACGTTATTTTCCGCGATTTCTTCGCCTTTGATCTGCCTGCGGCCCCTGCTGGTAAGACCCTGAAGGGTGTGACCATGCGGGCTCGTAATTACGTGATTGAGATGGGCCAGTACACGGAACAAACCGTGTCTATCCATGGTGTTCTTGGCAGTTTCGATGACCTGCTGAGCGGCAACAGCAGCTTCACCAACCTCGGCCAGGGCCCCTCGTACAGCGCCGTCACCTTCGATGGCAGTGAGTCTGATAGCTCCTTCAGCGAGTACACCTTCGATGCGGCTGGCGTGTCGCTCGTGAACGCCGCCCTCGGCGGGAACATCGCCTTTAGTGGCCGCAACAGCCTCGAGCAAGGCGGTGGCGTGGTCGGTGTGTTTGTCTACGGCCAAAGCGAGCACAGCGCCCAGAATCCCTCTGTGTTCCTCGATCTGGAGTTCAAGTCGGAAGACAACCCCTCCGGTCCCGGCCCCCTGCCCCTGTTCGGGGCCGGGGCAGCGTGGAGCTGGAGCCGTCGCCTCCGCGCTCAGAACCGGATGCGTGGGTCCAGCAGGGCCACCAGCAGGTCCACCGCCACGGTGACCAGCACCACCAGCGCCGCCACCACCACCACGATGCCCTGAACCAGGGGGTAGTCCCGCTGGGCGATCGCCTCCTGCAGGCGGAAGGCGATCCCCGGCCAGGAAAAGGTCACCTCGATCAGCAGGGCCCCACCGATCAGGCTGGCCACCGTGATGCCGGTGATCGTGAGCACCGGCAATAGCGCATTCGGCAGAGCGTGGTTTAGTACCACGCGCCGCTCGCTCAGGCCGCGGCTGCGGGCCGCTTCCACGTAATCCGAACCCAGGGCCCGCCGCAGGTTGAGCCGCAGGGCGTTGGTGAAGATGCCGCTCAGCAGCACGCCAAGCGTGGCGGCGGGCAGGGCCAGATGCCTCAGGGCGCCGGCGAACTGCTGAGCATCGCCGGCCCGCAGGCTATCGAGCAGATAAAAACCGCTCCCCTCGGGCGGCACCAGCGTGGCCGGGAAGCGACCGCCCACCGGCAGCCAGCCCAGCCACACCGCAAACACCAGTTGGGCCACCATGGCTGCCCAGAAGGGCGGCAGGGCGTAGGTGCCGATCCCATAGAGCCGGCCGGCCAGATCCAGCTTCCCCTCCGGGCGGGCAATGCCGCTGAAGCCGATCGCCAGGCCCACCACCGCCGCCAGCAGCAGGGCCACCACCCCCAGTTCCAGCGAGGCCGGCAGGCTGTCACGAATCACCGCCATCACCGGCTCCTGGCTGTTCTGGGACACCCCGAGATCGCCGCGCAGCAGCTGGCCCAGGAAATGGCCGTATTGCTCCAGCAGCGGGCGGTCGAGCCCCAGCTGGGCCCGCAGGGCCGCGCGGGCGGCCTCAGGCGCCCGCGGGCCGAGCAGGGCATCGATCGGATCCCCCGGGGCCACCCGCAGCAGCAGGAACACCAACGTGGCGATCAGGGTGAGCATCAGGGGCGCCAGCGCCAGCCGGGCGCCCACGTAGCGCAACAGTTCGCTTCGGCGGCTCATCGCATCCCTCCCACCGCCGTGCGCTCGGGCCCTGGGGACCCGCTCAGCTCGCCCAGCAGCACCCTCCCCGCCCCATCGAAACGCGGCCGGCTGAGGGGGGGGCGGCTCCAGGCCACCGGCGCCACCAGCCAGATCGGCACGTAGGGGCTGGCGGCTGCCGTGCGTCGCTGGATGTCCTGCAGCAGGCGCACCCGCGGTTCGCCGCCGATGCGGGTGCTGCGCTGCAGGGCCTCCTCCAGCCCCGGTTCCGTCCAGAAGCTGCCGCTCAAGGCGCTGCCGCCGGCCTTGCAGCGATTGCCCTCTGCTTTCTCGCAGCCCAGCAGGGGCACCAGGTAGTTGTCGGCGTCGGGGTAGTCGCCCACCCATTCCAGCTGGATCAGGGGAAACACCCCCTTGTCGAGCTGGGCATAGGCCGTGGTCGACTCCATGCCGTTGATCTCCAGCTGGACGCAGTCGCCCAGATCCCGGCGCAGCTGGGCCTGCCAGGTGAGGGCGAACAGCCGGTCGCTGGGGATGTCGGAGCGGAAGGTGAGGGGCAGCCGCAGGCTCCTGCCGTTGCAGTAGCCCGCCTGTTGATAGAGACGCCGTGCCGCCGCTGGGTCGTAGGCGGGCCAGGCGCGGGGGGAGGAGCCCGGCAGGGTGGGGGGCAGCAGCTCCCGCAGGGGTGGGCGCAGCCCCAGGCTCACCCGTCGACTGATTGTGGCGCGGTCGAGGCTGCGCGCCACCGCCTGGCGCAGCCGCGGATCCTGCAAGGGTGGCTGATCGGAGAGCAGGGAGAGGAAGCCGATCTCCAGGGCCGGACCCACCGCCTCCCGTAGCCGACCGGCCAGGGCATCGCGATGCAGGGCCTGCTGGTGGTCGATCTCCAGGCTGCTGGAGAGCAGAACGTCCACCTCGCCGCTGCGCAGGGCCCCGAACAGGGCGGTGGAATTGCTCAGCGTTACCAGCTCCAGACCGCGGTTGCGCGGGCGGCGCCCCCAATAGCGTTCCCAGGGGGTGAGGCGCTGCTTCGGGCCGCTGAAGAACGCCAACCGGTAGGAGCCCGTGCCGACGAACCGGTCGTTGAGGGGCTTGTCGCGATGGCGGGCGTAGGCGGTGGGGGAGATGGGGGTGAGGAAGATGGCGCTGAGCAGCCGCGGCAGGGGGCTGAAGGGGCGCTTGAGCTCCAGCTCGATCTCATGGGAACCGAGAACCCGCACGGCGGCCACCCGGCCGGTGACCTGGTAGGCGAGGGTGCCGATCGCCATGAAGCGCCGCAGCGAGAAGGCCATCGCCTCCGCATCGAAGGGGGTGCCGTCGTGGAAGAGCACGCCGCGTCGCAGCGGAATGCGGGCGCGCAGGCCGTCGGCGCTGAGCTGGGGGAGGGCGGTGGCCAGGCGGGGTTCCAGGCGGCCGTCGGCGCCGATGGCGTAGAAGGGATCCCCCAGGGCGCTGAGCACCTGCAGCTGGCCCACCCGGGAGGCGCGGGCCGGATCGAGGCTGTCGATTCGGCTGCGGCTGGCGACGATCACCGTCCCCTCGTTGCGGGGGGGCTGGCAGCCCGCCAGGGGGAGGACCAGCGCCAGGGGCAGCAGCAGGGCGGTCCGCCGGAGCGCTGCTATTGGCCGGAGCGCTGCTATTGGCCGGAGCGCTGCCAGCGGCCGGTGCGCTGCCATGGGGGGGGAGTGGCGCCAGCGCAGCCTCGGCAGTTGGAGCCGATGCGGTGATCGCTCGGTCCTGGAGGGGACGAACCGCCCCAAGGGCGGGGGCGCGGCCTGGAAGGGGAACAAGCCCAGGGGGGCGGGGGCGCCCCATTCAAGGGCAAGGGCTGGCGGACTCAGGCCGGGGGGGGACGGGGGTGGGGCCGGAGACCTGCAGTTGTTCGAGCCCCATCTCAAACACCGGCGAACCGTGGCGAGCCAGGGGCCAGCGGCGCAGCCAGCAGCGGTCGCCGCGGGGATCGACGCTGATCACCTGATACAGCTGCTGGGCGTCGGCCTGGGGGGCCGGAGAGCTGAGGCGGATGCAGTCCCCCTGGTGAAGCCTGGTGGTGCTGCGGGTCATGGGGTGGGAGCCGGTAGCGGAGGTGAGCGGCGTGAGGAGTGGTGGGGGGAGGCCCGCTCGCCCCTACCTTTCCGGGGGCAGGCCGGGGCGGGTGTTCGCCGCGGACCGTCCGGTGGCCCCGTGAGCGGATGGTGACGGGAGCCGGGATCGGGAGGGGGAGTTTGGGATCTCTTCCGATTCCACTGTGGCCCGTCGCCCTGCCCCACCGCCATGGTTGGCCGATCGGAATGGCTGATGGGGCCGATCAGCTGCCTTGGGGCTGGGTGGGCCAGCCCACAGAGCCCGCGCCAGGGCGGCTCAGAGGGTTCGCAGGCAGGCCGCCACCGCTTCCACATCCGCCAGCGCCTCGATCGCCGCCAGGGCTTCGCGGAAGCGGGCCTCCAGCACCTCATGGGTGATCACCACGATCTCGGCACCGTCCTCGCGGGCCTCGAATTGCACGATCGACTGGATCGACACCCCGGCATGGCCGAAGCAATTGCCGATCCGGCCGATCACGCCGGCTTCGTCGCGGGTGCGCAATCGCACGTAATTGCGATGGCGGGTGCGCGCCCCATCCACCAGGCAGCAGCGGCGCCAGCTGTTGGCGGCCAGCAAGGGATCGAGGCCGGCGGCCGGGTCGCTGCCCCCCACCTGGCGAATGCCGGCGATGTTGAGGATGTCGGCCACCACCGCCGAAGCGGTGGGCCCAGCGCCTGCCCCTGGCCCGTAGAACATCACCTGGCCCACGGGGTCACCCTCCACGAGGATCGCGTTGTTCACCCCATGGACGCCGGCCAGCGGATGCTGGCGCGGCAGCAGGGTGGGGTGCACTCTCACATCGAGTGGCAGGGGATCGGGGCCCCCGGGGTCCGGCGCGGCCCCCTCGGCGGGGGCTTCCGTCATCCGCTCGGCCACCGCCAGCAGCTTCACCACGAAGCCCAGCTGGGCGGCATAGGCCACGTCGCGGCTGTCGAGCCGGTCGATGCCCTCGGTGGGGATCTCCTGGCGCGGGATCGGGCCTCCGTAGGCCAGGCCCGCCAGGATGGCGATCTTGTCGGCCGCATCCCCACCCTGCACATCGGCGGCCGGGTCGGCTTCGGCATAGCCCAGGCGCTGGGCGTCGGCGAGCACATCGGCGTAGGCGGCCCCCTCCTCCGCCATCCGGCTGAGGATGTAGTTCGTGGTGCCGTTGATGATGCCGCTCACCCGCTGGATGCGGTTGCCGCCCAGCGATTGCTTGAGGGGTTCGATGATCGGGATGCCGCCCCCCACCGCCGCCTCGATCAGCACATAAACGCCGCGCTCGGCGGCGGCGGCGGCGATCTCCTGACCATGGCGGGCGATCACGGCCTTGTTGGCGGTGACCACCGGCTTGCCAGCGGCGATCGCCCGCAGGATCAGCGAACGGGCCGGCTCCAGCCCCCCCATCACCTCTACCACGATCTCCACCGCCGGATCGTCCACCACCTCCTCCGGGTGGGTGGTGAGGCAGCCCGGAGGCAGCGCCACAGCCCGCGCTCGTCCGGGATCGCGCACCGCCACCCGCCGCAGGGCCAGGGATTCCACCAGGGGATGGCGCCCCTGCGGACTGGCCAGGATCGCCGCGACGCCGGCTCCCACCGTGCCCAACCCGAGCAAGCCGACCCCGATCGTCATGGAGTGACGCGACAGAAACCGCCGATCCTAGAAACCACCGATCCCGCCACTTGCTGATTCCCCAGGGCCGCAGCCAGCCGTTCAGGCCGCCTCGGCGAGCTGGCGCGCCTGGGCCTGCATGGTGCGGAAGATATTGAGGAAGCCGTTGGCACGCGACGGGGTGAGGCTGGCCTGCAGCCCTGTGGCCGCCAGGAAGGCCGGATCGATGGCAGCCACCTGGCTGGGGGTGAGCCCCTCCATCCCCTCGATCAGCAACGCCAGCAGCCCCTTGGTGATCTGGGCGTCGGAATCGCCCTGCCAGTGCAGATGGCCATCAGCGAGGCTGCCGACCACATACACCTGGGAGACGCAGCCCCGCACCTTGAAGGTGTCCTGCCGGAGGTCGTCAGGAAGCGGGTCCAGCTTCTTCGCCAGCCAGAGCACATATTCGTAGCGCCGCTTGGGGTCGGCGCTGCTGCCAAGTCGCTCGACGATGCGGTCGAGGGCGGAACTGCCCGTGCCCATCGCTTCAGCCGCGCCGTCGGTGGAGGGCCAGCCCCCCGAGCCCGAGGGAACCGATCAGGGCGAGCAGGCCCACCTGGCGGCCCGCCTGGGCGATCTCACCGCGTGGGGCGGCGGGAACGACCCGTGCCGAGAAGCCGGGCAGCTCGAGATAGTCGCGATGGCCGGGGCCCCCATCCACCTGCAGTTCCCAGTCGGGACGCACCTGGGAGGGGAGGCGGAAGACCAGGCGGCCATCGGCGCCGGTGCGACCCAGCTCGACCCCACCCGCACCGCCGGGGGGCACCAGGCGCACCGCGGCAGCCACCACCGGTTGGCCGGTGGAGAAGCTCGAGATCAGACGGAGCTCTTCGGGATCGGCCTTGGACGTGGCCTGGTGGCTGTCGATTCCGTGAACGTGCAGCGTCTCGAGGCTGGATTCGATCGCATGGGCCCGGGCCGGAGCTGGGGTGAAGACGGGGGCCAGCAGCAGGGCTGCGGCGCCGGCCAGGGTGGGAAGGAGGGGGCGGATCATCGGGGATCTCAGGAGGCTTTCCAGCGGCTGTCGCTGGTGCGGCCCGCTTGAACCATGCGGGCCATGGAGCTCACCATCATCGACAGGGCGTCGTGGCTGTCGCCGCGGGCCTGCAGTTCGGCGGCGAGCACCCGCTCGGCGGCGGTGAGCCGCGGTGAGCGATCGGCAGCGGAGGCTCGGGTGCAGGCTTCGCTGCGCAGGGCGCTGGCGGCATGGCTGGCGATCCGCTGCTGCAGGGGGCTGAGGTCCACGGGAACGGGTGCGCTCAGGGGGATCCTGGCCATTCGCCGCCGCCAGCGAGCGTCGGCAGCCCAGCCGTTACGACGTTGCAACGAAAGCGGAGCCGCCGGCGGGGTGGGATGGCGGGCTGATGCGGTGCAGGCCGGTCTCGTCGAGCCAGCCATCGAAGGGCACATCCCAGGGATCCCTGGGCAGCGGGGTGGCGCTGACGCAGGCGGCCGGCAGCACCGCCAGGGCAGGCACGGCCCTCCAGGTGGGATCGGCCCGCAATCGGTCGTACCAGCCGCCGCCGGAGCCCAGGCGGATGCCCCCGTGGTCGACCGCCAGGGCGGGGACCAGGAGCAGCGCCAGTTGGGTTGGGGCGAGCGGCTCCTCGCCGGGGGCCGGTGGCGGTGGGCTGGGGATGCCGCAGGTGTCGGCTGCCAGGGGGGCGCCGGGACACCAGGGCAGGTAAAGCAGCTGCAAGGTGGATTGAAGGGGGGGCCAGGGATGCACCGCCGGCAGGGCCAGCCGCCCGGGATGGTGCAGCTCCAGCTCAGCCGCCAGGGGGCGCAGATCGGGTTCGGAGCCGATCGGCCACCAGAGCCCGAGCCGTTGACCCGGCCTCAGAAGCGGCGGGAGTTCCCGTTGGCCGGTGGTGAGGATGCCGGCCGCCGCTGCCGGCAGTTGTTCGCGCCGGCGGCGGCGGAAACGGGGGCGCAGCGCCGCTTTGGCCGCGGCTCCGGCGCCGGTGGGGGGCTCGCGCATCAGCGCTGGAACCAGCCGGTGAGGGCCACCGCCAGGGCGTCGGCGGCGTCGTCGGGGCGGGGTGGGGCATCGAGATCCAGCTCCCGCATCACCGCCTCGAGCACCTCCCCTTTTTCGGCGTGACCGTGGCCGGCCACGGCGAGCTTGATCTGCATCGGCGGGAACTCCACCACCGGAATGGCGAAACGTGCCAGGGTCATCAGCACCACCCCGCGGGCTTGCACCACGGCGATGGTGGTGCTGGAGCGGTAGAAGAAGAACTTCTCCACCGCCGCCAGCTGGGGGCGCCAGCGGCGGATCAACACGCGCAGGTCGGCGGCGATCTCCACCATGCGCTCGCCCTCGCTGCGCCCGGCGTCGGTGCGGATCATGCCGCAATCGAGCATCTGCTGCCTCGCCCCCGCCGATCCCTTGCCGGCCTCCCCCACCTCAATCACGCCATAACCCACGCGCGCCAGGCCGGGATCGATGCCCAGGATCCGCACGGCCGCAACGCTGGTGTGGCATCAGTTTACGGGCGTAGACGCAGAAAAACGGCCACCCCGGCTGCCGCGACGGACGCGGAGCGGAATGGCCGCAGGGAGCCCGGGGAACGGGCGCCTCAGCCCATGTTGTGGCGTTGCTTCAGGCGGCGGCGCAGGCCACGGCTGAAGGCGAAGGCTGTGCTGGCGCCAAGGAGAGGCAGGGGACCCGGCACCGAGGTTTGGGTGTAGACGTTCTGGAAGCTGCCGAGCACATCACCCTGTGCGACGTTGTAGGTGTCTCTTACATAGAGGGTCTGGTAGCCGGTGGGAAGAGGCACAAACCCGTTGGCTGTTACTTCCAGGATTTCGTTGGTAAAAGCATCGTCGCTGTAGATCTTTTTGATCACTCTTGGGTCGCCGGCGATAGCATCAACTTTCAGCCTCACACTGCCAAAGGTCCAGGAGGGATCAGTGATGTTGATCTTGTAGTCAAAAGTGCCCGTGGTTGGTGTGTTGATGTCGGGGTCAAAGTCTACATCCACTTCCCACAGGTCCCCTTTGTAGCCTGCGGGAGGGAGGCTAATCCAATCAAAATCAATCGTGCCAACGCCAGCCGTTGGGCCCTTGGTGCTGCCGTCTTCGCTTGTGCTCAGCAGGGTGATCAGCTTGTCCGAGGGGAGAGTGGAGTCATAAGGGCCCGTTGCGCACCCGGGCAGCGATTGGGTGTTGCCGCCGAAGCTGCAGGGGGTGGAGAGAGCGCTTGCCTGCCCGGCCTGGAGGGTGAGGGTGGCGATCCCTGTGAAGGCGCTGCCTAGTAAGAGTCGCTGCAGAAATCCTGCCGGATTGATGGCTGCAGGCGGGGTGGCACGAAACATGGCAGATAGATTCACAAAGGGACGGGTTGTGTGACCCGTGCCTACGCAGGCTAGGGGTGTAATGACCCGTTGGTAGGGCTTTTGCTGCCTTAAAGCCCTATCTGTCGCGATCGTGAGCCGACCGCCTGGATTGATGTTGTAGGGCGATCATTTGCGTCAATAATGGTGTGACTCTTGGCCGAAGAATGATCTTTTCATTGGGTAAGGCTTCTTTTGTTTCTGTTGGCGAGGTCCGCGCCGGGGAGGGGTTGCGGGCTGTCGTCAGGGTTGGGCCGCGCCCCTGGGGGTGTCGCCGCGGGCGGCGCTTCTGAGGCCAGGGTCGGGGTGGGCGGAGTGGCGAAGAATCGCGGCAAGCGCCAGAGTTCTCTATTGTTTTCTTGAATTTTTACCCATAGTGCCGCCGCCTGAACCTTCCCAATTTTGCTTTCTCTGCGTTTTTTCGATGTGCAGGGGAGACGGCTGCAGCGGCGTTTGAGTTTGCTGGTTGTTGCGCAGGGGGAAATCTCCCGACACTTGCGCCGATGCTGTTGCATTATTCGGAGCGTCCGACCCCATCCCCCGGGGGTCTCTCAGGGGCCTTCCTCATCGCCACCTCCCCTCCCGCGCCGGTTCACCGTTGACCATCTCGCTGCAGCATCCCTTGCGTGAGTGGCTCTCCCTCTCCGCCAATCCCGCCGATACCGCGAGCGTTCTCGGCAGTGTGTTACCTCTGCGTAGGCTCGAACCCCTGGGTCCCATCTCCGATTGGTGGCACCTCGATGGCCATCGACAGATCGGCAGCTTGCCCCTGGCCGCCAGCCTGGGATCGCCCTTGCTGGTGGAAACCGGCGAACACCCCCAGCACTGGCTGCTGTTGTTGCACGACGGCTTGGCCAGCATCCACCAGGGCCGGCAGCGCTATGAACTCCAGGCCGGCGACGCCCTGATCCTCCCCGGCCTCGCTTGGACCCTGCTCACCCAGGATTCCAGCTGCTCCGTGTTGGCCTTTGATGCCATGGAGTTGCTGGCGGCCGCCCGGCGGGTGGGGGGGCCGCGCTGGCAAGCCCCCTCCCCCCGCCATAACCCCTTGCGCTGCTCCCGCCTGTTGCGCGCCGCCGAGGAGTGCCCCCAGTCGGTGTTGCTCAGCTCCCTCAGTCGCCTCCTGCCCGTTTTCTATGGGCTGGCGCCCCTCGGGGAGACGCTGATCGAGGCCCTGATGCTGCAGCAACAGCTCCTGCGCCTGCTGGCCCTGCTTGTGTTCCCCGAGCTTGGCAATGACGATGCTGAGGCGAGCGCCACGCCGGCAACTCCGGCCGATGCCCGCCTCGAATCCCTGCTCGATTTCATCAGCCTGAATCTCGCCCAATCCATCACCCTGCAGATGCTGGAGGAGCGCAGCAATTATTCGCGCCGCAGCCTTCACTACCTTTTCCAGCAACGCTTTGGCTGCAGTCCGATGCAATGGGTGCGGCAGCTGCGCATGGCCCTGGCCGAGGAGCGCCTCACCCATCCCACGGCGGGCGACACGGTGAAAGCGGTGGCGGCCGAGTGCGGCTACCGCTCCCTGAGCCAGTTCAGTCTCGACTTCCAACGCGCCCATGGCCGTAGGCCCTCGGATGTGCTGCGGGCTGGTCGCGGAGCCTGAGCGGGGATTGGCGCCGCTCCTGGAGCCTCAGCTGGCGAGGGCCAGGGCGAAGCCGCTGCGGTCGCTGGGCTCTGGGCGCTCAAACACCTTGCAGAACACCTTCACGACCCGTTCTCCGGAATCGATTTGCTCCAGCGGGTCCTTGCGCAGCCGGTGCCGCAGGCAGCAGGCGGCCACGCGGGCGATGTCGTCGTCGCTGACCTCGGTGCGCCCTTCAAAGGCGGCGAGGGCGCGGGCGGCCCGATTGGTGACGATGTCTCCCCGCAGGCCGTCCACATCCAGTTCGCCGCAGACAGCCGAAATGCGGAGGCGCAGGTCGTCGTCGATCTCCACCTGGCCCAGCCTGCCCTGGGCCTCCACCACCCGCGCCTGCAGCGCCTCCTGGCTGGCCTGCACCGCCAGGCTGAAGCCCTCCGGGTCGTCGTCGAACTGGGAGCGCTGATCCACCACCCGCACCCGCAGCTCCGGGTCGCGCACGGTGCGCACTTCCACGCTCATGCCGAAGCGATCCAGCAGCTGGGGCCGCAGCTCGCCCTCCTCCGGATTCCCCGATCCGATCAGCACGAAGCGGGCGGGATGGCGCACGCTCACCCCCTCCCGCTCCACCGTGTTCCAACCCGATGCGGCCGAATCGAGCAGCACATCCACCAGGTGGTCATCGAGCAGGTTGACCTCATCTACATAAAGGAGGCCGCGGTTGGCCTTGGCCAGCAGGCCCGGCTCAAAAGCGCGCACCCCCTCACTGAGGGCTTTTTCGATGTCGATGGTGCCGCAAAGGCGATCTTCGGTGGCCCCCAGCGGCAGGTCCACCATCGGCACCTGGCGGGCCTCCAGCGGCAGCGTTTCTCCCCGCTGCAGCCGCTCGCTCACCTCGCTGCTCTGCAGGTCGGGGTCGGAGGGGGAACTGTTGTACGGGTCGCCCGCCACCACCTCGATCTCCGGCAGAAGGTTGGCCAGCGCGCGGATCGTGGTGCTCTTGCCGGTGCCCCGATCCCCCATGATCATCACGCCGCCGATGCGCGGGTCGATCACATTGAGCAACAGGGCGAGCTTCATCTCCTCCTGTCCCACGATCGCGGTGAAGGGGAAGACCCTGCGCTGGCGGGCTTGGATCACGGGGCGGGCGGGAGCGTTCTGCGGCGATTGTTTCACAGGCGGCCTGGCGGTTCGCCTGGGTGGATCAGGGGGCCGGTGGCACGGGCAGCAGCGAGAGCACCTGCGGTGGCGTGGCATCCGCCGGGTAGATCAGCCGCACCCCCACGGTGCGCCGCTGGCCCGGCGCCAGGCTGATGGTGCCCAGCACCGGCCCCTGTTGGCCGTTGCGCAGCACCAGGTGGAAACCCTGGCGCCCCCGGGGTCTGGCCTGGGGCCCTTCGCCATCCAGCCCGCTCACCTCCACCGTGCCGCGGAACATCACGGCCCGCGCCGGTGTGGGCAGGAAGGTGAGGCCCCCCTGGGGACGGTCCTGCTTGAGCGGCGATTCCACCGCCAGCGCCAGCCGCACCGGGGTGGGGCCGTCGTTGCGCAGCGGGATCGTCAGGTCGTAGGTGACGCCGTAGTTGCCGTGGGCGGCCCAGGCGGTGCCGGGATAGAAGGTGCTCAGGGGCGCGGTCTGCACCTGGCCGGTGCCGAAGGTGCCCCGCTCCAGCGAGGCGATCGGCCAGGAGATCGGTGCTCGGCTGCTGGAGAGGAAAGGGGCGCCGGGGTCGGTGAGCTGCCCCCGCCAGAGGCTGCCGTTCTGCACGCCGCTGACGCGGGAGTAAATGATCGGGCCCGGGGCGCCGCGGGGGGTGGGCTTGTGTTCCTTCGGGCTGAGGGGGCCGTTGAGCAGCCCGCTCCACACGGCCGGATCGGGCGGGGCTTCCCCCTGGCCGAAGGCCGCCAGGGTGGCCACATCCACAGGGCCGTCGGCGTCCAGCAGCAGCTGCAGGTTGCGGCCGTTCAACAGGGGATCGAGACCCCGCACCGGCAGGGGCACCACGAGCAAAGGGGTCAGCTGGCCGGGGGGGAGGGTCCAGCCCTCGGGCAGACCGGCGGCGCGCTCCCGGCCCAGCAGCTCGGTGGCCACCCGGCTGCCCGGGCCCGACCACAGGGGGCTGCTGCCCTGGTTCAGCAGGGTGGGCAGCGGCAGGAACGGCGCCGCTGGCTGCTTGCCATCCACCGATTGGGAGAGGGCGGTGGCGCCGGCCCGCAGCCGCAATCGCACCGGCGTGGCGCCGCGGGGCGCGGCCACCACCGCCAGCCAGAGGGTGGAATTGAGGCTTTCGGGCCGGCCGGCATACACGTGGTGGCTGAACAGGCCGAAGGGACCACGCTGGGGGGCATTCAGGTGGGCGGCGGGCACCGCCAGGGGGCGGTTCTGGAAACCGCGCGCTGGATCGAAGCTGGAGAAGAGGATGCCCGGGGCGGTGATCAGCTCAGGGTTGTTGTCGTTCAGCAGCGGCACCCCATCGAGGCCGCCGGGTAGGGGCTGCACGCTCTGGCGGCGCAGCTGGGGGGAGGGAGATGGGGCGGGGGTGGCCGACGGCTGCGGGTTGGCGTCGGTGGTGTGGGGCAGAAGCGTGGCGCCCAGCGACAGCTCCAGGGCTGTGGCCCATCCCCTCGGGCGACGCTGACGGCGACGCAGGCGGTGCGGACCGGGTCGACGATGGGTGGGGGTGTTCATCGACGGCCGGCGAGGGTGGGGGCGGCCGCGCCCGCCATGGCGCGGATCAACTCGGCGGAGCGCGGGTCGTTGAACGGGCCCTTGACCAGGAAGGCAGCCACGGCGCGCTCGCCGTTTGGCATCTGGATCAGGGCGGCGTCGGCGTAGGCGATGCCGATGTCGCCGGTTTTGTTGTACACCGTGATCCCGTAGGCCAGCAGTTCACCGTCCGGATCGCTGGAGTCCTTCCCCAGACCCTTCAGAAGCCCCAGGGGGATCAGGGTGTTGGTGCGGGAGGTGGCCAGGATCTCGCGGAACAGATCGCGGACGCGGGGGCTGCTGAGCTTTTCCCCCGATTCCACCAGCGCGATTGAGCGGGCCAGATCCCGTGCGCTGGTGGTGTTGGTGCCCTCCAGGTCGGGCAGCCAGTTGTTGACCACCGTGGCCGGTAGGCCGAGGCCCTGGAAGCGGCGGTTGAGGGCCGTCTTGCCGCCGAGCCGCTTGATCAGCAGGTTGGTGGCGGTGTTGTCGCTCACCCGGATCATCTCCGTGGCGGCCTCGTGGAAGGGGAAGCGGCTGCCGACGGGTTTGCTGCCCATCCAGCCGGCGCCGCCCCCCACCACCTCCTTGGTCATCGGCAGGGGCTCATTCCAGCGCAGCTTGCCGGCCTCCAGATCCTCCAGGGCCGCCAGCAGAATCGGGGTCTTGATGGAGCTGGCGGCGGGCAGGGCCCGATCGGGCTGCAGTTCGGCGTAGCGACCGTCGTCGAGCACCAGCAGGAAGCCGGAGGCGGTGAGACCCTTTTGAGCCGCCGCCAGGCTGGCCCAGCGGCGGCTCAGGTCGATGAGTTCCCGCCGCGCCTCGAAGCGACCCAGCCCCAGTCCTCCCCCCGGCAGCCGCCGTGGCGCCGGGTCGATCGCGGGAATGCCCAGCCCGCCGCCCTGGGCGAAGCGCGGGGCCAGGAGTTTTAGAGCGCTGCCCACCACCACCCCCAGGCCCACGCCGGTCACCGCCAGCCGGAGCAGCAGCAGCAGGGGCTGCACCCAGGGCTTGCTGCGGGGGCGGGGGGGACGGCCGGGGGTCACGGTCTCGGCTGCGGGCGGAGGAACTGGGCCTGACCCTAGTGGTCTTGGCCGGGTGGACAAGGGCGGCGGCTTGCCCAGCGCAACTGGCACACCATGCCGCGCAGCAGCGCCAGCTCCCCCGGTTGCACCTGGGCCCGCTGGAGCAGGGCGCGCAGTTTCGCCATCCGGGCCCGGGCGGTGTGGGGCAGCAGGAATCCCACCTCCAACAGCAGGGCTTCGGCGTCGATGAGCGCGGCCTCCAGCTCCCCCCGCGGCGCTGGCTCCCCCCCCGGATCCGGCGCGGAAGCCAGGGGTGCGGCCGCCTCTCGCCCCGGCGACCGTCTCCTTCGCTGCAGTTCGTGCAGCACCACCGCCACGGCGTGGGAGAGGTTCAAGGAGCTGTAGGCGGCCCCGGTGGGCACGCACAACAGCCGTCCGGCCTGGAGCAGCTCCCCGTTGCTCAGGCCCCGGTCCTCCCGGCCGAAGACAAGCGCTGCCGGGGCGCCCTCGGCCGCCCCACCCAGCGCCGCCGCCCCGCCCAGCAACCAGTCCAGGGCCTGCTCCGGGCCCTGCACCGCCAGGGGTTCCCCCTCCCTCCGGCCGCTGGTGGCCACCACCCGGCCGCAGTCCGCCAGGGCCTCGGCAAGGGTGGGGAAGTGGCGGGCCGCTGTCAGCCAGGGCCGGCCGTGCACGGCCATGAGAAGGGCCTGGGGATCGAGGGGATCGCAGCGGGGGGCCACCAGCCGCAGTTCGGCGATGGCGAAATTGGCGCAGAGCCGGGCGATGCTGCCGACGTTAAGGGGGCCCGCTGGCTCCACCAGCACCAGATGGATCGCCGGGAAAGGGGCGATCGCCCGGTCGGTGGGGGGGGGCTCCGCCAACCGCTCAGGGGAGCTGGTGCAGGAAGGCCAGCAGGTCGGCCATGTCCTGCGGCGCAGGCTGGAAGCTGGGCATCGGCGGCGTGCGGCCGCTCACCACCTGCTGGATGAGCTGGCGGTCGTTCTTGCGGCGGTTCACCCCGTGCAGGTTGGGGCCCACGAGCCCCTGGGCGGCCAGGCCATGGCAGCCG
This sequence comes from Synechococcaceae cyanobacterium, assembly GCA_046342735.1. Classification (GTDB taxonomy): domain Bacteria; phylum Cyanobacteriota; class Cyanobacteriia; order PCC-6307; family Cyanobiaceae; genus Cyanobium. The sequence continues at coordinate 22,009 of JBKDOZ010000167.1, forward strand.
GCGCAGTTGAGCCGGAACAGCCGGCCGCCGTTGTCGACCGAGCCCGTGAGGGCCAGGGTGGCGCGGCTGTAGGGGTCGCTCTGGGCCGCGGGCAACAGCACCAGGAGCAGGACGATCGAGGCGGCGGCCGCCAGGCTCAGCAGGGCGGCGATCAGCCCGCGGTCGCGCCGGGTGGGGCCCCCATCCGAGGCAGAGCTGGCGGGCAGACCGGGGTTCGCAGTGGGGAGGGGCGCCGCGGCGGTGCCGTCGGGGCCGGGGATCGGTCCTGTCACGGTTGGGCGGGGAAAGCTCGCGGCCGGCCTTCCATCATGGAAGAATTGCAGGGCGCCCCACGACCCGGCCCGGAACCATGATCGAACCTCTCCTCTGCGGCATCGTTCTCGGCCTGATCCCCGTCACCCTCGCGGGCCTGTTCGTCGCCGCCTGGAACCAATACCGCCGTGGCAGCGCCCTGGGCGGCTGATTCGGCCTCTGCGCTGATGCCTGCCGCTGGAGCCTCTGGCTCCAGGAACAGCACCGAGCTTCCTCCGTAGCGGCGGCAGGCTGTCAGATCCCAGCCGGTCGGCACACCGGGCACGGCGTCGCTGGAGCATTCCCACACCATCACGCCGCCGGGCTGCAACCAGCCTCCCTGGAGCACCGCTTCCCCGATCGCCTCGTACAGCCCTGCGGCATAGGGCGGATCCACATAAATCACATCAAAGGCCGAGGGTTCATCGGCTGATGGTTCCCCGGCTGATGGTTTCCCGCAGCCCGCAGCCCTTGGCGTGGTCAGCCAACGAATCACCTCAGCGCTCACCACCCGCACGCTGGGGCGTGGTTGGCATCCTCCGGCCACGAGATGGAGGTTGGCCTGGGCCACGGCGGCGATGCGGCGCACCTGTTCCACCCCCACCACCACAGCCGCCCCGTGCTGCAGCGCCTCGCAGGCCATGGCCCCGCTGCCGCAGCACAGGTCGAGCCAGCGGCAGCCTCGCAGGCGGCCCGCCAGCCGGTTGATCACCGCGAGGCGCACCCGTGCGGCGGTGGGCCGCGCGAGATTGCCCGGTGGACTCTGCAGGCGCCGCCCGCCGCTGACCCGCAGGCTCACCGCTGCCCCACCCACTGCAACCAGCGGCGCAGCATGTCTTCCCCTACGGGTCCCGATTTCTCGGGGTGGAATTGGCAAGCGGCGATGGTGCCCCGCCAAACCGCAGCGGTGACGGGCTGGCCGCCCCAGTCGACCCAGGCGGTGGTGCAGGCGGGATCGGTGGGATCGGCGGCGTAGGAGTGCACGAAGTACACCCAGCTTTCGGGAGCGTCGGCCGGTAGCAAGGGGCTGGGGGTGGCGGGCACCAGCGGCGCCCAGCCCATGTGCGGGATCGGATGGCCGGGCTTGGGCGGCAGGGCCCGCACCCAACCGGGCAGCAGGGCCAGCCCGGAGGCCTGACCCTCCTCGCTGCCCTCGAACAGCAGCTGAAGCCCCAGACAGATGCCGAGCAGGGGCCGGCCGGCGCTGCAGGAGTCTTGGATGGCCGCCTCCAGCCCACCGGCCCTGAGCCGCTCCATCGCCGGATCGAACGCCCCCACCCCCGGAAGCACCAGGGCGTCGCACGTCGCCATGTCGGCCGCCGTGTGGACGGGTTGCACGCGGGCGCCAAGGCGCTCGAAGCCCCGTTGCACCGAGTGCAGGTTGCCCATGCCGTAATCGATCAGGCCGAGCTGGCTCATGGCGTGGGATCTGGGGGGACCGCCCGTTCGGCCGGATGCTCCAGCGCGGGGATCGAGGCGAAGTCGAGACCGTTGAGGTGGTGGATGAACTGGTAGAGGCGGCCCATGCGGCGCCGGTCAAAACGCAGACGCAGGCAGGGATACATCAGGCCGTTGTCGTCCACATTTTCCCCGGCCTGAATGGTGCCTTCGCTGAGCAGATCGGCGAAGGAGCGGCTCAGGCCGGGCAGCCACTCCCGCGGCACCGGGGCGTTGAGCAGCAGCTCGATGCGGTCTTCCCCGAGCAGGGCGCTGTGGAAGACGCGATAAAAACGGCTGATGTAGGCCACCGCATCGGTGGCGCTGGAGGCTTCGAACATCAGGTCCGGGTCCTCCGGGGATATCAGGCTGCGCCGCACCAGCTCCTGGTTCACATTCCGCTTCCACACCGTCCAGAAGTCATCCCCCGGGGGGGCCAGAAGCACCAGCGGGATCGGCTGGGTGCGGCCGGTTTGGATGAGCGTGAGGCCTTCGAAGAGCTCATCGAGCGTGCCGAAGCCCCCGGGCATGACCACCAGGGCGTCGCTTTCGCGCAGGAAGAAGAGTTTGCGGGTGAAGAAGTAGCGGAAGTAAAGCAAACGCCCCTCGCATTCGCTCACGAAGGGATTGGGATGCTGCTCGAAGGGTAGGTCTACGTTCAGGCCGATGCTGTGTTCACAGCCAGCGCCACTGTTCGCGCCCTCCATCACCCCGCCCCCGGCTCCGGTCATCACCTGGAAGCCCGCCTCGACTGCCAGCCTGGCCACCTCTTCGGCCAGCTGATAGACGGGATCCTGCTGGGTGGTGCGGGCCGAACCGAACACCGTGATCTTGCGGGTGCCGCGCTGGGGGCGAAACACATCCAGGGCTTCGCTGATGTCCGCCAGGGCGCCACTGACAAGCTCCCAGGCCTCATGCTCGCTTTCGTTGCGGGCGATCTGCAGGAGGGAAATCACGGCTCTTTCGATCAGGCGCCGCTGAGGGTGGCCGTCAAGAACGTTGGCCAGAACTTGGAGGGGGCTCTGACCGGCGCCGGTGGGTGCGGTGGGGATGCGGCTCAGGTTGTGTACTTGCTAATGGTGGCGCTGAGGGTGGTTTTGGGCACCGCTCCAACAACAGTATCCACCTTCTCGCCGCCTTTGAAAATCATCAGAGTGGGGATGCTGCGGATACCGTACAGGCTGGCAGTATTGGGATTCTCGTCTGTATTGACCTTAAAAACTTTGAGTCTTCCTTCGTATTCTTGGGCAATTTCATCAACAATCGGCGCCACCATGCGGCAAGGGCCACACCAGGGTGCCCAGAAGTCCACCAGAACGGGGAGGTCGCTTTTGATCACCTCTTGGTTGAAGGAATCGTCTGTGACGGGCTTGGCGCTGGACATCCTTGATGGGGGGCGGGTTTTGGCAAATCTAGCAAGCATCGACGGGACGTCCACGGCTGTTGCGCCAAGCGTTGCATCGCTTGATGCCGCTCCATTCCCCGCGGAGGCTTCGGCGGCAGGATGGGCCACAAGGCCTGCCAGCCATGCGGGTCAGAACTGGAGGGGGAGCTGGGAATCGCCTCAGATGTGCTTGGTGAGGGTGGCGATGAGGGTGGCTTTGGGTACGGCTCCGACAATTGTATCGATCTTCACCCCGTTTTTGAAAAGCAACAGAGTGGGGATGCTGCGAATGCCGTATTGATCGGGGGTAAGGGTGTTTTCATCAATATTAAGCTTGAAAACCCTGAGGCTTTCTTTGTATTCATTCGCGCATTCCTCTATGGTTTGGGCCACCATCCGGCAAGGGCCGCACCAGGGTGCCCAGAAGTCCACCAGTACGGGGAGGGAGCTTTTCAGCACCTCTTGCTCGAAGGAGGCATCCGTGACCGGTTTGGCGCTGGAGATCCTTGGCGGGGACTGGGTCTTGTCGCAATGTAGCAACCATCATCGGCCCTTCTGGCACGGCGCCAACAAGTGTTGCCAGGCGTTTTGCGACGTCCCTCAGTGGAGCGCGCCCAGAGAGGGAATCAGGCGCAGCTGCCGCCTGGCCAGGAAGAGGAAAAGCCCGGGAATCCCGGGCTAGGGGGTGTGAGGAGTGTGCGAGCCGTAGCCCCCACAATCTGAGGTTAGCCCCTCGCTCACTTGCCCATCCCGAGCTGCTGAGCCTTCTGATAAACCTTGCCTTCCGTCAGCAGGGAGGGGGCCACCACCACCTCCACCTGTTGCATTTCCCGCAGGGTGCGGGCGCCGAGGGTGCCCATCGAGGTGCGGATGCAGCCCAGCAGGTTCTGGGTTCCGTCATCCAAGCTGGCGGGCCCCCGCAGGATCCGCTCCAGGCTGCCGGTCGTACCCACCCGGATGCGGGTGCCGCGCGGCAGCACGGGGCTGGGGGTGGCCATGCCCCAGTGGAAGCCCCGTCCGGGGGCTTCGGCCGCCCGGGCGATGGGGGAGCCGATCATCACCGCGTCGGCTCCGCAGGCCAGGCATTTGCAGATGTCGCCACCGTTGACGATCCCGCCATCGGCGATCACCGGCACCACCCGTCCGCTCTCCTTTTCGTAGTCGTCCCGGGCGGCGGCGCAGTCGGCCACGGCGGTGGCCTGGGGGATGCCCACCCCCAGTACGCCGCGGGAGGTGCAGGCCGCCCCCGGGCCGATCCCCACCATCACCCCAGCGGCGCCGGCGCGCATCAGCTGCAGCGCTACGTCATACGTGACGCAGTTGCCGATCACCACCGGCACCCCCATGTCCCGACACAGGGCCGCCAGATCAAGACTCGCCTGCCCCTCGCCGCCGATGTGCTCCGTGGAGACCACCGTGGCCTGCACGAAGAAGAGGTCGGCGCCGGCTTCCGCGATTGCCTGGCCGAAGCGCAGGGCCGCCACCGGTGTGGCACTCACCGCGGCGATGCCCCCTCCGGCGCGGATTTCCGCGATCCGCTGGCGGATCAGCTCCTCCCGCACCGGCTGGGCATAGATCTCCTGCATCAGCGGCACAAACTCGTCCTTGCCCACCGCCGCGATGCGGTCCAGCATGGGGTTGGGATCGTCGTAGCGACACTGCACCCCCTCGAGATTGAGCACGCCCAGGGCCCCCTGGCGGCTGAGCTCGATCGCCATGCCCACATCGACCACCCCATCCATGGCGCTGGCGATGATCGGGATCTCTCGTTCGATCCCCCCAAGGCTCCAGCGGCTATCGGTGACGGCGGGGTCGACGGTGCGACCTCCAGGCACCAGGGCAATCTCGTCGATGCCGTAGGCGCGGCGGACGACGCGGTTGCGACCGAGCTGGATGTTCACCGGAGGCGAGGCACAGTCGGGCCAAACTATCAACCGGGGGGCCAGGGGCTGCTGTGTCGCCCCTGGGCTGCGGCTGC
>JBKDOZ010000168.1:0-2945 GCA_046342735.1 Synechococcaceae cyanobacterium
CGGGCAGGGAGAAAATCTGCTCGGTGATCGACTGGTACAAGGTGTGGGGGTTGCCCTGCTGGAAGTCGCAGCGGCCGCAGCCGCGCACCAGCAGGGCGTCGCCGGTGAAGGCGAGGCTGTAGTCATCGAGCACGAAGGTGAGGCAGCCATCGGTGTGGCCGGGGGTGCTGCGCACCTCCAGGTGGCGATGCCCGAAGGGAACGTGGTTGCCGTGGGCGAGGGGCAGGGTCACGTTCTCGGCGTCGACGGCGGCCGCCAGGGCGATGGCGCAGCCGGTGGCCTGGCGGAGCCTCCAGCTGCCGGTGACGTGATCGGCGTGGACGTGGGTGTCGAGGCTGGCCACCAGGTGGAGGCCAAGCTCCTGGATCAAGGAGAGATCGCGCGGGTGCTGGCCGTAGACCGGATCGATCAGCAGAGCCTCCGCGGAAGCCACATCGGCAAGGAGATAGGTGAAGGTGCCGGTCTCAGCATCGAAGAGCTGGCGGAGCAGCAGGGGGTTCCCTCCCGCCGCCGCGGCCAGCAGGGAGGGGGAAGCTTTGGTCGGCTCCATGGCGTACACGTGGCGCTCCCTCAGTTCGGCATCGTCACAAATTCTTCAGCCACCGAGGGGTGCAGGGCCATCGTGCGGTCGAAATCGGCCTTGGTGGCTCCCATCCCCAGCGCAACCGCCGCCATCTGAATGATCTCGGCGGCTTGGTCGCCCACCATGTGGGCGCCGAGCACGCGGCCACTGGCCCGTTCCACCACCAGCTTGAGCAACACCTTGGGATCCCGGGCCGGCAGGGCCTGGCTCATGGGCCGGAAGCGGGCCCGGTGCACCTGAATCCCGTCGGCTCCATGGCGGGCGATCGCGGCCTCCTCCGTCAGCCCCACCCCCGCCAGTTCCGGCTGGCTGAACACGGCACAGGCGACCATGTCGTGGTCCACCCGACGCGGCCGCTGCCCGAACTCGCTATCGGCGAAGGCGCGACCCTCATCGATCGCCACGGGGGTGAGGTTGATGCGGTCGGTGACATCGCCCACGGCAAAGATGCCGGGCACGTTGGTGCGCTGGTCCCTGTCCACCGGGATGCGGTGAGCCTCGATCGCCACCCCGGCGGCCTCCAGGTGCAGCCCCTGCAGGAAGGGGCGCCGTCCGGTGGCGAGCAGCACGCCCCCGCAGTCGATCGAGGCTCCGTCATGGGTGGTGACGGTCAGGTCGCCGGGGGCGCAATCTCCGCTGATCGCGGCGGGGGACGTGGACAGGCGGATCTCGATGCCGGCGGCCTCCATGGCCTCCTGCACGGCGGCGCTGGCCTCCCGATCAAAGCCCCGCAGCAGATGGTCGCCACGGACCAGCTGGGTGACCCGCACCCCCAGGCCGTTGAGGATGCCGGCGAACTCGCAGGCGATGAAGCCGGCGCCCACCACCACCATCGCCTCCGGAAGGGACTCCAGCTCGAAGAGGTCGTCGCTCACCCAGGCCAGGTCGGCGCCGGGGATGGGGGGTCGGTGGGGCCGGCCGCCAACGGCCACCAGGATGCGCTCCGCCTTCAGGATGCGCTCGGCACCCTCCCCATGGCGCACCACCACCGTGTCTGCAGAGGTGAAGCGTCCCCAGCCGCGCACCAGCGCCACCCCGGCTTTCTCCAACCACTGGGTGTGCAGGCCCTGGAGGCGATCCACCTCGGCCCGGACCCGGCGTAGCAGGCTGGGAGGGTCGCAGCGGACCTCGCCCACGCTCCAGCCATAGCTGGGCGCATCGGCCAGCACATGGGCGTAGGCCGATCCGTAGACGAGCAGCTTCTTGGGAACGCAGCCGCGGATCACGCAGGTACCGCCCACCCGGTCCCCCTCCACGATCGCTACCCGGGCGCCATAGCTGGCGGCGCGCTTGGCGGCGGCCAAGCCACCGGAGCCGGCCCCCAGCACGATCAGGTCGAAGGAGTCGGTGGTCATCGGGGGCTGGGGCGGGGCGTCGGTGGGGCGATCATCGCGGTGGGGGCGGCGGCGAAGGGAGTTGGGCCCAGCGCAGGTCAGCCCCCTGCAGCTGGGTGCCGCTGAGGTTGGCATCCCGGAGATCGCAGCCGCTGAGATGGGCCTGCTGCAGATCCGCCCCCGCCAGATTGGCGCCGTATAGGCAGGCACCGCGCAGGTCGGCCCCATGCAGCTGGACGCCCTGCAGCTGGGCGAAGCTGAGGTCGGCGCCATGGAAATCGCAGCCGCCCAGATCGGTGAGCTGGTCCAGGCTGCTGCGGAAGTCGCTCTCCACCAGCCGGGCGTGGCGCCAGCGGCTGCCGGCGGCCAGAACGCCGCGCAGACAACAGCGGTGCAGGATCGCGCCGCCGAAATCAGCCCCCTGCAGGCGGGCGGCCGTGAGGTCAGCGTCGTGCCAGAGGGAGCCGCCAGCCCGCAGATCGGAGAGATCGGCGCCCCAGAGCAGCGCCTGCTGGAAGGACGCCCCCTCCACATTGGCGGCATGCAGGTGGGAGTGGCCGAAGCGGGCCGCGCGGAAACAGCTGGCGCGCAGGTCGCAGCCGCTCAGATCGAGGTCGACGCCGTCGAGATCGGGCAGGCGAAGGCCGGGGAAGCAGCGGCGGCCAGCGGCCATCGCCTCCTGCAACTGCCGCAGGTTCAGGGGCAGCTGCGGGGAATGCGGCGAAGGCTCAGAGGATGGCAGCGAGGGCATCGAGCTGCTGGCGCCGGGAGGTGAGCATCAGGGTTTCGGCCTCGGCCAGCAGGCGAAACACCTCACGATCGATGACTTCATAAAAAACCAGGCTGCCCTCCGGATGGCGGCTGACCACGCCGGCGATCATCAGCAGCTTGAGGTGCTTGGAGACCAAGGCCTGACTCAGGTGGGTCTTCTCCACCACGGCGGTGACATTGAGGGGGCCGTCGCGCAGGGCCTCGAGAACCGCCAAGCGGTTGGGCTCGGAGAACACCTTGAAGTACTCGGCCAGGGC
>JBKDOZ010000169.1:0-2603 GCA_046342735.1 Synechococcaceae cyanobacterium
AGGCAGGAATGCTGCAGGGCACGACCAAAGGAGAAGCCCAGATGCCAGGGGGCGAAGCCCTGGGCCGCCGCCTGGTTGATGGCGTTGAGGCAGAGGCTGGCGTCCTCCTCGCCGAGGCCACCGGAGAGGAAGAGGATGGCGGGCACAGCGGCCGGCACGCTGCGGCAGAGGGTGCGCACAGTGTACTCGCCCACCTCATCGGGGGAGGGGCGCTGGGGGGCCTCGGCGCCGGCGGTGGTCATCGAGGGCTTCAGCAGGCTTCCCTCCAGAAACACACCGTTGGTGGCCAGCGCCTCATACACGGTGCGCAGCACCCATTCCTGCACCGAGGCGGTGGTGGCGATGTCGTGGTCGCCATCCATCAGGATCTCGGGCTCCACGATCGGCACCAGGCCCTGCTCCTGCACGGTGCGGGCATAGCGGGCCAATCCCCAGGCGTTCTCGCGCACGGCCAACTCACTGGGGCAGCCATCGGCGCTGATGCGCAGCACCGCCCGCCATTTGGCGAAGCGGGCACCCGCTTGGTAATAGCGGGCGGATCGCTCGGCCAGGCCCCGCAGGCCCGTGCACCAGGTTTCCCCCGCCAGGCCGCCGGCAAGGGGCTCCACCCCCTGATCCACCTTGATGCCGGGCACGATGCCCTGCTCCTGGAAGAGCTGCACGATCGGTGGCCCCTCACCACCCCCCTCGGCCACGCTGGTTTGGAACAGGGTTTCCTCGTAGAGGATCACGCCGCTGATCGATACCGGCAGCTCGGCGGTGGTGGCCAGCAGGGTGCGGTAGGCACGGCGATGGGCCTCGGTGTTCTCCAGCCCGATCGCCTCGAAGCGCTTGCCGATCGTGCCGGTGGATTCATCGGCGGCCAGCAGGCCGGTGCCCGGCGCCGCCAGGGCCGCGGCGGTGGCGGCGAGTTCGTCGCGGAAGGCGTCGAGGGTCATGGTGGGGGAGGTGGAGGGGCCGGCAGGGGCCTACCGGCAAGGTAGGGGCGGGGGCAAAAGACGGCAGCCCTGGCGGGGCGAAGGCGAGGTCTCTACCGGGGCAGAACCCGATAGCGGGCAGGTATGGCCACGAGGATGCAGGATGTCCGCCATCGCCCAATCAGCAGGGAACCAGGCGATTAGGTTGTGCCGCCCATCATCAAATTGGTAATCACCGAAAAAATGGTGGAGTAAAAGAGGAAGCTCACGATGGCCTGCGATAAGACGACCCGCCGGATCAAGCCATCTTCTATGCTTACGTCGCTCATGGCTGAGGTGAGACCAACGACATAAGCGACGTAGAGAAAGTCAGTAAATAGAGGCTCGTCATTTCCCGGAAATATGAATCCCTGAGGGCTGTTGCCGGAAGCGGCGGGCAAAGGGTTTAGGTGGTAATAGACCTTGGCATAGTAGAGAGCAAAACCAAGGTGAAGCTCGACCCAAGCGGCAAAAAGTGCGGCAAAGAACAGGCCAACACGGGCGTGATCTGGAATGAGGCCTGCCACCTGCTTGATATCATAGACGCAGAGGCTTAAAACGAAGACGCTGACAAAGGTGTACATGACCGTGCGCCGCAATAACGAACCGCGCCTGGGCTGAAGCGAAGCAAAGATCGCCCGACTCTGGCGCCCATCCAGGAGCACGGCAGCCCTGGCTACCCTCAGCAAGTCATAGACCATGGCAACCAAGATGCCAATGGTCAGGGCCTCAGCGAATCGCCCCCAGAGGTTGACGACGAGTGTGACGACAATCCCGAGAGAAAGGGCCATCATGATACGCCTTATCTCTCTCATCTCTTTGGGCAAAGCCATCGTGGCCTGGAGCGAAGGAGCCCCGTAAGGATCGCGATTCATTCCGACGCAAGCCGCGCATAAGATGGCGAATCACTCTACCCTTGAAAGGCTTGCGATGTCGACGCCGAGGCGCTGGCATAAGGGATAGCCAGAGCTTGCCCTTAATACCTTAGGCGACCAAATCGTTCATCAGCAAATTTCCCTTTGCGCAGGAGCCTGAACCGGAAACAGCGAAAAAAGCGAGGCTGATTCCTTGCAGCGTCCATCCCATTTGAGGTCGGGTGAAGATCAAACCAACGAACGCCCACGGAGGGCAGGCCTGGAGCTCGATTCAAGCGTCCTTCAGAGCGCCCCAGGGAATTCGACTGACTTGTTCGACTTCACATTCTACGAATTGTCGTTGGTTTCCTCGGATCGATGGCATGGGCCCCCTGCCAGGAAAATCAGAGCCAGGGACAGCCAAAGGATGCATGGCCGCGGCTCAAGCCTCCGCCATCCAAGAAAATCTGGATCCAGGTGAGAGCAGAAACAGCGGCTGACAATATCGTCAATGCCAACGAAACGCCAAGCCAGATTAGATTGAAGCGAAAACCAGTTGTGACGATAGGATGGAGAAGAAGGAAAATGCCAATGACTTTAATCTAAGCGCTGAAAAGCTGCAGGACAAGAATGGCAGACATCAGCACCATCCAGAGCTGATAGTGGAGACGAGGCGGAATGCGAATGCCGAACGTCCGAGAGCAAGCATTGCCAGCAACACACCGTTTCAACAGCGCTAACCACCAGCAAGCGCGATGCAAGACGCCCCGTGGTGCACAGGAACCATGGACAC
>JBKDOZ010000170.1:0-4902 GCA_046342735.1 Synechococcaceae cyanobacterium
GTGCTGCAGGTCAGCGGCCGGGTGCGGCCAAGGCCCTCCGAATCGCTGAACGAACGGCTGGCCACCGGCGCGATTGAGGTGCTGGCCGGCTCCCTCACCGTGCTGAACACGGTCAAGGGCAACCTGCCCTTCCCGGTGTCGGTGCACGACGAGGAGAACACCCGCGAGGAGCTGCGCCTACGCCACCGCTACCTGGATCTGCGGCGCGAGCGGATGAACGGCAACCTGCGGCTGCGGGCCCGCACGATCCGCGCCGCCCGCGGCTTCCTGGAGGACCAGGGCTTCATCGAGGTGGAAACGCCGGTGCTCACCCGCTCCACCCCCGAAGGCGCCCGCGACTACCTGGTGCCCAGCCGGGTGTGCGGCGGCGAGTGGTTCGCCCTGCCCCAATCGCCCCAGCTGTTCAAGCAGCTGCTGATGGTGGGCGGGCTGGAGCGCTACTACCAGGTGGCCCGCTGCTTCCGCGACGAAGACCTCAGGGCCGACCGCCAGCCGGAGTTCACCCAGCTGGACATGGAGATGAGCTTCCTGGGGCAGGAGCAGATCCTGGCGCTCAACGAGGGGCTGATCGCCGCGATCTGGAAGGAGGTGAAGGGCATCGATCTGCCGCGCCCCTTCCCGCAGATCACCTGGCACGAGGCCATGGCCCGCTACGGCACCGACCGGCCCGACACCCGCTACGGCATGGAGCTGGTGGAGGTCTCCGACCTGGTGGCCGACATGGGCTTCAAGGTGTTTTCCGGCGCGGTGGCGGCCGGCGGCTCCGTGAAGGTGCTGCCGGTGCCCGGCGGCAATGAGGCCCTCTCCAACGTGCGCATCAAGCCGGGTGGCGATGTGTTCAGCGAAGCCCAGGCGGCCGGTGCCGGCGGGCTGGCGTTCATCCGCGTGCGGGAGGGCGGCGAGATCGACTCGATCGGCGCGATCAAGGACAACCTCTCGGAGGAGAAGAAGGCGGAGCTGCTGGCCCGCACCGGCGCCACCCCCGGCACCCTGCTGCTCTTCGGCGCTGGCGACACGGCCACGGTGAACAAGGCGCACGATCGGGTGCGCCAGTTCCTGGCCCGCGAGCTGGGCCTGGTGCCGGCCGAGCGCGACAACGACGTCTGGAATTTCCTGTGGGTGGTGGATTTCCCGATGTTCGAGTTCAACGCCGACGAACAGCGCCTCGAAGCGCTGCACCACCCCTTCTGTGCCCCCAACGCCGACGACCTGGGCAGCGATCCGGCCGGCTGGGCCGACACCCTGCCGAAGGCGCGGGCCCAGGCCTATGACCTGGTGCTCAATGGCCTGGAGCTGGGCGGCGGCTCGCTGCGCATCCACGATTCCGCCCTGCAGCGCCAGGTGCTGCAAACGATCGGCCTGCCCCTGGAGGAGGCGGAACGCCAGTTTGGCTTCCTGCTCGAGGCGCTCGACATGGGCGCCCCACCCCACGGCGGCATCGCCTTCGGCCTCGACCGCATGGTGATGCTGCTGGCGGGGGAGGAATCGATCCGCGACACCATCGCCTTCCCGAAAACCCAACAGGCCCGCTGCCTGCTCACCGGGGCCCCCGCCGGCGTCGACGACAAGCAGCTGCGCGAGCTGCACGTGGCCAGCACCTGGGAGAAAGAGGAGAGCGCGCGCTAGGGCCGCAGACGACGGCCACGCCGCAGGCGACGGCTCGCATGCCAGAGGGCCGGCAGGGCCCCCAGCGCCAGCGGCCCCGGCACGGGATTGAGCCGCAGCGAAAGCGAGGGCATGGCGGAATCGCAGTTCACCTCGGCGCCGCTGTCGTCGTTGCAGAAGAAGTTGGTGGTGGCGAAGGTAGCGTCGGGCAACACCGTGGGGCTGTAGGTGACGGTGGCACCAAGGCCCGTGGGCCGCCGCAGTTCGAAGGCGAGCGCCAGGAAGTTGCGTTCCGTGAGGGTGAGCTGGGCCGGTGCCGCGTAGGTGATGCTCACCGAGGGCAGGCCGCTCGCGTCCTCCACGATGGTGAGGCCCGTCTGATCCACCTCAAACGTGTCGGTCACCTCGCCGAGGGGCTGGGTTCCCTGGCCGGGAGGCAACTGGGGGCAGAAGGCGGCTTTGCCGGGGGCGCGCAGATCGCACAACAAGGAGGTGTTCCTGGGATCGAAGGAGAGAACCTCAGGGTCGTAGGTGAAATCGAACTGGAAATTCAGCCGGGCGGAAACAGGATCCTGCGGTCCAAAGGCGGAGTCGACATACACCAGCAAGGCCCGAAAGGGACGGGCGGCGTTGACGGACGCGCAGGCGGGAGAAAAGGGATACCAGGGATAGGCCGTGCACCAGCTGCTGGCTACGGCGCTGTTGTTATAAGGAATCTTCTCCGCCGCCGCTGGAGCGGCCAGGGCTGTGCCGAGGGCCAGACAGCCGGCGATCAGGGCGCCCGGAAGCGGCAGGCGGCGGACCAGGGTGCTGGGGGAGGGAAGGCGGCAAGCGGACATGGGAAACCTCGTGGGGGGAAAACGGGGGCAGGAGGTGGCGGAAGCGGGCGCAAATCGAGATAAGAACCGTACCAACCCTGGCCAAAGATGGACCCCATTCTTCGCCTTTCCGTCGGTTTCCGCCGCGGTCGGGACCGCAACCCTCCCGCCAGGTACAAATCCAAAGCAATCCCTGCCCTGGCCCATCGCCGTCTCAGCCGCGATGCACATTGGGACGAGATGCCGGCGTGCCGTGGCAGCTCCGCTCTCCACCACCGATCTGGTGCGGCTCTACCTGCAGGACATCGGCCGGGTCGACCTGCTCAGCCAGGAGGAAGAGCTGCTCCTGGCGCGGCTCGTGCAGCAGCGGGAGCGATTGCTCAGCGACCGCGATCCCGCCGAAGCCCCCGCAGGCCACGACCCCGCCGAGGCCAGCCCCGCCTGGGCGGAGAAGGTGGGCCTCAGCCTGGCGGACCTGCGCCGCGCCCTGTACCGCGGCCGGCGGGCGAAGGAGCGGATGATCCAGGCCAACCTGCGGCTGGTGGTGGCCGTGGCCAAGAAGTACCAGCAGCGCGGCATGGAGCTGCTCGACCTGGTGCAGGAGGGCACCCTGGGGCTGGAGCGGGCGGTGGAACGCTTCGATCCCACCCGCGGCTTCCGCTTCAGCACCTACGCCTACTGGTGGATTCGCCAGGGCATCACCCGCGCCATCGCCAGCCAGAGCCGCACGATCCGGCTGCCGGTTCACATCACCGAGAAGCTCAACCGGCTCAAGAAGGCCCAGCGGGAACTCAGCGCGCGTCTGGGCCGCAGCCCGCGTGTGCCGGAGCTGGCCCGCGAACTGGGGCTGAGCGAGGAGGTGGTGCGGCTCACCCTGCAGCGCCAACCGCGATCCATCTCACTCGATGTGCGCGTCGGCCGCGACCAGGACGTGGATCTGGGGGACCTGCTGGAGGACGGCCACGCCACGCCCGAGGAGACCCTCACCCGCGAGCAGCTCCACAACGACCTGGAGGCGCTGCTGGAGGAGCTCACCCAACGGGAGGCCACCGTGATCCGCCAGCGCTTCGGCCTGGAGGACGACACCCCCCGCACCCTCACCGAGATCGGCGAGGCGCTGTGCCTGTCGCGGGAGCGGGTGCGCCAGATCGAACACCGGGCGCTGCTGAAGCTGCGCCAGCCCTGCCACCGCAGCCGCGTGCGCGACTACCTGGGCAGCCTCGACTGACCACCGCCGCCCGGCCACCGCCAGCGGCCCGCCGCAGCCATCGTTCCTAAGCTGGGCCGAACCTCCTGCCTTCCGGCCCGCGCGCGGCCCCAGCGTCCATGAGTCTCTCCACCCCGATCGACATCGGCATCCCCGCCGAGCAGCGCGCCACGATCGCCGCCGGCCTGGGCCGCGTTCTGGCCGACAGCACGGTGCTCTACTCCAAGACCCACGGCTTCCACTGGAACGTCACCGGGCCGATGTTCAACACGCTCCACCTGATGTTCATGGATCAGTACACGGAGCTCTGGACCGCCCTCGATAGCATCGCCGAGCGCATCCGCGCCCTTGGCCACCTGGCCCCCTACGGCGGCAGCGCCCTGGCCGCCCTCACCTCGATCCCGGAAACCGAGGGCAACCCCATCGCGCTGGAGATGGTGAAGGAGCTGGTGCTGGGCCACGAGGCCGTGGCCCGCACGATCCGCTCGGTGTTCGCCGCGGCGGAGGCCGCCGGCGACCAGCCCACCGCCGACCTGCTCACCCAGCGGCTGCAGATCCACGAAAAAACGGCCTGGATGCTGCGCAGCCTGCTGGAGAGCTGAACACCAGGAGGGTCTAGGTAGATTGAGGGCACCTGGAGCCTTGGATCTCGATGGTCGCCCCCCACCGAAGCGCCAAGTACGTGTTCGTCACGGGCGGGGTGGTATCGAGCATCGGCAAGGGGATCGTGGCCGCCAGCCTGGGGCGCCTGCTCAAGAGCCGGGGCTACAGCGTCTCGATCCTCAAGCTCGACCCCTACCTCAATGTGGATCCGGGCACGATGAGCCCGTTCCAGCACGGCGAGGTGTTCGTCACCGAAGACGGCGCCGAAACCGACCTCGACCTGGGCCACTACGAGCGCTTCACCGACACCGCGATGACGCGGTTGAACAGCGTCACCACCGGCTCGATCTATCAGGCGGTGATCAACAAGGAGCGCCGCGGCGATTACAACGGCGGCACCGTGCAGGTGATCCCGCACATCACCGGCGAGATCCGCGAACGCATCCACCGCGTGGCCGCCAACAGCGGCGCCGATGTGGTGATCACCGAGATCGGTGGCACCGTGGGCGATATCGAATCGCTGCCCTTCCTGGAGGCGATCCGCGAATTCCGCGGTGATGTGGGCCGCCACGACATCGCCTACGTGCACGTCACGCTGCTGCCCTACATCGGCACCTCGGGCGAGCTGAAAACCAAGCCCACCCAGCACTCGGTGAAGGAGCTGCGCTC
>JBKDOZ010000171.1:0-7091 GCA_046342735.1 Synechococcaceae cyanobacterium
GGCGAGGATGTAGCGCTTTTCCCCGTCCACGTAGTGGAGGAGCGCTAGGCGGGCATTGCGGTGCGGGTCGTAGTGAATGGCCGCCACCTTCGCCGGCACGCCGTGCTTATCGCGGCGGAAATCGACGATGCGGTAGAGCCGCTTGTGGCCGCCGCCGCGGTGGCGACAGGTGATCACACCGCGGTTGTTGCGGCCCTTGCGGCGATGCTTGGCCACCACCAGCCCGCGTTCGCGGCTGCGGCCCGTGATTTCGCTGAAGTCGGTGACGACCAGCGTGCGGGTGCCGGGGGTGATGGGCCTGTAGGTACGGATGGCCATGGATCAGGCCCTCAGGATTCGGGGAAGAGCTGGATGGCATTGCCATCGGCCAGGCGCACCACCGCTTTCTTCACCTGGGCCCGCTTGCCGGCGAACCGGCCGACCCGACGGGTGCGGCGAGGTGGATTCATGGTGCTGACGCCTACGACCTTGACGTCGAACAAGGATTCGACGGCTGCCTTGATGTCGGGCTTGGCTGCCCGGTGATCAACCTCAAAGGTGTACTGATTCAGCTCGAGGGCCCGGGTGGCCTTCTCGGTGATCAGTGGGCGACGGATCACATCCGCCAGCCGCTCGGTGAACCGTTCAGCCATCGCCGTAAACCTCCTGAATCTTCGCGAGTGCCTCCTCGCTCACCACCAGCTTGCCGGCGTTGAGCAGATCGAAGACGTTGAGCTGATCCGCAGCGATCAGCTTGACCTTTTCCAGATTGCGGACCGAAAGCTTCACCGCTTCACTGGCGCCATCGAGGACGATCAGCACCTTGGTGCCCGCTTCAATGCCCAGGCGCTGCAGGGCGGCGGTGATCTCCCGGGTCTTGGGGGTGTCGAGGCCGGAGCCGAATCCCTTGACCGCCAGGATGTCGTTGGTGCGGCTCATCAGGGCCGTGCGCAGGGCAAGGCGACGCTCCTTACGGTTCATCGCCAGCTCGTAGCTGCGTGGCTTCGGACCGAAGACGATGCCGCCGCCCGGGCGCAGGGGGGTGCGGATCGAGCCCTGACGGGCCCGGCCCGTGCCCTTTTGCTTGTAGGGCTTGCGGCCGCCGCCGGCCACCTCGGCCCGGGTGAGGGTGCTGGCGGTGCCCTGGCGGGCATTGGCCAGCTGCCGCACCACGGCGCGGTGGAGCAGGTCGGTGGCGGAGCTTTCCTTGGCGACGCTCAGCTGGAGGTCGGCGGTGCCGCTCTCCTTGCCTTGCCAGTCGCGAACAGAGATGGATGCCATGTCTTTGTTCCTCACTTCGCGGGCTTGTTGCCCACCCGCTTGGCCGGGCGGATGTCGAGCAGGGCTCCGGGCTTGCCGGGGACCGAGCCCTTGACCACCAGCAGATTGCGCTCGCTGTCCACCTTCAAGATGGTGAGCCCGCGGGTGGTGATCTGCTTGCCGCCGTAACGGCCGGCCATCCGCTTGCCTGGATACACCCGGCCGGGCGTGGTGCCGGCACCGGTGGAGCCGGGCTCTCGGTGGTTTTTCGAACCGTGGGTCATGGGGCCCCGGCTGAAGCCGTGGCGCTTCTGGTAGCCGGCGAAGCCGCGACCGATGGTGTCGCCGCTGACGTCGACCTTCTGGCCAGGTTCGAAGGACGACACGGTGATCGAAGTGCCCAGCTCGAGGTCGTCGATGCGGTCGACCCGGTACTCGCGCAGGTGGCGCAGGGGCTCCTCACCGGAACGGGCCAGATGACCCTGGGCCGGCTTGTTGACGAGCTTGCTGCGGATTTCACCGAAGCCCACCTGTACGGCGCAGTAGCCGTCGGTGTCGTCGCTCTTGAGTTGGGTGATGCGGCAGGGACCCGCCTCGATCAGGGTGACCGGGATGGACCTGCCCTCGTCGTCGAAGAACTGGGACATACCCAGCTTCTTCCCGAGAATGCCGATGGACATGGAAGGGGGAAGCACGCCAGCTGGACTGCCGCAGGCCGCGCCCGAGGAACGGACGCGCATCCGATACCGGATCGGCGGCGGGTGCTGAATTCGGATTTCGCAGGGGTGGTACCCAGCCGAGCCGAAGCAGGGGAGGGTGCCAGGGGCTAGCGAGGCGAATCAGCGGGGCTGGGACTTGTCGATCCGTGGGCCCGAAGGCGGCACGGAGAGATAGTTTCCCGACGTTGCCTTCGGCACGGAGCTTCGGGCAGACGTACTGGCCTGGAGGATCTGCCGTCTCAGGCGGACCCTGTGCTGGGAACTGGAGGCCCGGCTAGCGGACGGGCGCAGATCGGCAGCACAAGCAAAGACCATAGACCATCGCCTTGACCCCCTCCTTTCCCCAGTCTCCCCGCAGGACTGGCAGACTTCCAACCTGCACCGTCCCGTCGTTGCGATGCCTCTCCTGCTCACCGGCCGCGGTTTCCGCGAGGAACTAGAGAAGGCGGGGGCTTTGGCTTTGTATGCGCCCCTAGAGGGTGGGGCGGAAACACGCCTCTTGCGGCGCCTGCGGGCTGCTGGCTACCGCGCCCTCCTGACCTCCGCCCGTGGTCTGGGGGATCCTGCGGCGTTTCTGCTGGAACTTCACGGAGTCCGCCCGCCCCATCTTGGCCATCAGAGCGTCGGGCGTGGCGCGGCCGTGGGGGAAGTGCAGCGCGTGATGCCCTGGCTCGGTCCCCAGTTCGAGGGCCAGGGGCCAGTGCTCCTCTGGCTGCTTGAGGGGCAGGTGCTCTCCACGGCCGAGTTGCAGTCGTTGCTCACCCTCACGCGGGTGGAGCCCCGTCTGCGGATCGTGGTGGAGATGGGAGGGGCCCGTGCCCTGCGCTGGCAGCCCCTGGCTTCTCTGGTGACCGGCTGAACCCGCCGGTTGGCCGCTATCGCGCCATGCCCTCCCGTCCCGAGATGGCCCTGCGGACCGGCCGCTGGGTGAAGTGGATCGGGGGGGCCAGCAATCAGGATCTGGCTGCGATTGAAGACCTGGCTGGGATCTATGCCTGGGCGGGCGTGCATTGCCTCGATGTGGCCGCCGATCCCGCCGTGGTGGCGGCCGCCCGGCGCGGCATCGCCTGGGCTTGCGAGCGGGGGGCGCAGCGGCCCTGGCTGATGGTCAGCCTCAACGACGGCGGTGACCCCCACTTCCGCAAGGCCTGGTTCGATCCCGCCCGCTGCCCCACCGATTGCCCCCGCCCCTGCGCCCGCGTCTGTCCTGCCCTGGCGATCGAGGCGGCCGGTGTGGTGGCCCCTCGCTGCTATGGCTGCGGGCGTTGCCGTCCCGCCTGCCCCCTCGGGCTGATCGAGGAGCGGCACCAGCTGCTGGAGCCCGAGGCCGTGCCGGCCTTGCTCGCCGCCCTCCGCCCGGATGCGGTGGAGCTGCACACCCGTCTCGGTCGCGCGGAGCCCTTTGCGCAGCGGCTCGAGCAGCTACGGCGTTCCGGGGTGGTCTTGCAGCGGCTGGCTGTGAGTTGTGGCCTGGAGCCGGCCGCCGGTTCGGGGGATCCGGCCGACCGCCTGCTGCCGGCCCGGCCTGAGGTTCTCGCCGCCGAGCTCTGGGATCGCTTCCGCCAGCTGCGCGCCGCCGGATTCCGCCCCCTCTGGCAGCTGGATGGGCGGCCGATGAGCGGGGATGTGGGGGGCGGCACGGCCCATGCCGCGGTGCGCCTGCTGCGGCGGGTGGCCGCCCAGGCCCCCCCCGGTCCCCTGCAGCTTGCCGGTGGCACCAACGCCCGCACCCTGGCGCTGGTGGAGCGGGCCGGAGTGCCAGCCGTGGCCGGGGTGGCCTTCGGTGGCGTCGCCCGCTCCCTGCTGCAGCCCCTGCTGCTGCAGGCCCAGGCCGGCGGCCTTCGCCTGCTCGAAGATCCGGCGCTGCGGGGGCAGGCCCTGGCGATCGCCAGGGGCTTGGTGGATCCCTGGTTGCAACGGGGGGAGGGCGAACCGGCCGCCTTCGCTCTCTGAAACCCGGCTAGAAACGGAAGGCGAGTTCGCGCTGGTTCCCTGCCCACGCCTTGTTCCGTTCCCGACCCTGCGCCCGTTGCGGTGTCCAGTGCCACCCAGCGTGTCACCGACGACCTCGATCGCCTGCTGGAGGTGCTGCCCCTGACGGTTCAGCGCGCCCTGGCGGCTCCCGAGGGCCGCGAACAGCTGCTGGAGGTGGTGCTTGACCTGGGTCGCCCCCCCGAGGCGCGCTATCCCGGACGGGCCCAGGTGCTGGGGGAGGCCCCCATCGAGCGGTCGGATCTGGCGGAGATCCTGCGGCGTCTCGGGCCTTTTGGTGGCGACAATCGAGCCGGCATCGAGCGCACGCTCCACCGCATCAGCGCCATTCGCAACCGCACCGGCGAGGTGGTGGGGCTCACCTGTCGGGTGGGTCGAGCCGTATTCGGCACCGTGGCGCTGGTGCGCGATCTGCTCGATTCGGGCCAGTCGCTGCTGCTGATGGGCCGCCCCGGGGTCGGCAAGACCACCGCCCTCCGGGAGATTGCCCGCGTGCTGGCCGATGACCTCGGCCGGCGGGTGGTGGTGATCGATACCAGCAATGAGATCGCCGGCGATGGTGACATCCCCCATCCGGCGATCGGCCGGGCCCGGCGCATGCAGGTGGCCCGGCCAGAGCTGCAGCATCAGGTGATGATCGAGGCGGTGGAGAACCACATGCCCGAGGTCATCGTGATCGATGAGATCGGCACGGAACTGGAGGCCCAGGCGGCCCGCACCATCGCCGAGCGCGGGGTGCAGCTGGTGGCCACGGCCCATGGCAACGAGCTGGCCAACCTGATCCGTAACCCCACCCTCAGCGATCTGGTGGGGGGGATTCAGTCGGTGACCCTCGGCGATGAGGAGGCCCGCCGGCGCCGCACCCAGAAGACGGTGCTGGAGAGAGCCGCGGAGCCCACCTTCCCGCTGGCGGTGGAGATGCACAGCCGCCAGCGCTGGTCGGTGCATCGGGAGGTGGCCCTCACGGTCGATCTGCTGCTGCGGGGGCAGTCGGCGCGCCCCCAGGTGCGCGAGCTTGGACCCGGAGGCCAGGTGCGGCTGGCGGAACCGACGGCCGTGCCCGAGACCGCATCCCGCCCCGCCTACGCCGCCCCTGCGGCCCCCACGTCACGCCGCTTGGCCCCGGTTCCCCTGCCCGATCCGCTGGCGCCCTCCCCGCATGCCGCCGCGGCCACGGCCCCAGCAACGGCCCCGGCCCCAGCAACGGCCATGGCAACGGCCCCGGCGCTTGCCCCCGCC
Source organism: Synechococcaceae cyanobacterium (assembly GCA_046342735.1). Taxonomy (GTDB): domain Bacteria; phylum Cyanobacteriota; class Cyanobacteriia; order PCC-6307; family Cyanobiaceae; genus Cyanobium. Next base: position 5,190 of record JBKDOZ010000171.1, read on the forward strand.
GGCCCGCTGCGGCTCTGCGGCGTGGGCCTGTCGGCCCGGGCGCTGGAGGAGGCGGTGCGCAGTCGCGCCTGGCCCGTGCAGGTGGTGGGCGATCCCGACCAGGCGGATGCGCTGCTGAGCCTGCGGGGCCAGCTGGGCCGCGACCCCGGCCTCCGGCGCCGCGCCCGCGATCTGGGGTTGCCGATTCTGGTGATCAAGTCGGACAGCCTGCACCAGTTGCAGCGTGCGATCGAGCGGCTGCTGGAGCGGCGGCAGGGGGGGGAGGCTCCCGTCGGCGGTGCTGCTACCGGTGGCGCCGACCCGGATGACGCCCACGCGGCGATGGAGGAGTGCCGGCTCGCGGTGGAGAAAGTGGTGCTCCCCCAGGGGCAGCCTGTTGAACTGCTGCCCCGCAGCGAGCGGGTGCGCTCGATGCAGGCCGAGCTGGTGAGCCGTTATCGGTTGCGGAGCGCCGTCTTCGGCCGGGGGCTGCACCAGCGGCTGCGGGTGTTTCCTGCCTGAGGGGGCCTCGGAGTGGCGTGGGTGGGGGACGGGGAGGCGCTAGGCCGGTTGACGAAGGCCCGGCCGTTGTGGGTTACTGATTCGGTACCCGACCGGCAGCCGGATCTTCGTGCGGCTGGAATCCCGGGCACGTTGGGCCGTCGCCAAGCGGTAAGGCAGCGGGTTTTGGTCCCGCCATTCCTAGGTTCGAATCCTAGCGGCCCAGTTTTTTCTCTCCCTCGCCCTGCCCGCCAGTCCGCTCCTGGTCTTTGACTTTGACGGTGTGCTGGTGGATGGCATGCCCGAGTACTGGTGGTCGGCCCGGCGGGCTGCTCTGGCGCTCGCCGCGGCCGAAGGTTCGCCCCTGCAGCTGCCTGAGGAAGCACCACCTGGCTTCGCCTTGCTGCGACCCCTCCTCCATCAGGGCTGGGAGATGGTGCTGATCGCGGCGGAACTGGGCCAACCCGGATTTGACCCTGCGGCGGCGGTGGCGGATTACGACGCCTGCGTCGCCGCAGCCCTGGGGCGCTGGGGCTGGACGCCGGAGCGGCTGCAGCGCCAGCTGGAGGACGTGCGAGAAGATGCCATCGCCCACGACCGCGACGCCTGGCTCGCTCGCCATCGCCCCTATCCCGGCGTGGTGGAGCGGCTCTCCCGTCTGGGCGCCGAAGGGGCCGAGTGGATGGTGCTCACCACCAAGGGGGCCGCTTTCGCCGCCGAGCTGCTGCGGGCCGTTGGCCTGACCCCCGCCGCCCTCTTCGGGCATGAACACGGCAGCAAGCCGGAGGTGCTGCTGCACCTGCGTGAGCGGGGGTGCCCCCTCTGGTTTGTTGAGGACCGTCGCCCCACCCTTGAGCGGGTGCGCGCCACCCCTGGCCTGGAGGAGGTGCGCTGTTACCTGGTCTCGTGGGGCTATCTGGCGCCCGGCGATGGCCAGGGGCTGGAGGCGGCCGGGCTGCGCTGGTTGGAGCCGCAGCGCTTTGCGGCGCCCCTGGCGGATTGGCCCTGATCCGTTAGAGTACGCTCGTACTACACGCGATCGCAGCGCCGGCCCCCGGTGGTGGAACTTGCCTTCCAGAGGTCGCAGGATGGCGGCCAGGTTCGGCTTCCACCCGCCGCCTGATGTCCGTCTCCGCGGCCCCTTTCCCCATCGCTCACCATCGCCATGCCCTCTGATCCCAAGGCCGCCGCTTCCGCCACCACCACGTCCGCAACGGCTGCTTCCTCCTCCGCTCCTGGTTCCCTCGCGCCGGCCGATCCCCGCGCGGCGGCGGAGCGGGACAAGGCCCTCGGCCTGGTGCTCAACCAGATCGAGCGCAACTTCGGCAAGGGCTCGATCATGCGGCTCGGCGATGCCTCCCGCATGCGCGTCGAGACCATCAACACCGGCGCTCTCACCCTGGATCTGGCCCTCGGCGGCGG
>JBKDOZ010000172.1:0-10647 GCA_046342735.1 Synechococcaceae cyanobacterium
CCGGGCCGCCGATGGCGGTCGCAGCGTGCGGCGCCGGCGTGAGTGCCTGAACTGCGACTTCCGCTTCACCACCTACGAACGGGTGGAAACGGTGCCGATCACCGTGGTCAAGCGCAACGGCAACCGCGAAACCTTCAACCGGTCCAAACTGCTGCACGGCCTGTTGCGGGCCTGCGAAAAAACGGGGCTCGAACCGAGCCTGCTCGAAACCGTGGTCGACGACATTGAGCTGGCCCTCCAGCAGCGCAACGGCCGCGAGGTGAGCAGCAACGAAATCGGCGAGCTGGTGCTGGAGCGCTTGCGGGGGATGAGCGAGGTGGCCTACGTGCGCTTTGCCTCCGTCTACCGCCAGTTCCGCAGCGTCAGTGATTTCGTGGCCACCCTCGAGGGACTGGGGGGGGGCCGGGGGCGACCAGGGGCGCGCAAGAACGACCGGCTGGCCGTGGTGGGGTGAACGGGGCCCGTTGGTAGAATCAGGGATCGGACGTGTGCTGCTGGCGGGCAGTCACGTTGCAACCCTTCGTCCTGCCTTACGGCAGCCCGCCCCCGTTCCATGACCGTCACCCCTTCTTCCGAACTCGGCACCGTCGAGGTTCCCCTGGACTCCCTGGCCGGCACCGATGCCGTCGCGGACCTCGACCTGACCATCCCGGAGGAGGTGCCCAGCGCCGACGACTCCAGCAGCCGGGGCGCCGGCAGTCGCGACAGCGAGGGGGTGGGCTTCACCCTCGATGAGTTCGCGTCGCTGCTGAGCAAGTACGACTACAACTTCAAGCCCGGCGACGTCGTCAACGGCACCGTGTTCGCCCTGGAGCCCAAGGGGGCAATGATCGACATCGGCGCCAAAACCGCCGCGTTCATGCCTCTGCAGGAGGTGTCGATCAACCGGGTGGAGCACCTCTCCGACGTGCTGGAGCCCGGCGAGGTGCGGGAGTTCTTCATCCTCAGCGAGGAAAACGAAGACGGCCAGCTCACCCTCTCGATCCGTCGGATCGAATACCAGCGCGCCTGGGAGCGGGTGCGGCAGCTCCAGAAGGAGGACGCCACCATCTACAGCGAGGTGTTCGCCACCAACCGCGGTGGTGCCCTGGTGCGGGTGGAGGGTCTGCGCGGCTTCATCCCCGGCAGCCACATCAGCACCCGCAAGGCCAAGGAAGAGCTCGTGGCTGATTTCCTGCCCCTCAAGTTCCTGGAGGTGGACGAGGAGCGCAACCGCCTGGTGCTGAGCCATCGCCGCGCCCTGGTCGAGCGGAAGATGAATCGTCTCGAAGTGGGCGAAGTGGTGCTTGGCACGGTGCGGGGCATCAAGCCCTACGGCGCCTTCATCGACATCGGAGGCGTCAGCGGCCTGCTGCACATCTCCGAGATCAGCCACGAGCACATCGAAACGCCGCACACGGTGCTCAACGTCAACGATCAGATGAAGGTGATGATCATCGATCTCGATGCCGAGCGCGGCCGCATCTCCCTCTCCACCAAGGCCCTGGAGCCCGAGCCGGGCGACATGCTCACGGACCCCCAGAAGGTGTTCGACAAGGCCGAGGAAATGGCCGCCCGCTACAAGCAGATGCTGCTTGAGCAGGCGGAAGACGGCGAGCCCATGGGCGTCACCCTCGACTGACCCCCAGCCACAGCCGGCCCGATCCGGCCGCCTTCGCCGATGGCGCACCTTCTCCTGCAGGGTCTTCCCTTAGGCCCGCCGGGCTGGGAGATCGAAGCGGTGCTGTTCGACAAGGACGGCACCATGAGCCACAGCGAGCCGATGCTCGAGGCGCTCGCCCAGGAGAGGATCCGCACATGCCTTCGGCTTACGGAGGCACACCTGGGTGAGGCGCCGCAACGAGGGCACGAACTGCAGGAGCTCCTGAGCCGGGCCTACGGCATCCGGCAAGGGCGCATCGATCCGGCCGGCATCACCGCGGTGGCCAGCCGCGATCACAACCTCATCGCCACGGCCACCGCCCTCACCCAGATGGGGCTGGGTTGGCCCGATGCCCTGGCGATCAGCGAACAGGTGTTTGCCCTCACCGATGGCCTCCATGGCGAGGGGGCCGGCCAGCGACCCCAGCCCACGGCTGGCCTGGCTTCTCTGCTGGCCTCGCTGCGCCATGCCGGCATCGGCTGCGCCGTCATCAGTAATGACCACGAGGCCGGGATCCGGGCCTTCCTCGCAGCCCATGGCTTCCAGGATCGCTTTCAGGGCCTCTGGAGTGCCGATCACCGGCCGGCCAAACCCAACCCAGGCGCCGTGCATGCCCTCTGCCGCGAGTTGGGGGTGGAACCCAGCCGTTGCGCCCTGGTTGGCGATGCCGACAGCGACCTGCGCATGGCCGCTGGAGCCGGTGTGCCCGTGGTGCTCGGCTACCGGGGAGGCTGGCGGGAGCTGCCCCCCCTGCGGGAGGACGTACCTCACCTGCACCACTGGGACGAACTGCAGGTGGCGGCGGGCCCCACCCCAGGCGATGCCTCCGGCATGGGAACGGAGCTCGGCCGCTCTCGCGGCCCGGCCTGAGCGCACCGTTCACCACGAACCGGTCCCGCCCCCCTGGGTGTCCACGGCCACCCAGGGGGGCAGCGACAACGCCATATGCTCACCACTTCTTCTCGCCGCTGACCAGGGCATGAGCCGTTACGTCTTCACCTCGGAATCCGTCACTGAAGGCCACCCCGACAAGATCTGCGACCAAGTCAGCGACGCTGTGCTTGATGCGGTTCTGAGCCAGGACCCCTCCAGCCGGGTGGCCTGCGAAACCGTGGTGAACACCGGCCTCTGCCTGATCACCGGCGAGATCACCACCACAGCCCGGGTGGATTTCAACAGCCTGGTGCGGGGTGTGATCGAGAAGATCGGCTACAGCGGCGCCCGCGCCGGCGGTTTCGACGCCAACAGCTGCGCCGTGCTCGTGGCCCTCGACCAGCAATCTCCCGACATCGCCCAAGGTGTGAATGAGGCCGATGACCACGCCGGCGATCCGCTGGACAAGGTGGGAGCGGGCGACCAGGGAATCATGTTCGGGTACGCCTGCGACGAAACGCCCGAGCTGATGCCCCTGCCCATCAGCCTCGCCCACCGGCTGGCCCGTCACCTCGCCGAGGTGCGTCGCGATGGCACCCTCGGCTACCTGCTCCCCGACGGCAAGACCCAGGTGAGCGTGGTCTACGAGAACGACCAGCCCGTGGCGATCGACACGATCCTGATCTCCACCCAGCACACCGCTGAGATCGACGGCATCAGCGAGGAGAAGGCCCTGCGGGAGCGCATCCGCGCCGATCTCTGGACCCATGTGGTGCTGCCCGCCACCGCTGACCTCGCCCTGCGCCCCAGCGAGGAGAGCACCCGATTCCTGGTGAATCCCACCGGCAAATTCGTGGTGGGGGGCCCGCAGGGTGACGCCGGCCTCACCGGCCGCAAGATCATTGTGGACACCTACGGCGGCTACGCCCGCCACGGCGGTGGCGCCTTCTCCGGCAAAGACCCCACCAAGGTGGATCGCTCCGCCGCCTACGCCGCCCGCTATGTGGCCAAGGCACTGGTGGCCGCCGGTCTGGCCCGCAAGGCCGAGGTGCAGCTCAGCTACGCCATCGGCGTGGCCCGCCCGGTGAGCATCCTGGTGGAGAGCTTCGGCACCGGCTCCCTCAGCAACGAAGACCTCACCGCCCTGGTGCAGGAGCATTTCGACCTGCGTCCCGGCGCCATCATCGAAACCTTCTCGCTGCGCCAACTGCCCCAGCAACGCGGCGGTCGCTTCTACCAGGACGTGGCCGCCTACGGCCATTTCGGCCGCAACGACCTCCAGCTCCCCTGGGAGCAGGTGGACGCCATCGCTGCGACCCTCAAGCAGGCGACCGCGGGACGCACCGCCGCCGCCAGCCCCGCCTGAGCACGGCCCTCGCCCTCGCTTCCGCGGCTGCCGAGCCCGATGCCGTTCTCGGCGTCGATCTCGGCAGCAGCGGCCTGCGTCTTTCCTGGCTGGCGACCGATTCGCTCGATCCTCGCGTTGAGGAGCTCGCCTCCCCCTATCCCGGCCCTTTCCCCGACCCCAACAGCTGGCGGGAGGGCTTGGTGGCCCTGGTGCGTCGCCTGCCCGAGGCCAGGCGACAGCGCGTCGCCGCCCTTGCCCTCGACGGCACCTCCGGCACCGTGTTGCTCTGCCGTCCGGACGGGAGCCTCCTGGGCGGCGACCTCGGGCAGGCCCTTCCTTACAGCCTGGCCTGCCCGGAACAGGCACAGGCGATGGCGGAGCTGGCGCTGGAGGGGCCGGCCGCCAGTGCCAGCAGCAGCGTGGCCCGGGCGCTGCGGCTCCTGGAGGCCGCCCGGAGGGCCGGCGAGCCAGGCCCGCTCTGGCTGCGGCACCAGGCCGACTGGCTGATGGGCTGGCTGCTGGGCGACTGGCGCTGGGGCGAAGAGGGCAACAACCTGCGGCTGGGCTGGGATCTGCAGCGGCGCCGCTGGGTGGGGCGCCTGGAGGATCAGGCCTGGAGCCAGGCCCTCCCGCAGATCCGCCACAGCGGCGAAAGCCTCGGGCCCCTGGCCCCGGCGGCGGCCGCCGCCCTGGGGCTGCCTGAGGGCACCTTGGTGGTGGCCGGCAGCACGGACGCCAACGCCGCCGTGCTGGCGGCTGCCCCCGAAGAAGGGGACGGCGTGACCGTGCTGGGCACCACCCTGGTGCTCAAGCAGTTCGTGGAGGCCCCAATCCAGGGGCCCGGGGTGAGTTGCCATCGGGTGGGGGGGCGCTGGCTGGTGGGCGGCGCCTCCAACGGAGGGGCCGGGGTGTTGTTGCGTTTCTTCTCCACCGACCAGCTGGAGGAGCTCAGCCGCCAGATCGACCCCGCCCGACCCACCGGCCTCCAGCTGCGGCCGATCCCGGCACGGGGGGAGCGCTTCCCCTGGGACGACCCCGAGCTGGAGCCGGTGCTCGACCCCCGGCCCGTGAGCGATGCCGTCTACCTCCAGGCCCTGCTGGAGGGGCTCACCGAACTGGAGCGCGCCGGCTGGGAGCGGCTGCAGGAGCTGGGGGCGCCACCCGTTCGGCGGGTGATCAGCGTGGGGGGTGGCGCCCGCAATCCCCAGTGGCGGGCCCTGCGCCAACGGGTTCTCCAGAGGCCCGTGCTGGGCCGGCCCCAGCGAACGGCCAGTTACGGCATGGCACGGCTGGCGGCGCAAACCCTGGGGGCAGGCAGGATGGGGGTACCGAACCCTCCTCCCCCGCCCGAGCGATGAACGAACGCCTGCGCACGATCGTATCGATGGCGCTGTTCGTCGTTCTGGCGGGGTATGTGAGCTTCAGCGCCCTCCGCCTCGGCCTGTTGCTCTGGCAGCGTTTCGGGGCGAGCTGAGGGCATCGGGCCCTTCGGAGCCCGCAGAATGGCCCGATCCCGCCCCTCTCCCATGGCCGCCGACCCCCTCACCCCCGCCGTGAGCGATCGGATCTGCAAACACATGAACGACGATCACGCCGAGGCCGTGCTCGCCTACGCCCGGCACTACGGCGGCGCCCGCGAAGCCGGAACCGCCCGCATGCTCGCGGTGGGCTCCGAAGCGATGCGCCTGGAGGTGGACGGCGCGGTGGTTGAGGTGCCCTTCGATCACAGCCTCTCCGACAGTGAGGACGCCCATCGCACCTTGGTGGCGATGCTGCGGGCGCTGCCGGGGAATCCTTAGGGGGTCTCCGCAGCCGGCCTCCGGCCTCCTCCGTGCTCCTCTCCTGGCTACTGCCCTGCCGCTGTGCCCTTTGCGGGCGGGAGAGCCCAGGGCCACGCCCGCGCCCCTGCCCCGCTTGCGCCGAACGCCTGCAGCTCCCCCCACGGGGCCTCGCGGGCGAGGAGCCTCTGCCCTGGTGGGCGGCCGGCCCCTACGAGGGAAACCTCAGGCGGCGACTGCTCGCCCTGCGTCAGCGACCGGAAGCCTCAGCCCTGGCGGCCCTGGTCGCAGCCCTGGAGCCACGACTGCCCCCCGCACCGCAACGCCCCCTGCTCGTGCCGGTGCCCAGCTGGAAGCGGCAGGGCAACCCCCTTCCCCCCCTGCTCAGCCACTGCCTGGCGCGGCAGCTCGGGCTTGTCGAGGCCCCACTGCTGGCACGGGCGCACCCGGTGCTCGGCCAGCATCACCTGGGTCGCCGCCTGCGCTTCGCCAACCAGCGCGGCTCCTTTCTCTGCCGGCGTCCGCCCCGCGCGGGGGAGGCCCGGCGAAGGCCGCTGCTGCTCGTGGACGACATCCTCACCACCGGCGCCACTGCGCTCGCGGCGACCGAAGCCCTGCGGGGCAGCGGCTGGCGGGTGGAGGGGCTGCTTTGCCTGGCACGCACCCCCAGCTCCGGGGTGGGCCGTGATCTAAGATCTCGGCGTCGCTTCGGCGACAAGCCGGGATAGCTCAGTTGGTAGAGCAGGCGACTGAAAATCGCCGTGTCCCCAGTTCAAATCTGGGTCCTGGCATGCTTAGCCGCGGGTTCTCCCCTCCTCTTCGCGCCCACCACGCGCGACCCGCGGTCTGCTTGCGGCCATGTCCGATCCCCAACCCGTTTCCGACCGGCAGTACAACAACGCCGACAGCTTTGCCCACGCCTTCGATGAGGCCTGGAAGCGGCAGGAGCCGCTCCCTCCAGAGGGGGCCCCGGCCAGGGAGGAGAAGCTGGTTGACGTGTTGAGCCAGATCGCCGATCACCCCTTCGCCCAGGCCAACGCGGCCATGGCCCGGCAGGTGGCGGAGTTCCGGATCCGGCTGCTGGGTTTGTAGGTTGCTCCGATGAGCACTCCCCTTGCGCGGCTGGTGCGGATGCTGAGCGGCGGCTTCAGCAACCAGGCCCAGGCCTTCGACAACCCGCCCCTCTATGCGCACATCCTGGTGCGCCTGCGGCCCCTCCCGCAGCTGGCGCCCGGCTCGCTGCTGCTGGAGCAGTCGTACGCCATCAATCCGGCCGCCCCCTACCGGATCCGGGTGCTGCGAGCCGAACAGGGCCCAGAGGGTCTGATCATTCACAACCAGTCGATCGCCGACGACCAACGCTTCTGGGGCTCCGTCGATGACCCCGATCGCCGAGCCGGCATCAACGCCGCCGACCTGCGGCCCCTGGAGGGCTGCACCTACCGGGTGCGCGAGGAGGGGGAGGGTTTCGTCGGCGAGGTGGAGCCGGGCTGTCGCTGCCTGGTGGAGCGCAAAGGGCGCACGGCCTACCTGGTGAGCCGCCTGGAACTCCTCCCCAACCAGATGCGCACGATTGACCGGGGCCACGACCCGACCACCCACGAACACCTCTGGGGATCCCTGGCCGGGCCCTTCGAATTCGAACGCACCGACGACTTCAGCCACGAGATCCCCGACGCATGGCTGGCGGCCTTCGAGGGAGCTCCTGGCGGCCATCGTTAGCGGCGCGCTTCGTAACGGACCTTGGCGAGGTAGGGAGCGGACGCGAACGAATCGGTGCTTACGGCTTACCTTCGCCGAGCCGATCGGGCCACCCTCCGCACCTTCCCCATGAGCCTCCCCCTGCTGTCCTCGCCGCCAATCAGCCAGAACGCCCGCGTGAATTCCTTCGCCGTGGGCAGCGACGAGACCCCACGCCAAGTGCCCCAGAGCATCGGCCGCAACGCCGCCCGCGTGGACGATCTGATCGAGCAGGCCTACCGGCAGATCTACTTCCACGCCTTCAAGGTGGACCGCGACGCTGCCCTGGAATCCCAACTGCGGAGCGCCCAGATCACCGTGCGCGACTTCGTGCGTGGTCTGCTGCTCTCCAGCAAGTTCCGGGACGACTTCTACCGCTGCAACAGCAACACCCGCATGGTCGACCAGATCGTCGGCCGCGTTCTAGGGCGCGAGGTGCATGGGGATCGCGAGCGCATCGCCCTCTCGATCGTGATCGGTCAGCGGGGGCTCCCCGGCCTGATCGACCAACTGCTGGATTCGGAGGAATACCTCAACGCCTTTGGGCTGGATACGGTGCCGTTCCAGCGCGGACGCACCCTGGCCGGTCGGGCCCAGGGCACGATGCCCTTCAACCAGCAGGCCCCCCGCTATGACGCCTACTGGCGCGAGGTCACAGCGCGGCGCAGCCCGGCCGGCCGCGGCACCGCCTGGACCCCCTCCGGCGGCTTCTCCCTGCCCCGCCCCGCCTGGCTCGCGGATGCCCCGTCGCCCCTGGCGCGCCGCCTCTGGCAGAACCTGGTGACCGCGGGTGGTTTCGCCCTGACGGGCCTGGTGATCTACACCGCCGCCGTGATGCTCAGCACGGGCGGCGCCGGCTGATCCGCTGCATGTCCTCCCGGGGACGGGCGATCAGGCAACCCGTTCATCCATGAACGGCTGCTCGCCCTCCTCGGGGAAGGGGTCCAGCGCCGCGATCCCATGCGCCTCGAAGCCATCCACCGCCAGGTCATCCACCGCCTGGTCATCCGCCGCCAAGCCATCCGCCAGAAAGGGCTGGCGATCGGCACGCACCCGGGAGCCAAAGGAGGGAACGGCCCGCAGGGTGGCACCACCCTGCAGCAGCGCCTCCAGTTGGGCGAGTCGTTCTTCCGTTTCTTCAAGCCGCAGATCGAGGGCTTCCGCCTGGGCGGGGTCGGCGCTTTGGGCCGCCTCGATCAAGGGATCCAGCCGCTCCTGCTGGACCTGCAGGCGCTCTTCGAGCTCCAGCAGCCGGATCGTGAGGGTCTCGGCCAGCCGGGAGAGGCCGTGGAGCTGGTCGGCGAGGCGGGCCAGGGCATCACCGCTGGGGTCGCTGGCGGCAGAAGCACGATGAGGCAAGGGGATCGTGGGATCGGCAGCCATGGCGGCACAGGGGCGGTGGCCGGATGGTATCGACCCTGCCCCCGGCCGCCAGGGGGGGCCATGGCACCAAACGGTGCGGTCTGGTTGTAACGATTGTGAAGGGGCGGTGCTGGTGTCAGGAGAGCCCCATAGGATCCGGCTGGCAATGGGCGGCCTGCGCCACGCTCCGCCCCCCATCTCAGCCCTGCCCAGCCCCCGTAGCGGCAGCGCTCCCCCGGCGTCCTGTCGGGTCCTTCCCACCCCCGCCTCCAGGCTCCCGCCCATGACTCTCGCCAACGCTGCCTACCTAGGCATCGAGCGTTTCGCCAGCGCCCGCAACAAGGAAAACTGGGCGAACGCCACAGAAAACGACAAGCAGGCCCTGATCCGGGCCGTGTACCGCCAGGTGCTCGGCAATCAATACGTGATGGCCAGCGAGCGTCTGCAGGGACCCGAATCCCTCTTCAAGCGCGGGTATCTCTCGGTGCGTGAGTTCGTGCGTCAGGTGGCCAAGAGCGGGCTCTACAAGGCGAAGTTCTTTGAGAACTGCAACGCCTACCGCTTCATCGAGCTGAACTTCAAGCACCTGCTGGGCCGGGCGCCGCAGAACAAGGCGGAGATGCTCCACCACTTCACGATCCTGCAGGAGCAGGGCTACGACGCAGAAATCGATTCCTACCTAGACAGCGCGGAGTATCAGGAGCGCTTCGGTGAAGAAGCGGTGCCCTACGTGCATGGCTTTGGCTATTCCGTGGGCCAGCAGGGCCTGCAGTTCTCCTATGTGATGCAGCTGGCCCGTGGGGTTGGCGCCTCCGTGCGCGGCGATGCCCTGCGCAACCAGTCACGCCTCAATCCCGCCGTACACGCGGAACAACCCCTGCCGGTGGTGAGCCCCAACGCCAAGGGCAGCGCTTTCCGGGCCGTACCCGCCGATGGCGTCACCCGCCAGGGTGTCGGGGCCGGCGAGGAGGGCCGCACCTTCCGGGTGGAGGTGACGGGGTTCAACAACTACCGCCTGCACAAGCGCAGCAACCGCGTGTTGTTTGTTCCCTTCAACCAGCTGCTCAAGGTGCAGCAACAGGTGCAACGCCAGGGTGGCCGCATCGCCAGCCTGACCCCGGTCAACTGAGCCCCACCGATTCCCTCACTCCCTTTTCCGGCCAGTCCCATGAAGGTTTCCGCAGGTACCCGAGGCACCAGCTCCGTGAGCGGTCGCCAGGTGACGATCACCGTCACCGGCCTTGCCCGCAACGATTTCATCCGCAGCGCCGACTGCGTCATGCAGGTTCCCTACACCCGCATGAATGAGACGATGCGCCTGGTGCATCGCCTCGGCGGCAAGATCACCAACGTGGCGGTGAGCGGCGGCGGTGCCCAGGCTGTGGAAGCTCCGGCCCCCCGCAAGAATCGGAAGCAGAGCGAGGGCTGATCGCTCCGCCCATCCCCTTCCTTCCCCTCCACGGCGACCACACACCATTCCAGCCTCCCGCAAGGGGGGCTTTTTTGCGGGCGAGCAGGCGGCACCCTGGGGCAGTGACCGTTTGTTACGTGCGTTCACGGCGGTGCGGTGCCCTCCAGCACAATGATCTGGTCATTCGCGCGGCCTGGCACGCCTCCCCTGAACGCCCCGAGCCTGGGTCGCACCAGTGGCAGGATCGCCCACCGCTCTCCCTGTCGGGGCGACTGACCCGAGAGCGCTCGGAATTTCCCGGCACTGGCCGGGCGCCTCCAGCGGCCTCACCCCAATCCCACCCCTCCCGACCCCCCACGTCGAGACCAGGAGATCCCCAATGTTCGACGCCTTCACCAAGGTTGTTGCCCAGGCTGACGCCCGCGGCGAATTCATCAATGCCGGCCAGATCGACGCCCTCGCGGCGATGGTTGCCGACAGCAACAAGCGTATG
>JBKDOZ010000173.1:0-3181 GCA_046342735.1 Synechococcaceae cyanobacterium
GCTCCTGCCCGTAGTACCGCTGGACCAGTTCTTGGGTGGGCATGGGGAGGGGAGCCGGCGCTGCAATCACTCTGGCGCAGGCCCCCCGCCCAGGCTCACTTGCCCGCCAGTGCGCTCAGGGGACCGAGCAGGCCGGTGATCGCCGAACCGGCGGCGGCGGCGTCGGGCTTGGCGCCAGCGCCGAAGGTGCTGATCACGGTTTTGGCGGCGGTGTCGATCGCGCCCCACTTATCGCCGGCCAGCGGTTGGATCACCGGCGAGGCCTTCTCCCACAGCGATTGGAAACCGCCCATGGCGGTCACGGCGGCGCCCAGGTTGCCGGCCTTCAGGTCGCCCTGGCTCTTGTTCAGCAGGTCGAGCACCGGGTTGATGGCCGGGGCGAGGGCGGCCTGGCCGGTGGCGGTGGCAGCTTGCTTGGCGGCATCGCCAGTGGCGGTGGCGCCGTCTTTGATGGCTTCGCCGGTGGCTGAGGCGCCATCCTTGATGGCTTCGCCGGTGGCGGCGGCGCCGTCCTTGATCGCCTCTCCGGCCTGTTTCGCCGTGTCGCTGGGGGCCTGGGAGCAGGCGGTCAGGGTCAGGGCGCCGGCGGTGGCCAGGGCCAGACCGGCGCGCTTCAGCAGAGCGAGTCGGATCATGGGGAGCAAGGGGAGAAAGAGCTCAGGCGGACGGTAGGCGGCGTTTCGGGTCTGTCCAGCCTCCGTGGTATTTCGTTGCGGTTGTTACCAAATTGACCCCAGTGGTGCCCCTTCAGCGGGCTTTGAAGGAGAGCAGGCCGAGATCAGTGATCTTCGGCTTCTCAGCTTTTGGGGTGATTTGGGCGCTGAATAGGAGAACTTTGTAGCTGCCTGGGGTAGGGAAGCGGCACGTAATCAGCTGGCTGCCCATGGGCTCCTGCTCGCTTGTGCAGATGCCTGGCTGTTGATTCTTCTTGGCGGCTGCTTGCAGCAAGGAACCCCAGGCCGTCCACACCGAATCATCGGCTTTGGTGATGAAGAGTGCCCCCAAATTGCCTCCCTGCTGCCTTCGCTGCTCTCGGGGCTGCTGAATGCGGATCAATGCCTCGGCTCCCACGGTGGTTTGCTGCATTTTTGGGGCAATGAGCACCAGGCCTTCCCGGAAAAACTCGGGTTTGAGCAGGGGCTGATTCTCAAACTCCTGCTTCGATTTTCGGCGCGCCAGGAGTTGCCACGCCGGTTGCGTGGGCCGATGGCTGGCTATCATCATCGCTGGAGATGGCATCAGGTATGCCGCGCGGTAGTTCGCGGCGGAGCTCCCTTCGCCAAGGTCGTCCCAGGTTGTGTCCACAAGTTGCCATTGGCCGTTCACCTTCACGGCATTCCAGGCATGAAGGGTCCAGTCGTATGTGGCATCCTGCGCTCTTTGCCAAGGAGCGATGTCGTCGATGGGGGCCAGGTCTCGGCGAATGTTGCCCTCGATGGTGGCTACCTCCAGACCCATCGACTTCGCCAATGCCGTGAACAGATTGGCGTATCCCTCGCATACCCCTCGGCGGGTTTGGAACACCGTTTTGGCATCCTGGGGTGGTCTTGCGCCCGTGCGCAGCACATTCATGTCGTAAGAAACCCGCTTGATCACGTAATCATGCAGGGCTTTGACTTGGCGATAGGGATCCTGCTCCCGTGCGGCAATGTAGGCCGCTACGGAGTCGATCGAGCGCTCCGCATCGGCGGGAAGATTCTTTATCAGGGGATGGAGATCCTCCTGGTCCCTCCATGGCCACGGCGACGGCTGCGTAGTTGGCGTTGGCTTGTGCAGGAGAACCGTTGTCAGGCCAAGCCCGAAATTGCGAAACGCTTCTGGTTTTGCGAGGTATAGCAAGGCTGTGATTGCCAGACCGTACCCCAGAAGATGTTTTGGTGGCGTCGCCTTCAGATGCGTTACCGCTCTCCCCAATACCGCTACCGGAAGCCTGATCCTATCGATCAGTCCCTGTCGTTGGTTCTTGGTGTAGCGATCGGCAGCTTTCTTGAATTCGCTCTCCAGGGATGGGCTCATGCCTCCGCCACCACCCCCGCCAGCACCTTCGCTTCCTCCTCGGCACTCACCACGCGGCCGCTGTCGCCAAAGCCTTCGATCTGGTCGAAGTTGAGATAGCGGTAGAGCTGCTCGCCGAAGGGGTCGATGCGTGCGGCGGCGATCGCCAAGTAGTCGTCCTTGCTGGGAATGCGGCCCAACTGGGCGCAGACGGCCGCCAGTTCGGCGCTGCCCAGGTACACCTGGGCGCCGTTGCCGAGGCGGTTGTTGAAGTTGCGGGTGCTGGTGGAGAACACGGTGGTGTTGTCGTCCACTCGCGCCTGGTTGCCCATGCACAGCGAACAGCCCGGCATCTCCATGCGCGATCCCGCCGCCTCAAAGATCGCGTAGTACCCCTCCTCCTTCAGCATCTCCTCATCCATGCGTGTGGGCGGGCATACCCAAAGGTGGGCGGCGTTCTGCCCCTGGCCTTCGAGCACGTTGGCGGCGGCGCGGTAGTGGCCGATGTTGGTCATGCAGGAGCCGATGAAGACCTCATCGATGCGCTCGCCGGCCACGTCGCTGAGGGTTTTGACGTTGTCGGGATCGTTGGGGCAGGCCAGGATCGGCTCGGTGATTGCATCGAGGTCGATGTCGATGATTGCCGCGTATTCCGCATCAGCGTCGGCCTCCAGCAGCTGTGGATCGGCCAGCCAGGCCTCCATCGCCTGGATCCGCCTTGCCAGGGTGCGGGCATCGCCATAGCCGCGGGCGATCATGTTCTTCAGCAGCGCCACATTGCTGCGCAGGTATTCGCTCACCGTGGCCACGCTCAGCTTGATCGTGCTGCCGGCGCAGGAGCGCTCAGCCGTTGCGTCGGTGAGCTCAAACGCCTGCTCCAGCTTTAGATCAGGCAGGCCCTCGATCTCCATGATGCGGCCGTTGAACACATTTTTCTTGCCCTCTTTTGCCACCGTGAGCAGGCCCTGTTGGATCGCCACATAGGGGATGGCGTTCACCACATCGCGCAGCGTTACGCCGGGCTGCAGCGAGCCGCGGAACCGCACCAGCACCGATTCGGGCATGTCGAGCGGCATGGCGCCGATGGCGGCCGCGAACGCCACCAGCCCCGAGCCCGCCGGGAAGGAGATGCCGAGGGGGAAGCGGGTGTGGCTGTCGCCGCCGGTGCCCACCGTGTCGGGCAACA
>JBKDOZ010000174.1:0-4703 GCA_046342735.1 Synechococcaceae cyanobacterium
GCTCCTGACGCGGATTGGCTCCGGGGATCTGGTTGGGGCGCAACACCAGCATCGGCAAGCCCACCCGCAGGAACTCGCTGGCAAATTCATCGTGGGCGCTGCGGGGCAACAGCGAACGCCAGCTCAGCAGGGCATCTTTGAGGCTCTGGCTGGCCTCGAAAGCCGGATCTCCATCCCGTGGTTCCGGTCCGGTGCCCGTCGCCAGGGCGCTGCTGGCATTGCGGTTCCAGTCGCCGCGCACGCGGCCGAAAGGCTTGAGCAGGCGATCCAAGGCGACCCCCAGATCATGGAGGCGCTGCCGATCGAAGGGGGCCATCGGCATCCGCTCGCCCTCCTGCCGCAGTTGGCGGATGGCGATCCACAGGGCCTGGGCCGAATCCTGCACGCAGGAGGTGGAGGGGGTCACCACGGCCACGCCGCTGCCGTCGCCACTGCGGTAGCGGGCCGCCAGGATCTCGGCCTGCAGGGCGATCGCATCGAGCACCTGGGGACCCATGGGCACGAGCACATCGGAAAACGGCCGCAAGCCGATCCATCCCCGCTGCAGGCTGCCGGCGTACGCGCTCCAATCCTGGCTGCCGGAAACGATGCCATTGGGATTGGTGGCGTAGATCTGGTGGTAGCGCAGGTTCAGCCGGGGCCGGCCCGTGAAGGGATCGCGTTCCACCCGCGCTTCCCCGAAGGCGAAGTGGCCCGTCACCGTCCACAGCGATACCGCCTCGCCGTCGGCGCCACCGATGCCGCCGAACAGATGCATCAACAGGGCTCGCTCACCCATCGCCCAGCGGGGCGGCGCCTTCTCGGTGGGCAGCAGCAGGGTGCTGTGCAGGCTGCCCCGCTGCCGCTGGGGGTCGCTCCAGTTTTCGTCGCGCACAAAAGCCTGGCTGGCGGCGCTGCCCTTCACCACCCGCTGCGGGTCGACCTCCAGATACGCCTGGGGGATCAGCGCCTGCACGGTGAAGACCCCATCCGTGGCCGGCGATCCCTGGATCACCCAGCCCCGGGCGTTGAGGGGGGAGCTGGCCAGCCCGGCCGGATCGATCAGGCGTCGGCCGAAGCGATCCGGCGGCAGGCTGGGGATGCGGAGTGTCTCCTCCTGGCCATCGAAGCGACCGCTGGCGGGCTGGAAGTGGCGCACCCGCAGCTGATCCTCCCCCGCTGCCGGTCCGAGCACGGTCACCAGGGCCTGCCAGCGGCCATGGATCTGCACCGGCGGCAGGCCGATGCGCAGCTCCTCGCCGCGCACCGTCACATCCTCCAGCGCGGCGGTGAGGTCGTCACGGGGCCGGGATCCCGCCAGCGACTGCAGGGGGCCCACCCGCCGCCCATCGAGCCGGGTGGGGATCACGTTGGCCTCTCGCTCCGCCTGGCGCGCCGCCTCCCCCAGGGTGACCGGGGTGGTGACGGTGGCCACCAGTCGGCGCAATGGGGGGCGATCCTCCCAGCGCAACCGCAACCGCCGGCCGAGCAGGGCCTGCTGCCCGCTGGGCGCCTGTTCCAGCACGATCCAGACCCAGTCCCCGCGCGGCGCCTGGGGGTCGGCCACCTCGGCCGCGGTGGGGAGCAGGAGCCTGCCGATCCATTCGGCGCTGGGGCGATACAGGCCGGGAAGGGGGCGCCGCTGGAGCGGATAGCTCTGCGGCAGGCTCCAGGGAGAAACAGCCGCCAGCGCCTCGCTGCTCTCCGGGCGCGGCTGGGAAGGGGTGCCCGGCGCAGCGGAGGCCATGGCCTGCACGGCGGGGGAGTGGATCACTGGCCCGATCCCCAGCATCAGGGAGGGGAGCAGCCAGGCGAGAGGACCGGCCGGTGGGGCGGCGGCGCGATCCCGGGAGGTGCTGGCGGATGGCGGAACAGGCACGGGCCGCAGCAGGCAGAGGGAACGCGCAGGGCGTGAACCTACCAAGCCCAACAGGCCAGACAGACGACCTTTTGGTTCAGCGCGTCCCCAGGCCCATCACCATCAGATCGCGGCTGCCACTGATTGCCTGCACCGCCAGCAACAAAGCGGTGAGAAAGGCGGCGGCGGTATGCAGCTGACGCCAGGCGGGACGGCTGCGGATCTCGGGCGCGGCCGCCATGGCGAACAGCAACAGCGACACCAACAGAATCCCTCCCCAGGTGTGGGAGCCCCACAAGCGGGTAAAAGGGCTCACGCCCTGGAACCACAGGGGGGGCTGCACTGCCAGGAACGCCAGGCCCACGGCGCTGATCAGGGCGCAGAACGCCCGAGCCCTGGCCCCCCGTACCCGCCACAGGGCCAGGCAGCTGGCGAGGGTCAGGGCTGCCAAGGCCACCATCGAAGCCGAATCCCCACCCCCGGCGATTCCCCCCCCGATGTCGCCGGAAGCCCTGGCCCGCATCAGGTTGGCGGCCAAGGCCAGAAGGGAGGCCAGCACCGCACCGGTTGTCACCCACCGTCCATGGTCCACGTGCTCGGCGGGCACGGTGGCAGCGATCGGGTTGAGGTCGAGGCGGCGCTCGCGCACGAGAATCCCGAGCCGGATCGTGGCCCCCACCACCGGGTACACGAACAGGATCATCAGGGCCGGATGCAACAACAAGAGCCAGTCATCCGCCGTCAGCGCTCTGTCCGTGAGCCAGGGGGACAGGGGGGAGGTCATGGGGGCGGCGAGCAGGCTCCTGGGAATGCTGCGGCATGGCCGCCCCCTGGACGCTACGCCCCGTCCTGCCCGGGAGGGCCCAGTAAAAAGCCCCCGGTTTGGGCCGGGGGCAAGGAAACGGATCGCTCAGCTCTCCACGTTCACCGTCACGCTGCTCACCGTGTTCGCCTTGGGGGCGGTGACCGTGAGCAGGCCGTCGCGATACACCGCCTGCAGCTGATCGCGCACGATCGGCTGGGGGAAGCGGAAGCTGCGGCTCCAGGTGCCGTAGCGGAATTCGCTCAGCAGGGGATTGCTGGCGGGGCTGTCCTCCTCGGAGGCAGGGCTACGGCGCTCGGCGCTGATCAGCAGGGTGCGATCGGTGGCCTTCACTTCAATGGCGGCCTTATCGACTCCGGGGAGTTCCAACACCACCTCATAGGCATGGGCGGAGTCGTGCACCTCGGCGGCGGGAACCCGCTCGGCGGTTTGCAGCTGCTGGGAGAGCTGTTGCTCGAGGCGATCGAAGAGATCGAAAGGAGAGGAAGAACGGAGGGTCAACATGGTGGCGATGGCAAGAGTTGGGCTGGCGGGGTGCTGGACGTGGGTCCCGGTCGGCCCCGGTGCGATCACTGTTGCGGGCCGGGGCTACCGAGGGAGAGGGGCGAGCCGTACCGTTTGATTCGGTCCCCACCACCGAGGTTCGGAGCACCGAATCGATCGGGGGGAGAACCGAATCGATCGGGGGGAGAAACGATGCGACGCCCTCATTCCTCGAGCCGCCTTTGCCGCTCGATCTGCTTGAACCGCTTGTTGCTGCGGTAGAGAGGAAACACCCTCACAATCGCGCGTGCTGGGATGGGATTGGGGAAAACAATCTCGATGCCTTCATTGTTGTCATCCCAAACGGTCTGGCCGTTGGCATGCAGAGCATGCATCACCATCCCCAGGCCGGATTCGCTGTGGACCTCAAGCTTAAGAGTTGGACGAAAGCCATCGGCATGCGCCTGGCGGGTGAATTGCAGGTGGCTTTCTGCGACGGAGACTTCGCGCGAGTCAACCTGCTGCAACCAGCCAGTGCCTACTTCCTTGGTTATCTCCACATACAGCTTGGCGGGCCACTGGGCTGGGGTTGCCCGAAACACAACGGCGGCGAGATGGCGATGCCAGTCTCTGCCAGCCAGCCAGCTCCAGAGCTTGGTGGACGACATCGGATCGGCGGGAAGGTGGGGGTCATCCTCGCGGTAGAAAATGCGAGGAATCTGCATGAGGGGTACCGCATAGACACCCCTACCACGCCGGCCGTTGCCACAGCGAATACCACTGATTCTGATGCGCGAAATCAGTGGCTGTTCGGTCAGGTGCACAAACTTCACGGCCCACTCCTCCCTCGCCAGCCATACTACGGAAGCCCGCCATTTCCGCCCCACGCCGCCATGCCCTCCCCCCGCGCCCAGCTTCCATCCCCCCAGGCTCTGGGCGAGTGGCTGCGGCGCACGCCTCCGCTGGTGTTTGCGATGGCGGTGCTCAGTGCCGGGCTGATCGGCGCCAGCTCGGTGATTGTGAAGGGCTTCCGCTCGGCCACCAACGCAATCACGGTGACCGGTGCCAGCACCGAGCGGATTCGCAGCGATTTCGTCGACTGGTCGGTGGAGGTGAAGCAGAGCGCCCCCAGCCAGCCATTGGCCTATCAGCAATTGCAGCCCGCGGTGCAGCAGACCACCGCCTTCCTCACGACCCGCGGCATCGGCCCGGACGAATGGCAGCTGGAGGCCGTGAAGTCGGACAAGGAAGAATTCCGGGATCCCCGCAGCGGCGACCTGCGCACCACCATCTGGACCACCCGCCAGACGATTCAGATCAGCAGCCCCGCCGTGGACAAGATCGCGGCCATCTCGCGGGAGATCGGGCAACTGATCGGCCAGGGCGTGCCGCTCACCATCAATCCGCCTGCCTACACCTACACCAAACTCTCGCAAAAGCGGGTGGACATGCTGGCGAAGGCCACCCGCGATGCGCGCAACCGCGCCCGGGCCATCGCCGCCGAGGCCGGGGCCAGCGTGGGGCCGGTCACCAAGGTGGATACGGGCATCTTTCAGAGCA
>JBKDOZ010000175.1:0-7870 GCA_046342735.1 Synechococcaceae cyanobacterium
GGCGTCCTTCACCAGCAGCACGGTCTCTAGCGTCACGGTGCTGTCCACCTCGGCGGCGAGGCGGTCGATGTCGAGGTAGCGGTTGGGCTGCAGCCAGAACTGCTGGCCGGAGGCCTCGACGATCGCGTAGACGTCGGTGGCTTCGCCGGCGGTGGCGCTCGCGGCGGCTGCCGCAGGGGCGCTGGCGGCGGCTGCCGCAGGGGCGCTGGCGCTGGTGGGGGTGGCACTCATGGGCTCAGGGGGCGCGGCCAGGCTGGCGGGAGCTTTCTCCCCACCATTGGGCCTGGTCTCACGCAATCGAAAGACAAACAGAGATCCTCCCTTCTCGGCCTCCCGTTCGTCAACATGCGGTCAGCTCCGCGTGGGGCGACCTTTGCGCGTGTGATGCAAGATCCGGCCCTGACGATCGCTGCCCTGATCCGCGATGCCCGGCTTGCCGAGGTCTGCGGACAGTGGCTGCGCGGTGGCCGTTACCAGCTCGAGGCCCTCGATCCGAGCGACGACCCGGTGGGAACCCTGGATCGCCGTCGCGAGGACTTTGATGCGGTACTCCTCGAGCAGGGTGTGGTGCCGGCCGCCAGCTTCCGTGCCCTCGGGGATATGGGCCTGCTGTTGCCGGCGGTGGTGATCGGCGAGGTCACCGGCCAGGAGGAGTACCACGACGCGGAGGTGCACCTCCCCCCCGACCAGCTGGAGCAGCTCAGCTACAGCCTCGATGCGGCCCTCTCTCGTTTTCTGCGGCGCGGCCTGATGCACAACGGCGGGCCGGCGCCGGGCTCCCCCCCACGGGTGGCGGACCGCTGGAAGCTGGCCAACCGGCTGAAGGGGCGGCTGGGCTACCTCGGGGTGTACTACAAGCGCGACCCGTCCCGGTTCCTGCGCCATCTCTCGGAGGCCGACCGCGAGGAGCTGCTGCGCTCCTTAACACGCACCTACCGCGATCTGCTGATCAGCTACTTCCGCGACCCGGCGTCGGCCAACCAGGCGCTGGAGAGTTTTGTGAACACCGCATTCTTCGCGGATCTGCCGATCACCAATGCTGTGGAGATTCACATGAATCTGATTGATGGCTTCTGGAAGCAGCTAAAATTGGAAGGTCACAAGAATGATTTCCTCCAGGATTATCGCCTCGCCTTGCTCGATGTGATGGCACACCTTTGCGAGATGTATCGCCGCTCCATCCCCCCCGACCTGCCGATCCTTGCGGCCGAGCTCGAAGACTCCCGCGATGGTGCCGGCCTCCTTACCTCGGAGCGCAGCTGAGATGCCCCCCCGCAAGACCTACATCCTCAAGCTCTACGTCGCCGGCAACACGCCGAACTCGATGCGAGCGCTCAAAACCCTGCGCAACATCCTCGAAACCGAGTTTCGCGGAGTGTATGCCTTGAAGGTGATCGATGTGCTCAAGAACCCCCAGTTGGCTGAGGAGGACAAGATCCTTGCCACCCCCACCCTCGCCAAGATCCTGCCGCCGCCGGTGCGCCGCATCATCGGCGATCTCTCCGACCGCGAGCGGGTGTTGATCGGCCTCGATCTGCTCTACGAAGAGCTCAGTGAAGAGGGCTTCGGCCGCGACGAAGAGCAGGAGGCGATGCACCAGGCCCTCGATCCGGATCCCGATGGTGATCTAGATCCCAGCATCGATCCCGGTCTGCCCATGGGCGCATCCTCCAGCAGTCCCTGACCCCCGGCGCTGTTCCCCACAGCTTCCCACCCTCGCCCCTCTTTCCTCCCTCACTCCGCCCCCGCCCCTCCGAAGCGACCGTTCGATGCAGGATCCCAGCCTGGCCAGCAACGCCTCCCCGAGCACATTGATGCAGGTGCAGAAGCTGCCCACCGGCATCGAGGGCTTCGATGACATCTGTCACGGCGGTCTGCCGGTGGCGCGTGCCACCCTGATTTCGGGCACATCGGGCACCGGTAAGACGGTGTTCTCCTTGAACTTTCTCTACAACGGTATTCGCCAGTTCAACGAACCGGGCATTTTTGTTACCTTTGAGGAATCGCCTCTCGATATTCTGCGCAATGCCGCCAGCTTCGGCTGGAATCTGCAGGAGATGGTGGAGCAGGACAAGCTTTTCCTTCTCGATGCCTCCCCCGATCCCGACGGCCAGGATGTGGCGGGCAGCTTCGATCTCTCCGGCTTGATCGAGCGCATCAATTATGCGATCCGCAAATACAAAGCCAAGCGGGTAGCCATCGATTCCATCACCGCCGTCTTCCAGCAGTACGACGCGGTGTCGGTGGTGCGGCGGGAGATCTTCCGTTTGATCGCCCGGCTCAAGGAGATCGGGGTCACCACGGTGATGACCACCGAGCGCATTGATGAATATGGTCCGATTGCCCGCTACGGCGTGGAGGAATTCGTGTCCGACAACGTGGTGATCCTGCGCAATGTGCTGGAGGGGGAGCGGCGGCGGCGCACCGTGGAGATTCTCAAGCTGCGTGGCACCACCCACATGAAGGGGGAGTTCCCGTTCACCATGGGGGCCCATGGCGTGAGCATCTTCCCCCTGGGTGCCATGCGCCTCACCCAGCGCAGCTCCAATGTGCGGCTGAGCTCGGGTGTGCCGCGGCTGGATGAGATGTGCGGGGGTGGTTTCTTCAAGGATTCGATCATCCTGGCCACCGGTGCCACCGGCACCGGCAAAACCCTGTTGGTGTCGAAATTCATTGAGGACGCCTGCCGCAGCAAAGAGAGGGCGATCCTGTTTGCCTATGAGGAATCGCGGGCCCAGCTGCTGCGCAATGGCACCAGCTGGGGCATCGATTTTGAGCAGATGGAGCAGGATGGTCTGCTGAAAATCATTTGCGCCTATCCGGAATCCACCGGCCTGGAGGATCACCTGCAGATCATCAAGACGGAAATCAACCAGTTCAAGCCTTCGCGCATGGCGATCGACTCGCTCTCGGCCCTGGCCCGAGGCGTCAGCCACAACGCCTTCCGCCAGTTCGTGATCGGGGTTACCGGCTATGCCAAGCAGGAGGAGATCGCCGGCTTCTTCACGAATACCTCCGAGGAATTCATGGGTAGCCATTCGATTACCGACTCCCACATCTCCACGATCACCGACACGATCCTGCTCCTGCAGTACGTGGAGATCCGCGGCGAGATGGCGCGGGCGCTCAACGTGTTCAAGATGCGTGGCTCCTGGCACGACAAGGGCATCCGCGAATTCGTGATCACCGGCAACGGACCGGAAATCAAGGATTCCTTCTCCAATTTCGAGCGCATCATCAGCGGTGTTCCCCATCGGATCACCGTCGATGAACGGGCCGACCTCGCGCGGATTGTGCGCGGGGTTGCCGATGATCCCTAAGCGGCGCCCTTTCCGGTTCCTCCTGCTGCCCGTCCTGGCCGCTGCCGCCGTCGGTGCGGTGGTGGTAGGGATCCGGGGCCGCGCCCCCTTTGCGCCCCGCGGCCTGCCCGAGGGGCTGTTGCTCCAGCGCGCCCAGACCCAGGTGCAGCAGGGGTTGCGGGTGAGTCTCACGGCCCTCTCGGCCGAGGAGGCCAGGCGGGTGGTGGGCTTCGAGACCGCCGGCCGTGGCATCCAGCCGGTGTGGGTGAAGGTGCTGAACCGGGAGGACGTGCGCTACTTCCTGCCGCCGATCACGATCGACAGCGAGTACTTCTCCCCCCTGGAGGTGGCCTGGCAGGGGCGCCGCTGGCTGGCGGACGATCGGAACCGCCGCATCGAACGGCACCTGCTCCGCCTCGCCCTGCCCCCCTTCGTTGAGCCGGGCAGCAGCGTTTCGGGCTATGTGTTCACCAATCTCGATGAGGGGGTCAAGTACGCCAACGTCGAGCTGGTGGGGGCCGGACGCCGCAAGGTGCGCCGCTTCTCCTTCCTGGCGCCGGTGCCCGGCCTGCGCACCGATTTCATGCACACCCGCTGGAGCGCCCTGACCCCGGGCGCCTCGGCCCCCCGCCTCGATGACGAGGCGCTCAAGGCCTGGCTGGAGAAGGATCTTCCCTGCTGCGCCCTGGGGGGCGATGGCCGCACCCCGGCGGATCCGCTCAACGTGGTGCTGGTGGGCCCGCCGGAGGCGGTGTTCCCCGCCCTCTCGCGGCGCGGCTGGCATGTGACCCAGCAGCTGACGCTGGGTTCGATCGGCCAGACGATCCACTCCGCCCTGTTCGGCCGGCGTTATCGCTACGCCCCGGTGTCGCCGCTGCAGGTGTTCGGCCGCCGTCAGGACATCGCCCTGCAGAAGGGCCGCAGCGACGTGAATCAGCGCAACCACATGCGGCTCTGGCTGGCGCCGGTGACCGCGGCTGGCACGCCGGTGTGGGTGGGCCAGATCAGCCGGGACATCGGCGTGCGCCTCACCCGCCGCACCCTCACCACCCATGCCATCGACCCGGATGTGGATGAGACCCGCTGGTATCTGCTGCAGGATCTGTTCTTCTCCGAGGCGCTGGAGCGCTTTGGGCTGGTGGGGGGTGTGGGGGCCGCGCCGCTGGAGCGGCCGCGCCACAACTTCACCGGCGATCCCTACGTCACGGATGGTCGGCGGGCCGTGCTCTGGCTCACGCCCCGGCCGGTGAGCTACCACCATGTGGCGACTCGCTGGCCGGCGCCACGGCAGAAACAGGGCGGCCTGCGGGCCTGCCCGGATCTGAGCCTGCACTGCTGAGGGCGCGGCGCTCGGCCTGCAGGGCCAATTCGTCGCTGTCGGCGTGCTCGAGCGAGAGATCAAACCAGAAGGTGGTGCCCACCCCGGGCTCGCTGGCCATGCGGATCTGGGTGCCGTGCTTGTCGAGGATGCCGCGCACGATTGAGAGGCCCAGGCCGGTGCCCGCCTCGGTGTGGACGGCGTTTTCCACCCGGTAGAAGCGCTCGAAGATCCGTTCCTGATCCGCCTCGGAGATGCCGTAGCCGCTGTCGGCCACCTCGATGCGCAGGCGGGGCAGGGGGGAGGTGAGGGCGCAGGTGGGATGGTTGCCCGTGTCGGTGCCGGGCTCCAGGCGGCAGAGGTCGGGCCAGGGATAGGCGCGCAGCACCAGCTGCCCTCCCGGGGCGGTGAACTTGAGGGCGTTGCCCACCAGGTTGTCGAACACCTGCAGCAGCAGATCCCAGTTGCCCATCACCCGCGGCAGCTGGGGATCGGCCTCCAACTGCAGTTCCACCCCCTTGTCCTTGGCATTGAGGCGATAGGTGCGCAGGGTCTGCTCGATCGCCGGGGCCACCTCGATCGGCTCGAAGTCCCACACGCGATCGGATTCGAGCCGCGAGAGATCGAGCACGTCGTTCACGAGCCTCGTCAGGCGGTCGGTTTCGGCGTTGGCGATCGCCAGGAACTCCCGCTTCTGCTCCTCGGTGAGGTGGTCGCCCAGATCGTGGAGGGTTTCCACGTAGCTCTTGATGTTGAACAGCGGCGTGCGCAGCTCGTGCGAGACGTTGCTGATGAAGCGGCCCTGGGCGGCATTGAGCTCCACCTCCCGGGTGAGGTCCTGGATGGTCATGGCGATGCCCTTGAGGGTTTCGCCGCTGGCGTCCCGCACCGACTGCAGCACGATGCGCAGGGTCCGCGACGGTTCCCCCAGGCTGCAGCGCACGTCGGCCAGGTCGCGTTCGCTGGCGATCAGGGCGCTCAGCAGCGGGTGGAGCTCCATCGCCAGGCGATCCGGCAGCTGCCCCTCCAGATCGCTGCCGTCGAGCTTGCGGCCCTCCCAGCGGAACAGCCGGCGGGCGGTGGGGTTCACCAGCACGATCCGCCCCTCCTCATCGAGCAGCACGGCGCCATCGGCCATGGTGGCGATCAGGGACTGCTGCTTCACCTGGGCGGCCTGCAGCTCCTCGATGTTGGCCTCGTCGTAGGCCTCCCGCCGCGAGGCCATGGTGTTGAACCCCTCCAGCAAGTCCCCCAGCTCCCCCCCCACCGGCAGCGCGATCCGGGCCGCAAAGTCGCCGCCGGCGACCCGGCGCACCCCCCGCAGAAGCTCCTTCACCGGCTGGGTGATCGTGAGGGCGTTGAACACCGAGCCCAGGATCACCAGCACCCAGATCGAGATGAACACCGCCACGGTGACCTCGCGGCTGAGGGCGGAGCTGGCCAGAAGGGTTTCGTTGGGGTTGATGCCCAGGGCCACCACCCCCAGGTAGCGATCGCCGTCCACCAGGGGCACGAACACATCGGTGACCTGGCCGTCGGGGCTGAGGTGCTGGCGGATCAGCGGATTGTCGGGGCGTTTCTGCAGGTCGGGCGGCAGCTCCAGGCGGCGGCTGAGCAGCTGGTCCTGCCCCTGGGAGGCGATGCCGTTGCCCATCGGGATTCCGAGGTAGATCACCCCCTCGGCGTCGGCGAAGACGATGTAGCGGAGGCTGCGGCTCGACGACCAGAAACGCTCCGCCACGGTCGCCAGGGCCCGGTCATCGCCGCGAGCCACCAGCGGGTTGACGTTGGCCGCCACCAGCAGCCCCAGGTCGCGGGCGTAGCGCGTGTCGCTGAGGCGCACGTCCTGTTGGATGCCGTTGAGGGCGAAGAAGGTGATGCCCGTCATCAGCAGGCTCACCACCAAGGTGGCCACCGCCAGCAGTTTGGTCTGCAGGCTGAATTCCGCCCACCAGCGCGCCAGGCGACTGCGCCAGTCGATCGCCACCGCCAGGGGCGGCCGGTTGGGGGTGGGGGGGGCCTGCAGCGGCAGGCTCGGACCGCTGGTCATCGCCGTACCTGGTGGCCGATGTCCCGGCGGAAGGTCATGCCGGGGAAGCGCACCTGCTCCAGGGCTTCGTAGGCCCGTGTGAACGCGGAGTCGAAGTCGTCGGCCTGGGCCACCATCGCCAGCACCCGGCCGCCGGCGGTGCGGCAGAGGCCATCGGCGTCGCGGCGGCTGCCGGCGTGGAAAAGCTGCAGATGGTCGCCGTTCGTCACCGTTCCGGTGATCGGGTCGTCGCGCCGCACCTCGCCCGGATAGCCCTCGGCGGCGGCGATCACGCAGGCGCTGCAACCCGGCAGGATCGTGAGCGTCGGTGCCTCGGCCAGACGGCCCTCGGCGCAGGCCCGCAGCACGGCGGCGAGCTCCGGTCCGAGCAGGGGCATCAGCGTTTCGCACTCCGGATCGCCGAAGCGGCAGTTGAACTCGATCACCTGGGGGCCGCTGGCGGTGAGCATCAGGCCGGCGTAGATCACGCCGCGGTAGTCGATGCCGCGGGCGCGCAGGGCGGCGAGGGTGGGCTCCAGCACCCGTTGGCGTACGTCTTCCAGGGCCGCCGCATCGAGCAGCGGCGCCGGTGCGTAGGCGCCCATGCCGCCGGTGTTGGGACCGGTGTCGCCCTCGCCGATGCGCTTGTGGTCTTGAGCGGGGGGCAGCAGCACGGTGGCGTGGCCATCGGTGAGGGCGAACACCGACACCTCCGGCCCCTCCAGCCGCTCCTCCAGCACCAGCGACGCAGCCCCGAAGCGACCGTCGAACACCGCACGGATCGCCGCCTCGGCCTCGGCGACGCTGGAGGCCACGGTGACCCCCTTGCCGGCGGCCAGGCCATCGGCCTTGACCACCAGCGGCCGGCCTTGTTCCTGCAGCACCGCCAGGGCATCCTCCAGCCGGTCGGCCGGCCAGTAGCCGGCGGTGGGAATGCCGGCCTCCTGCATCAACGCCTTCGCCCACTGCTTGCTGGCTTCGAGTTGGGCCCCGTCGGCGCCGGGGCCGAACACCGCCACGCCGGCGGCCCGTAATTGGTCGGCCAGACCCGCCGCCAGCGGTGCCTCCGGACCCACCACCACCAGTTCGATCGCCTCCTGGACACAGAGGGCGGCCAGGGCCTCGGGGTCGCTGTCGGCGATGGCCAGCTGGCGGCAGCCGGCCATCTCAGGGGTGCCGCCGTTCCCAGGGCTCACCCACACCGCCTCGACACCGGGACAACGG
>JBKDOZ010000176.1:0-23353 GCA_046342735.1 Synechococcaceae cyanobacterium
CCGGAGGAGCAGATCCGCGCCTTTGCCGATGCCCTGCTGGCGGCCCGCAGCCAGGTGGGCCAATGCCGGTGCTGCTTCCATCTCTCCGCCGAGCCCCTGTGCGAGATCTGCCGCAATGAGGAACGCAACACCGGCGTGATCTGCGTGGTGGCTGATTCCCGCGACCTGCTGGCCCTGGAGCGCACCCATGAATTCCGCGGCCAGTACCACGTGCTCGGCGGCCTGATCTCCCCGATGGATGGGGTGGGGCCCGAGCTGCTGCAGATCCAACCGCTGGTGGCGCGGGTCAGCCGGGACAACGCCAGCGAGGTGATCCTCGCCCTCACCCCGAGCGTGGAGGGCGATACCACCAGCCTCTACCTGGCCCGTCTGCTGCGCCCCTTCACCACCGTCAGCCGCATCGCCTACGGCCTGCCGATGGGAAGCGAGCTGGAATATGCCGACGAGGTCACCCTGGCGCGGGCCCTGGAAGGCCGCCGTCCCGTCGAATGAGCCGACGCCCCATCGAATGAGCCACAGCCCCCACCGATGACCTCCCGCACCACCCGCTACTCCGCCATCCCACCCGCCGAGCGCCTGCCCGAATGGCTGCGCACGCCCCTGGGCAACGCCTCGGCGCTGGAGACCGTGCAAGGGGTGGTGAAGAGCCAACGGCTCCACACCATCTGCGAGGAGGGCCGCTGCCCGAACCGGGGCGAGTGCTACGCCGCCGGCACCGCCACCTTCCTGCTGGGCGGGCCGATCTGCACCCGCAGCTGCGCCTTCTGCCAGGTGGAGAAGGGCCAGGCGCCGGTCCCCTTCGATCCGGAGGAGGCCGAACGGGTGGCGGAGGCGGTCGCGACCCTCGGCCTGCGCTACGTGGTGCTCACCGCCGTTGCCCGCGACGACCGGGAGGACCACGGCGCCACCCTGTTCACCGGCGCGATGGCGGCGATCCGGGCCCGCAACCCGCTGGTGGCGATCGAGGTGCTGACGCCGGATTTCTGGGGCGGCCACCGCGACGAGGCCGAGGGGATCGCTGCCCAGCGCCGCCGCCTGGCCACCGTGCTGGCGGCCGAACCGGTGTGCTTCAACCACAACCTGGAAACGGTGGAGCGGCTGCAGGGGGAGGTGCGGCGCGGCGCCACCTACCGGCGCTCCCTCGATCTGCTGGTGGCAGCGCGGCAGATGGCCCCTTCGATCCCCACCAAAAGCGGCCTGATGCTTGGGCTGGGCGAGGGCATGGCAGAGGTGGTGCAGGCGATGCGCGACCTGCGCGCCGTGGACTGCCAACGCCTCACCCTGGGGCAATACCTTCGGCCTTCCCTGGCCCACATCCCGGTGGCCCGCTATTGGACCCCCGAGGAGTTCGACGAGCTGGGCACCATCGCCCGCGAGCTGGGCTTCGCGGATGTGCGCTCCGGGCCGCTGGTGCGCAGCAGTTATCACGCGGGCGGTTGAACCTCAGGGCCCATCCCAGAGCAAGGGGAGCGTCCAGGGGCTGCCCTCCATCAGCCAGAACGAGCCATCCACAAGCCGCACGCCCCGATCGAGCGGGGTGATGCGTTCAAGATCGGCAGGGCTGAGGTCGATCGAAGCCGCCGCCAGGTTCTCGCGCAGGCGATCCGGGCTGACCGACTTGGGAATGGTGGAGATGCCGCGGACCAGGTGCCAGGCCAGCAACACCTGGGCGGGGCTGCAGCCGTGCTCGGCGGCGATCGCGGCAATCTCGGGGTGCTCCAGCAGCACGGGTTCATCGGCGGCTTTGAGGTGGGCGGGCCGGTCGCCGGAGCCGAGCGGGGAATAGGCGGTGAGGTGGATGCCCTCCGCCCCGCAGAACGCCACCAGCTCCGGCTGCTGCAGCAGGGGATGGAGTTCCACCTGGTTCACCTCCGGCCGGATACGGCCGTGCTCGAGCAGGTCCTGCAGTTTGCGGATCGAAAAGTTGCTCACGCCGATGTGGCGGGTCAGCCCGGCAGCGAGGACGGCTTCCATCCCCTCCCAGGTGGCACGCAGCCCTTCCTGCGAGGGGGGCAGCACCTCGCTGGCGGAGGTGGGGAAGCCCACGGCAGGGTCGATCGCCACCGGCCAGTGGATCAGGTAGAGATCCAGCCACTCGAGGCCCAGATCCGCAAGGGTTCGGCGCAGGGCCGGCTCCACGTTCTCCCGCCCATGGCTGTTGCACCAGAGCTTGGAGGTGATCCAGAGCTCCTCGCGCGTTACCTCCCCGCTGGCGATGGCATCGCGGATTGCCGCGCCCACCTCTGGCTCATTGCCGTAAATGCTGGCGCAATCGATGTGCCGGTAACCCTGCCGAATCGCTTCCCGCACGGCGCTGGTCACCTGGCCGGGGGCTGCTTTCCAGGTTCCCAGCCCCAGCAGGGGCATGTAGTCGCCATTGGCGAAGGAAGTGCTGCGCATCGGCGGCGGTTGGGATCGGAGTTGCCCCAGGGTAGGCGGCTTCTGCGGTGGACGCCATCGACAAAGAAATGATCAGAACGCACGCACAATGCAACCCCGCGAGCATCTCCCGACCCTGCCAAGACCCCGCAGTGGCAGAAAGGATTTCAACCATTCTCAGCCGCCCTAATCGGCTGCCTTCATCGACTGACCTTATCGACTGACCTTATCAACTGACCTGGGCACGCATGAACAGAAGTTTCGCCGACTTCCTGCCCTACTTTTCTTCCTTTAATTTCCCCTCTGCTCCCATAGAAAAGCACCATGCTATTCATCTTTCCGGCCAGCCGGAGTCACTAAAATGCAACCCATGCAGGCCCCCCGGATGCGTTCCATGCAGCCCGCCATCGGGTGACTTGCCGCGCTCAGCACAACGGCAGTTACCAGGGAGACCCCGCTGGGGGAATGGGCTGACGAAACCACAGACTCCCTCCGGAGAAACCTGAGAACATCCAGCCGTAGAGACCGCCGGTGCTGGCGTCGCGGCAGGCGGGTGGCAATCGCTCAGCTCTCCGGCCACAGCCGATCCAGCTGGGTCCAGGCCCGGCCCAGGCCCTCCGCGCACTCCCCCCGCATCAACAGCCCCGAGCCCCCCCACAGCAATCGCAGCGGCAGGTCGGCGGCAGCGGCGCCCAGCTCGCGCACCGGCTCGAAGCCAAGCCGCTGGAAATAGCGCACCAGGCGGCGGTACTGGGCCTCGCCATCGCGGATGGCCAGCAGGCGGGCGCGGCGGCAGGGGGTGGCCTCCAGGGCCCAGGCGAAGGTGGCGGCCCAGATCAGCGGCCCCACGCCCTGGGTGGCTGGGCCCTGCACGCGCATCGTGTCGAGCTGCAGACCATCGGCCAGGGGCAGCGCCCAGCCCTTGAGCTCCCCCAACAGCAGCGGCGCCTGCCCCGGCCGAGGCCGGGCCACCACCACCCGCAGCGTGCGCACCCCCAGCAGCTGCCGCACCTGCAACCGCAGCAGCAGATCCCACGCCGCGGCGCGCTGCTCGATCGCCGCCAGGCTGGGCAGCACCGCCGGCGGCGGAGCCTGCGGATCGCTCATGGATAGGCCTCCACCTGCAGCACCGCCTCCACCGGCAACGCACCGTAGACATGCGGGAACAGCTCGCCGCTGCCTGGAGCCGCCTCCGCCCGCAGCGGCAGCCCCAGGGCCGCGAGGCGTTGCGGGTCGATCATCAGCAGCTTGAGCGGGCCGGCGTCGGCGTAGAAGCGCTGGTAGGTGGCCGCGATCTGGTGGGCATAGGAAGCATGGAGAAAGCCCACCTGCTCCAGCGTGAGGCCGCGGGTAGAGATGCGGTACTCCCCGGTGGCTTGAGCCGCACGCCAGTCTTCGGCGAGGGCCAGGTGATAAATCCAGCGGGGCGACCGCCAGCTGCGGCGCAGGCCCCAGGGGGGCTCCATCACGGCCGCCAGGGCGGGAGATCCCCCATAGCGAGCCAGCCAGCCCTGCAGCGCCTCCAATCCGGCCGCCGCAGCCCAGCCCGGCGGTTCGCTGAGCCCGAACTGCCGCACGAACGGCAGCAGGGCCCAGTCCGCCAGGCTCGGCCGATCCCCCAGCAGCCAGCCGCCGGGTCGCAACCGCCGGTCCCAGGCGTGCAGGATCGTGAGGGCCTGGCCGCGGGGTTCGCCGGCCGGCTCGCCCGCGTACCGCTCGGGGTAGCGATGGCGATCGAGGTGGTGCTTGAAGGGGCCATCGTTCTCGGCGATCAGCGCCTGCATCGCCTGCTGGGCCGCCGAGTCCCAGCCCACCAGCCAGCCGTGGGGGTCGGCGCTCTCCAAGGCCCACTGCATGATCGCCAGGCTCTCCCCCAACACCCCGCCATCGGGCGCCACCAGCACGGGCACGGTGCCGCGCGGGGAAGCCTCCAGCAGCTCGGGGGGCTTGGCCGCCAGGGCCACCTCGCGCAGCTCCAGATCCCGGCCCGGCAACCAACCGGCGGCCGCCAGGGCCAGCCGCGCCCGAATCGCGAACGGACAACGCCGGAAGCTGAAGAGAACCGCCGCCGCGGCTGGAACCGCCATCACCTCCGCTCCTGAATCCCCCATCACCCCTGCGGCATCGCCGCCCCCACGTGGGACTCGCCACGGCCGCGGGCCCGCTCCATCTGCCGCTGCCGTTCGGCGAAGCGCGCGCGATCGGACTCGCTGAAGCGATCAAGGCAGTGGTGGCAGCTCACACCCTCCCGGTAGGCGGGGTGCTCGCGATCCTCCGGTGCCAGCGGCAGGCCGCAGGCGTGGCAGAGGCTGGTACGGCCGGGCTCCAGCCGGTGGTTCACGCTCACCCGCTGATCGAAGACGTAGCACTCCCCCCGCCAGCCGCTGCCCTGCTCGGGCATCTCCTCTAGATAGCGCAGGATGCCGCCCTGCAGGTGAACCACGTTGCGGAAGCCCTGCTGCAGCAGATAGGCGGTGCTCTTCTCGCAGCGGATGCCGCCGGTGCAGAACATGGCGATCGCCTTCGGCCGCCGCTCAGCCACCAGCGGCCGCAGCTCGCGCTCCACCCACGCAGGGAACTCACGAAAGCTGTCGGTGCCGGGATCGATCGCGCCCGCAAAGCTGCCGATGGCCACCTCGTAGCGGTTGCGGGTGTCCACCACCAGGGTGTCGGGGTCGCCGATCAGCGCATCCCACTGCTGCGGCGGCACGGGGGTACCCACCTGCTCGGCGGGCTTCACCGTGGGGCAGCCCATCGTGACGATCTCGCGCTTGAGCCGCACCTTGAGCCGGTGAAACACCTGCTGCGGCGCCCAACTCAGCTTGGCCTCCAGCGGCGCCAGGCCCGGGCAGCGGCGCAACCGCGCCAGCACCTGCTGCACCCCCTCTTCCGGCCCGCTGATCGTGCCGTTCACGCCCTCCTCGGCCAGCAGGATCGTGCCCCGCACGCCAACCGCCCCCGCCAGCTGCAGCAGCTCCTCCCGCAGGGCCTTCAGATCGGCCATGGCACTGAAGCGGTAGAAGGCCGCCACCTGCACGGAAGACGCGGCGGCTGGGGGCTCCGCCATCAACTGCGGCATTCCCGCCGAACCCCCTCGGCCACGGCCTCCTCCCAGCCGGATACCCCGGCAGCCGCCAGCAGCTCCCGGTCAGCCGCCACATCGGGATTGCCGGTGGTAAGCAGGGTTTCGCCGTAGAAGATCGAATCGGCCCCCGCCAGCAGGCAGAGGATCTGGGCCTCGCGGTTCATCTGCTCCCGGCCGGCGCTCAATCGCACGCGGCTGTGGGGCATGAGGATGCGGGCAACCGCCACCATCCGCACCAGCTCCAGGGGATCGATCGGCGGCTCCTCCGCCAGGGGGGTGCCCTCCACCGCCACCAGGGCGTTGATCGGCACGCTCTCGGGGTGGGGGTCGAGGCCGGCGAGCACCTGCAGCAGGGAGGCCCGGTCGGCCAGGCTCTCGCCCATGCCGATGATGCCCCCGCAACAGAGGGTGACCCCGGCGCGTCGGGCCCGCTCCAGCGTCTCCAGCCGCTCCTGGTAGGTGCGCGTAGAGATGATGTTCCCGTAGTGCTCGGGGCTGGTGTCGAGGTTGTGGTTGTAGGCGGTCAGGCCCGCCTCCGCCAGGCGCTGGGCCTGCTGGTCGGTGAGCATGCCGGCGGTGACGCAGGCCTCCAGCCCCAGCTCCCGCACCCCGCGCACCATCGCCAGCATCGCGTCAAACGGGGCGCCATCGCGGATCTCCCGCCAGGCCCAGCCCATGCAGAAGCGATGGGCACCGGCGTCGCGGGCGGCACGGGCGCGGGCGAGCACCGGCTCCACGGCCAACTCGGGCCGATCGCCCACATCGCTGCTGTGGTGCATCGACTGGGGGCAGTAGGCGCAGTCTTCCTCGCAGCCGCCGGTGCGCACACTCAGCAGGGAGGCCAGCTGCACGCGGTAGCCCGGGTTGGCGATGCGATGCACCTGCTGGGCCTGCCAGAGCAGATCCACCAGGGGGAGATCGAGAAGGCTCTGGATCTCCTCCCGGGTCCAGTCGTGACGGGTGATCATTGGATGGGGTCGACGCCTCCGAAACGACGGGAACGGCCCTGGTAATCCACCAGAGCCGCCATCAGGGCGGCGGCATCGAAATCGGGCCAGAGCACATCCGTAATGTGCAGCTCGGCGTAGGCCAGCTGCCAGAGCAGGAAGTTGCTGATGCGTTGTTCGCCGCTGGTGCGGATCAGCAGGTCGGGGTCCACTTCGCCCGCGGTGTGCAGCTCGGCGGCAAAGCACTGCTCATCGATGGACGCCGGATCGAGCGCACCGCCGGCCACCTTCTCGGCGAGCCGCCGGGCCGCCCGCACCAGCTCCCGGCGGCCGCCGTAGTTGGTGCAGACGTTGAAGTGGATGCCGCTGTTGGCGGCGGTGCGGGCGGTGGCATCGGCGATGAGCTGCTGCAGGCCCTGGGGGAGCTGCTCCAGGTCGCCGAGGAATCGGATGCGCACCTGCTCCCGCATCAGCCCTTCGAGCTCCCGTGCCAGCACCCGCTCGAACAGGGTCATCAGGAAGGTCACCTCCTCGCCCGGCCGGGTCCAGTTTTCGGTGGAGAAGGCGTAGGCGGTGAGGGCACCGATGCCCCAGTCGCTGCAGAGCCGCAGCGTGCGCTTGAGGGCCTCCACCCCAGCCCGGTGGCCCATCACCCGTGGCAGGCCCCGCTGCCGGGCCCAGCGGCCGTTGCCATCCATGATCACCGCCACGTGGGCGGGCAGGCGCTCCGGATCCAGCTGGGGTGGCAGCGGCTCTCGGGAGAGCGAGGGTGTGGTCGCCAGTGCGCGACTCATCCGCGGGGTTCCGGCGGGTCCGTGGCCACGCTACGACCCGCCGGCGCGCCGGCCAGCGACTCGGTGAGCAGATCGTGGAGCCGGCTGCTGGTGATCGGCCGCTCCAGCCGCCCCTGGCAGGCCAGGGAGAGGGTGCCGGTCTCCTCAGAGACCACCACACAGAGGCAGTGGTCGTAGCGCTCGGTGAGACCCAGGGCCGCCAGATGGCGGGTGCCGTAGCGGTTCAGGCCCTGGCGGGAGAGCGGCAGGATCACGCCGGCGGCCACGATGCGGTTCTTGCGCACCAGCACCGCCCCATCGTGCAAGGGCGTATCCACGGCGAAGAGGTTGAGCAGCAGGTCCACCGAGAGGTGGGCATCGAGCTTGACGCCGGGGTTGAGGAAATCTTCCGGGCGCAGGTCACTGCCCACATCCAGCACCACCAGGGCACCACGTCGGGCCTGGGAGAGGCGACCCGCGGCCTCGGTGAGCACGCTCACGGCCCCACTGGCCAGGGGATCACGGCGTCGGTCGGCGAACAGGGTGCCGATGCGACCGGTGCCGAGCAGCTCCATCACGCGCCGCAGCTCCCCCTGCCAGAGCACCGCCAGGGCGAGGCTGCAGGCCATCACCAGGCCATCCACCAGCTTGCTGGTGAGGGGCAGGATGGCGGTGCGCTGCACCACCCAGGCCAGGGCCACCAGAAACAGATAGCCCCGCAGCAACCAGAAACTGCGGGGCTCGGTGACGCGGCCCAGCACGAGCAGGCCCAAGGCGGTGGCCGCCAGTAGATCCAGCGTCAGGCGCCAGTCGAAACTCTGCAGCCAGCTCGGGAGGGCCTGCACGGCGACGGGGGGGTGGCCTCCGCGCAAGCGGAGCGAGGGGGGTCACAGGGGCACGAGGGGCTGGGCAGGGCCACGAGCCATCTCTTCCTCACTGTACCGGGCCAAGCCGGGCCGGCAGCACATCGAAACGCAGCAGATCCTCCGGCTGCTCGCGCCGCTGAACCAGATCGGCCACGCCATCGTGAACCAGCACCGCCGCCGGGCGGGGGATGCGGTTGTAGTTGGAGCTCATCGAGGCGTTGTAGGCCCCGGTGGCAAAGACAGCGAGCACATCACCGGCATGGGCGGCCGGAAGGCGCACGTCGCGCAGCAGCACATCGCCGGACTCACAGTGCTGGCCCGCCACCGTCACCCGCTCCTCCGCGGGGGCAAGCGGCCGGTCGGCGAGCAGGGCGGTGTAAAGCGATTGGTAGGTGATCGGCCGCGGGTTGTCGCTCATGCCGCCATCCACCGAGATGTACGTGCGCAGATCCGGGATCGCCTTGCGGCTGCCGATGGCGTAGAGGGTCACGCCCGCCGGGGCCACCAGGGAGCGGCCGGGTTCGCAGAGCAGGCGGGGCAGCTCCAGGCCGCGGGCGTTGCAGGCCTCCGCCACGGCGGTGGCGACGGTGCGCACCCACTCCTGGATGGACGGCGGGTCATCGCTGGCCACGTAGCGGATGCCGAGGCCGCCCCCCACATTCAGATCGCGGCAGGGGTGGCCGAGGGAGCGGGCGAGGGCGAGGGCATCGGCCATCACGGCCGCCAGATCCCGATGGGGCTCCAGCTCAAAGATCTGGGAACCGATATGGGCATGGAGGCCGTCCAGCCAGGCCCAGGAGCAGCCGGCCAGGTGCCGCAGCACCGTGTCCAGCTGGTCGGGATCAAATCCAAACTTGCTATCGAGGTGGCCCGTGCGGATGTACTCGTGGGTGTGGCACTCGATGCCAGGGGTGAAGCGCAGCATCAGCCGCACCGGCCGGCCGGTGGCAGGGGCCACCTGGGCGAGCAGCTCCAGGTCATGCCAGTTGTCCACCACCACGGTCACGTCACGCGTGACCGCCAGCTCCAGTTCTTCGCGGGATTTG
This sequence comes from Synechococcaceae cyanobacterium, assembly GCA_046342735.1. Classification (GTDB taxonomy): domain Bacteria; phylum Cyanobacteriota; class Cyanobacteriia; order PCC-6307; family Cyanobiaceae; genus Cyanobium. The sequence goes on from JBKDOZ010000176.1 coordinate 9,097, forward strand.
TTGTTGCCGTGCAGCACGATCCGCTCGGCGGGCATGCCGCCCTGCAGGGCTGTCAGCAGTTCACCGGCCGAAACGGCGTCGAGGCCGAGGCCCTCGGAGGCCACCAGGGCGGTGAGCGCCAGGGAGCTGTTGGCCTTGGAGGCGTAGAGGGCGAGGGAGGGGCCGGGGTAGAAGGTTTCCAGGGCCTGGCGATAGGCGCGGCAGGCGGCCCGCAGGCTGGCCTCATCGAGCACATACAGGGGGGTGCCATAGATGCGGGCCAGATCGCTCAGCCGGCAGCCCCCCACCATCAACCGGTCCTCGCCGTCGAGGCGAGTGGTCAGAGGGGTGAGGTTGCGGTTGGGGCTGAGGGGATCGCTCGCCGATTCAAACGGACGGCCCGCCAGCGGCTGGGCATCGGCCAGGGTGGCGGGGTCGAGGCCTTCGCCACCGGTTGCGGGGCCGTGGCCGGCAGGCTGGACGCTCGTCACCATGGGAAATCGGCCGGTGGGCTCGGAATTACCGATGCTAGTCAGTGCCGTTGGGGTCGTCGGTGCCTGAGGAACGGAACGAGGCCCCGCTCGGGCCCGAGCACCTGGGCGCCTGCCTGCGCCTGGATCAGGCCTGCTTTGGCGGGCTCTGGAGCGAGCCGCAGTGGCTCCGGGAGCTCGAGGAGCCGGATCGGCCAGGGGTGGGGGTGTTCCAGGGCGAGGAGCTGGTGGCCTTGGCCAGCGGCTGGCTGGTGGTCGATGAGCTGCACATCACGGCGGTGGCGGTGGCCCCGGCCTGGCGCCGGCAGGGTCTGGGCCAAAGGGCCCTGGCGGGCCTGCTGGAGCGGGCTCGGGAGCTGGGGGCGGAACGGGCCACCCTCGAGGTGGCCGCCGCCAACCTGGCGGGTCGGGCGCTGTACGCGGCGGCAGGCTTCCGCGAGGCCGGCATCCGTCACGGTTACTACCGCAACGGTGACGACGCCCTGATCCAATGGCGCAATCTGACCCGCGAGCCGGGTGTGGAAAACCGATAATTTCTAGCGTCCAAACCGGCTTTTCTTTCCCCAAAAGATATCCGCTGATCCCTCGGAAAGCCTGCTGCACAAGCGATCTTCCTTCCACTTGTGCGCCCGGCCTCACCGGGCCCGCGCCAACCCTGAACTCCTGATAGGTTGGATCCACCTGCAGTCGGCCCAGCCCATGTTTGAGCGGTTCACCGAGAAGGCCATCAAGGTGATCATGCTGGCCCAGGAGGAGGCCCGCCGCCTTGGACACAACTTCGTGGGCACGGAGCAGATTCTGCTCGGCCTGATCGGAGAGGGCACCGGCGTAGCCGCCAAGGTCCTCAAGTCGATGGGTGTCAACCTCAAGGACGCCCGCGTGGAGGTGGAGAAGATCATCGGCCGCGGTTCGGGCTTCGTTGCCGTGGAGATCCCCTTCACACCTCGTGCCAAGCGGGTGCTGGAGCTTTCCCTGGAGGAGGCCCGCCAGCTCGGCCACAACTACATCGGCACCGAGCACCTGCTGCTGGGGCTGATCCGTGAGGGCGAGGGCGTCGCCGCCCGGGTGCTGGAAAACCTCGGGGTCGACCTCGCGAAGGTGCGCACCCAGGTGATCCGCATGCTCGGGGAAACCGCCGAAGTGGCGGCTGGTGGCGGCGGCAAGGGTTCCACCAAGACCCCCACGCTCGATGAATTCGGTAGCAACCTCACCCAGCTGGCGGCTGAATCGAAGCTGGATCCGGTGGTGGGGCGTCACCACGAGATCGACCGGGTGATTCAGATCCTCGGCCGACGCACCAAAAACAACCCCGTGCTGATCGGCGAGCCGGGTGTCGGCAAGACCGCAATCGCCGAGGGCCTGGCCCAGCGGATCACCTCGGGTGACGTGCCCGACATCCTGGAGGACAAGCGCGTCCTCACCCTCGACATCGGCTTGTTGGTGGCCGGCACCAAATACAGAGGGGAATTCGAGGAGCGCCTCAAAAAGATCATGGAGGAGATCCGCTCGGCCGGAAACGTGATCCTCGTGATCGACGAAGTGCATACCCTCATCGGCGCCGGTGCCGCCGAGGGGGCCATCGACGCGGCCAACATCCTCAAGCCGGCCCTGGCGCGGGGTGAACTGCAATGCATCGGCGCCACCACCCTCGACGAATACCGCAAACACATCGAGCGCGACGCCGCCCTCGAACGGCGCTTCCAGCCCGTGATGGTGGGTGAGCCCTCCGTTGTCGACACGATCGAGATCCTGCGCGGCCTGCGGGAGCGCTACGAGCAGCACCACCGCCTCAAGATCACCGACGAAGCGATCGTGGCCGCCGCCACCCTCGGTGACCGCTACATCTCCGACCGCTTCCTCCCCGACAAGGCCATCGACCTGATCGATGAAGCCGGCAGCCGTGTCCGCCTGCTCAACTCCAAGCTGCCGCCGGCGGCCAAGGAGGTGGATAAGCAGCTGCGCGAGGTTCAGAAGCAGAAAGAGGAGTCTGTACGCGAGCAGGATTACACCAAAGCCGGTGAACTCCGCGACCGAGAGGTGGAGCTGCGCGACCAACTGCGCTCCATTCTCCAGGCCCGCCGCGACGAAGAGACGGGAACGGAAGAGGCGGCTCTCCCGGTCAGCAGCCCCGCTACTGCGGGAACGGAGGCCGGTGAGGGCACTGGTGAAGCCGGGGTCCGTACCAACCTGGTCACCGAGGAGGACATCGCCCAGATCGTGGCCTCCTGGACAGGCGTGCCCGTGCAGAAGCTCACCGAGAGCGAATCGGTGAAGCTTCTGAACATGGAGGAGACGCTCCACCAGCGTCTGATCGGCCAGGACGAGGCGGTGAAGGCTGTCTCCCGGGCCATTCGCCGGGCCCGCGTGGGCCTGAAGAACCCCAACCGCCCGATCGCCAGCTTCATCTTCAGCGGCCCCACCGGCGTCGGCAAGACCGAGCTCACCAAGGCCCTCGCCGCCTACTTCTTCGGAAGCGAGGAAGCGATGATCCGGCTCGACATGTCGGAATTCATGGAGCGCCACACGGTCAGCAAGCTGATCGGCTCCCCTCCGGGCTATGTGGGCTTCAACGAAGGCGGCCAACTCACCGAAGCGGTTCGCCGTCGTCCCTACACCGTCGTTCTCTTCGACGAGATCGAGAAAGCCCACCCCGATGTCTTCAACCTGCTTCTGCAGCTGCTTGAGGACGGTCGCCTGACGGACTCCAAGGGCCGCACGGTTGACTTCAAGAACACCCTCATCATCATGACCTCGAACATCGGTTCGAAGGTGATTGAGAAGGGCGGCGGCGGCCTCGGTTTCGAGTTCGGCGGTGGTGATGCGGAGGAAACCCAATACAACCGCATCCGTTCGCTGGTGAATGAGGAACTCAAGCAGTACTTCCGCCCAGAGTTTCTCAACCGTCTCGACGAAATCATCGTCTTCCGCCAGCTCACCCGTGATGAGGTGAAAGAAATCGCCGAAATCATGCTGCGTGAGGTATTCGGCCGCATGCGCGAGAAGGGCATCGATCTCTCGGTCACCGACGCCTTCAAAGAGCGCCTCGTGGAAGAGGGCTACAACCCCAGCTACGGCGCCCGGCCCCTCCGGCGTGCGGTGATGCGCCTGCTCGAAGACTCGCTGGCCGAGGAGTTCCTCTCCGGCCGCATCGGCGAGGGCGATGCAGCGGTGGTGGATGTGGACGACAACAAGCAGGTGGTGATCCGCAAGCAGGGGGTCCCTGCCCCCGTTCCCTCCTTGGCCGGAGCCGGTGCCTAAGGCTTGAGGCCTGACCTTTCCGCTCCTGAACGATGTCCTTCCTTGGGCCCGGCACTGCTGGGCCTTTTTTGTGGGTCAGGCCTTATGGGGGTGAGGGGGGGGGCACTGCCCCGCCCGGACCCTCAGCAGCAGCGGCAAAATTGGCGAAAGATCGGCAGCCTTCGCGAAGGGTTTTAGGGGGTTGCAAAAACGTTGCCCTCAAGAAGCGGCCACTATGCTGAAGAGACCCGGACAAATCGCTTGGTTTCACTGCAGCGACTGCTCTCATAAGAAGGACTTTGATGAAAAACCATGGCAATGGCAGATCCTCTGTATTTCTTCGGTGTCACCGTGGCTGACAACGAAGAATTGCAGGTTGCCTTCCGTGGATGTCAGAGCCTGCGCGAGATGTTGGCGGTGATGCAGTGCGAGGGCCTCGATCTCAGCAGCGAACAATTGCGGAAATTTGCCTCCCGTCACGACGAGCCCTGGTGGCCCTGGGCTGGCCAGAGCCCGGCGTGGAAGGAGGCGTTCTTTCGCCGCGCCGATGGCGGTGGCCCCCTCGGCCTGCTGATGCCCCTGATTGACCTGCTGGGACTGGGGCGCCCTCGCCAGGGCGCCGCCGCCCGGCGCGGGCTGGCCTGAGACCCGAAAAAGCGAGCCAACTCCCGGGCCCCAAAGGCGCAGGGCCCGGGGTGCCAGGCCCGGCCGCGGAGAGCGGAAGACAGGATCTAGCCTGGCCCCATGCCTGCTTCGCACCAGCTGCACGCCATCTCCCCCGCCTGTGTGCTGCGGGGGGAACACGCCTGGCGGGAAGCTCTGACGATGCTGTCCAGCCTCTGCCGCAAGCCCCTGCTGCTCGGTCGCAGCCGCGCCACCGCCGCCTTGCGCGCAGACCTGGCGGGGAACCTGAGCGCTGCCGGCCTGTTCCCCCAACCCGCTGAACTTCGTCACGACTGCTGCGAGGAGGACCTGCAGCAGCTGGCCGAAGCCCTGCACCAGTCGGGCTGCGACGCCGTGCTGACGGTGGGTGGTGGCAAGGTGCTCGACGCCGGCAAGCTCCTCGCCCACAGGCACGGCCTGCCCTGCATCACGGCGCCCACCAGCGCCGCCACCTGCGCGGGCTGGACGGCCCTGGCCAACCTGTATTCCCCGGAGGGCGCCTTCCGCGGCGATGTGGCGCTGGAGCGCTGCCCCGAGCTGTTGGTGTTCGACCACAGCCTGGTGCGGCAGGCACCGGCCCGCACCCTGGCCAGCGGCGTCGCCGACGCCATGGCGAAGTGGTACGAAGCCTCGGTCAGCAGCGGCCACAGCAGCGATGGCCTGGTGCAACAGGCGGTGCAGATGGCCCGCGTGCTGCGGGATCAGCTCATGCTGGAGGCGGAAACAGCCCTGGCGGAGCCCGACGGAGAGGCGTGGGTGCGGGTGGCGGAAGCCTGTGGCCTGACGGCAGGGCTGATCGGCGGCATCGGTGGTGCCCGCTGCCGCACGGTGGCCGCCCACGCGGTGCACAACGGCCTCACCCAACTGGCGGCGAGCCATGGCCACCTGCACGGCGAAAAGGTGGGCTTCGGGATCCTCGTGCAGCTGCGCCTTGAGGAGCAGCTCGGCGGCAATCGGCTGGCGGAGCAGGCCCGGCGCCAACTCCTGCCCCTGTTCACGCGCCTCGGCCTGCCGGTGACCCTGGCCGATCTCGGCCTTGGCGAGGCCAGCCTTGCGGAGCTGGAAGAGGTCTGTCGCTTCGCCTGCCGCGAAGGATCCGATCTGCACCACCTCCCCTTCCGGGTTGGCCCCACCGATCTGCTGGCCGCCTTGGTGAGCACATCCGCCGAGCTCCGCCCCTCATGAGCGGGGCCCCCATCCACGCAGCTCGCGACGGCCGTGCCCTGGTGAGCCAGGCGGCCACCGGCCTGCTCGATCCCCTCGGCCGCTCCCTGGCCGCTGCCGTGCAGTGGTGGCCCCTGCCGGGCCTGGAGGGGGAGTGGCCGGTGGCGGTGCTGGGGGAGGGGGCCCCGTTGCTGCTGCTCCACGGCTTCGACAGCTCCTTCCTGGAATTCCGGCGCCTGGCCCCCCTGCTGGCGCCACACCACCAGCTGCTGATCCCCGACCTCTACGGCTTCGGTTTCAGCCCCCGGCCCGCTGGCGGCGACTATGCCCCCTCGGGGGTGTTGCGCCACTTGGAGGCCCTACTGGAGCGGCTGCAGACAGACAGCTCAAGGCCCGTGGGGTTGATCGGTGCCTCCATGGGGGGGTCGGTGGCCGTGGAGCTGGCCCGGCGCCAGCCCTGGCGCATCGAGCGCCTGTTGCTGCTCGCCCCCGCCGGCCTGGACGGGCGGCCCCGGCCCCTGCCGCCCCTGCTCGATGGCCTCGGCGTGCGCCTGCTGTCGCTGCCCGCTGTGCGCCGCGGGCTGTGCCGCAGCGCCTTCGCCGACCCCGAGGGCTCGATCGGGCCGGCCGAACTCGAAATCGCCTCGCTGCACCTGCAAACCCCGGGCTGGGCCGACTCCCTGCGCCGCTTCGCCCGCTCCGGCGGCTTCTCCGGCTGCGGTGACCCCCTGCCGCCCCAGCCGCTCGTAGCGCTCTGGGGGGCCCAAGATCGCATCCTGCGGCCCCCGCAGAAGCGAGCGGCCCAGGCGTTGCTGCAAGAACGATTGCGGGAGGTGGAGGGCTGCGGGCACCTGCCCCACCTCGACCGCCCCGATCTGGTGGCCGCCACCTGGCTTGAGATCGCCCCACCCGCCCCCTGCCGATGAACCCAGTCCCGTCCCTGCTGCCAGCCCCGTCCCTGCTCCCAGGGCGGCTCCCAGCCCTCCTGCGCAGGCTCTGCCTCACCACCGTCTTCGCCCTACTCCTGGGGCTCTCACCGATGGCAGCGGGCGCCTCCCTGCTGCACCTGGGCGGGCCGATGCCCAACGATCTGGGCGTACACGACCAGCACTTGGCCGCCTGCATCACGCCTGCCCACTGCAGCCGGGAGGAATGGCCGGTGGCTGACCCCCAAGCCGCCTTGGCGGGCCTGCTGCCAGCCGTGCTGGCCCTCGATGGTGTTGCGGTGGTGGAAACCAGCGCGGACTACCTCCACGCCACGGTGACCAGCCGCCTCTTTGGCTTTGTCGACGATCTGGAACTGCACGCCGAATCGGAGCGCAGCGTGCTGGAGGCCCGCTCGGTATCGCGGCTGGGAGATTCCGATCTGGGGGTGAATGCCCGCCGCCTGGATACCCTGCGACGGGCGCTCGATTCGCTTCCCTCCTGAATCGAAAAGAAGTGACCGGGAGTGAGGGAGATCAGCCCTCGCCGCCCTCGCCTCCCTCACCCCCTTCATTGCCCTGACTGGGCATGCCCTGCTTTTCCTTCATCTCCTCTTTGCTGCCTTCACCGCCCTCGGGAGCCGAAACAGCCGGGGGTGCCCCATCGGCCGGGGGAGTCGTTTTCTCCCCGGCTCCCTCACCGCCGCATCCGGCAAGCCCGGCAATCAAGGTGGTGCTGGCCAGAAAGAGGGCAATGCTGGAGCGGGCCATGGGACCTCTGATCAACCCACCCATTCTGCCCGTGCTCGCGCTGCCTGGCATGCCACCCCCTCCCCATAGCCTTGGGGAATCGCGGCGCCACCCATGCACTTCGTGCTGGAAACCCTGCTCGATGCCAGCGGCCTCGACGAGCTTCGCCAGGCCCTGCTCGCCCCCGACACCCCCTGGCGCGACGGCCACGAGACGGCCGGCTGGCACGCCCGCGAGGTGAAGCGCAATCGTCAGCTGGAGCGGGATTCACCCTTGCACCAGCGCCTGCGGCAATCCCTGGAGCAGCAGCTGCTCCAGCAGCCCCTGCTCCAGGCCGCCGCCTTGCCCCAGCGGCTGCACGGGGTGCTGTTCAGCCGCATGGGGCCAGGGGAGGAATACGGCCGGCACGTGGACAACGCCTACATGGCCGGTGGCCGCTCCGACCTCTCGTTCACCGTGTTCCTGAGCGAAGCGAACACCTACGGCGGCGGTGCGCTGGTGCTGGAGACCGCCGGGGGGGAGGAGAGCTGGCGGCTGCCGGCCGGCCAGGCCTTTGTGTACCCGAGCACCCTTCTCCACCGCGTGGAGCCGGTGACGTGGGGCGAGCGGCTGGTGGCGGTGGGCTGGATTGAAAGCCGCGTGCGCAGTGCCGAGCAGCGGGAGCTCCTGTTCGACCTCGACGCCGCCCGCCGCTCCCTGTTCGCGCGGGAGGGCAAAACCGAGGAATTCGACCAGCTCTGCCGCTGCTACGCGAACCTGCTGCGGATGTGGGGCAGCTGAGGTGGTTTTCCCTTGCGCCAGGGTCGGCGTGCTGCCCAGAGGGGGGGGCCACCCGCGGCGGATGGTGCGGCCCGCCGCCCCAGCTCTTGCACTCCTGCTGGCTGCCCTGACGGCCAGCGCTCCCGGGGCTGCCGCTGATGGCGAGGCCGCCCCGCCCCTGCAGACCTTCTCCGCCCAGAGCGCCGGCCTGCGGGGCTGCTTCGGGCTCGTGCGCCCGCGGAGCCCCGGCCGGGGGAGCAAGCCGGGGGAACCCCTTCTGGCCGCCTGGTCCCTGGACGGGGGCTGGGGGGTGATGCGCATCCAAGGCAAGCTGCAACGCTTCGCTGTGGAGCCAGCGCGACGTTGGCGCGAGACCGGAGCCGCCGCCGCCACCCCCACGATCTGGCACCTCCCATGGCGGGTGGGGCGCTACAGCGCCGAACTGCACTTCGCGGCCGACCGGCTCACGCCACGGCGCTGGGGTGGCGACGGACGCCTGCAGCTCCGCTCTTTGGCCACCGGCGATCTCTACACCCTGCCGGTGCGGGTGGAGGGGGGCTGCTGAAGGCGTTCCGGGCAGGCCGTGGGGGCGGATGGGGTAGGACGGCGAGAGTCACCCCTGCCCACGATGGTCGAGGACGCCGCCGCCTCCGGGGAGAACGCCTCGGCAGAATCCGGGTCCGGGCCCATGCTGGCCCTGCTCTCGCGGGGGCTGGAGTTCTGGGTTCGCCAGCAGTGCCAGGCGATCGAATCGCTGGAGATCCGCCTGGAGGGCAGTGCTCTGCAGCTGCTGCGGGGCAGGTTGGAAGGGGTGCGGGTGCAGGCGCGAGGGGTTCGCTACCAAGACCTGGAATTTGCGGAGGTGCGTCTGCGGGGGGAGGCGATGCGGGTGCGGATGGGGGCCCTTGTGCGGCGGCAGACGCTGGAGCTGGACAACCCGTTTCAGGTGGTGGGATCGATTCTGTTCAGCGGCGAGGGCCTCAATCGAACCCTGGCCCATCCCAGCTGGAGCTGGCTGGGGGATGAGCTCGCGGAGGGCCTGCTCGGAATCAGGCCGCTGGCGGGCTTGCGGCTCGAGGAGGATCGCCTGGTGCTGCAAGCCCGACCCAGCGGGCCGAATTCGCTTCCTGTGGAGCGAAGCACCCGAGTGGAGGCAAAGGAAGGAAGCGTGGCCCTCAGCAGCCAGGGGGGGGAGTGGGCGATGACCCTGCCGATGGATCCATCGATCCTGGTGGAAACGGCCTCCCTGGGGGCGGGACTTTTGGAACTGGCGGGCAGGGCAACAATCCAACCCTGAGGATGTTTCCAGCTTTCGTCGGAAGCAGGCGCTGCGCTCAGTCGTCGTAGCGGTACACTTCGACCGCAACAAAGTGCAGGAACTCCGGTTCTTGGAGCTGGAAACGAATGTAGCGAGTTTCGTAGCCGGGGGTCACGATTCGCAGGGGATTGCCGTCGGTGCCACCGAACGGCGGGGCTTCTGGGTCGCAGGTGTGAATCCGATGCCAACCCTGTCCATCGATGGAGATATCTACCACCAGAGTGCGGGCACGCTGGGGCTGGTGCAAGCGGTTGAAAACAAGAATTTCGTCGTAGCGAACCGGAGAGCCAAAATCGAGGAGCAACCAGGGGTTGGGCTCATAGTCTGTGTGGTGGCGGTAATCGCCACTACGCTCCGGGTTTTTTACAACGTTGTTGGCTTCGTCTTCGGTGAAGCTGTGGATCGAGAGAGAGCTTTGAGTGCAAAAAGCCTGGGAGGCGATGTTGGTTCCCTTGGTTTCGATCAGCACAGGTGCTTGAATCATTGCCGTAAGATTGTGGGCTCGAATCAGGGTTAAATCCAACTCGAACTGGGTGGGTGAAGCTGCGCAGGCGCAGAACTTCACAGGATTTAACACCAGTCGCCAAAGGCGGTCAAGCCAACGCGTCCACGGGCCGCGATCCGGTAAGGCTTTCCTGACGATCCGATCCCCGCTGCCCTCAGCTCCTCTCCAGCCAAGGCAGCACAAGCGTTACCAGGGAGTACACCACCGCCGGAACGAACAGATAGCTGTCGATGCGGTCCAGCACCCCGCCATGGCCCGGGATCGCATCACCGGAATCCTTGACGCCCGCATCGCGCTTCATCATCGATTCGGTGAGATCGCCCACCAGCGCGAACACGGCCACCACGGCACCGAGCACGCCACCGAACAGCCAGCCCATCCGCCAGCCCAGCAGCTGCCCCCCGAGGCAGCCCACCACCAGGGAGCAGAGCAGCCCCCCGACCGCTCCCTCCACCGTTTTCCCCGGGGAGATCGGCGAAAGGGGATGGCGCCCCAACCGACGGCCGATTACATAACTGCCGATGTCGGTGGCCACGATCAGGAAGCAGGCCAGCAGGGTGAGCGCCAGCCCGGCACTGCCTGGCCAGCCCTGGGCCGCCAGGTTGGGCACCAGCGCCGCATCGGAGAGATCGCGCAGCTTGATCCAGTGGCTGGGCAGGAAGCCCAGATAAAACAAGCCAAACACCGACGCGGCCACATCGGCGATCGTGCCGGTCACCGGTTGCAGCAACAGCCAGCCGCAGATCACGGCGCCGGAAGCCGGCAGCACGGCCGCAGCCACATCGGCGCCAAGCCAGCCTCCCCCCGCCGCCGCCTGGGTGGAGAGCAACATCAACTGCACCACCACCAGGGTGGTTTTGGTGGCGGGCCGGATGCCCTTGAACTGGGCCATGCGGAAGAACTCCCGCAGCCCCAGGTGCACGATCAGGCCCACCGCCAGGGTGAACCACCACCCCCCCAACCAGACCACGAGCGCGCCAAAGCCGCCGACGGCCCAACCGCTGGCCAGGCGGGCCAGGGACGTGGCAGGGCGGCGGGGGGGGACGGGCGGAGGCAAGGGCGGCTGGGGGCGGGCTTCTCAGCGCTCGGCGGCAATCATGAACAGCGGTTCGGCCGCCGCCAGCTTGGCCTGGCTGCCGCGGCGCTGCATGCGATGCACGGTGGCCTGCACCACCTGCACGTCACGGGCGCCGAGCTGGCTGAGGGTATCGGTGGCATCCACCAGCCCCTCCAGGCTGGCGGTGCTGATCACCAGGCGGCCGCTGGGGCGGAGCGCCTGCCAGACCACCCGCAGCATGTCCCCCAGGGGCCGGCCCACCTCGAGCAGCACGCGATCGGGGTGGGGCGGCAGGGCGGAAAGGTCGTCCGGGGCCCGACCGGCGTGGATGTGAAGGTTGTGGATCCCGAATCGCTGGCGGTTGCGCTCCAGCAGCTCGATCGCCTGCGGATCCCGCTCCAGGGTGTGAACCATCCCCGCCGGCAGCAGCCGGGCGATTTCCAGGGCCAGGGCACCGGTGCCGCCTCCCACATCCCACACCAGGGAGTCGGCGCGGGGGCGAAGATGCACCAGCAGCATCACCCTCAGCTCCAGGGGGGTGGGGCTGAAACCGGGGGCATCCTCGAAGAGGGCATCGGGCAGCCCCGGGGTGACGAAGTCCCAACGGAAGGGGGCCGAACCGGGTACGGGACCGGAAGCGGAGCCGGGATCCGTCATGGGGCCCGACGCACAACAAAAAGTAGGGGCACCGTATCAGCGGACCACCCGCAGGCTGGCCGGCAACTGGTCGGGCCAGATCGCCCGCTGCTCGATCAGCCACGCAGCCCGCCGCGGATCGATCCGCTCCCCTGGCACCAGCAGGGGGATGCCCGGGGGGTAGGGGCACAGGGATTCGGCGGCGATGCGGCCAACGCAGCGCTCCAGGGGCACCGCTTCGGCGTCTGAGCGCCACGCCTCGCCCACCGGCATCTCCGGGGCGGCCAGCAGCGGCAGGGGGGGCGGCGTGAACGGGGCCAGCGGCGCTCCCCCCAACGCCCGGCGGAGGGCATCCAGACAGGCGGGCAGGCGGCGTTCCACCCCCGCAGGCGGCACCTGGCCGAGGCAGAAGGTGAGGGCCCCGGGCTCGGGCAGCTCCGCGATCACCCCCCGGGGCAGCAGCCAGGCGTCGGCGGCCAGGCCGGTGAAGCCCAGCGGCCCGGTGACCAGCACCAGCCGCAGCGGATCGGCATTGGCCAGCGGCTCCATCCCCAGGGAAGCCAAACGGGCCCGCAGCCGGCCGGCCCGCGCCTCGGACCGCCGCCGGCGCGCCGCACCGGCCGGCGAAAAGAGCTCCGCCACCGCCGCCGCCGTGGAGGCCAGCAACAACGCGCTCGGGCTGGAGGTCTGCAGCCACAACAGGCTGCGCTCCAGCGCCTGGGGGTCGACCCGCGGGCCCTGGGCCAGGAGCAGGGCGCTCTGGGCCAGGCCGCCGGCGTTCTTCTGCAGGGAGAGCACGGTGAGATCGGCCCCGGCCGCCACCGCCTCGCCGCGGCCATGGGCCTGGTCCACCAGCACCGGCAGGCCGGCCCGATGCAGGCGCGTGATCAGGGCCGGCAGATCGGCCGCCAGGCCCTGGTACGTGGGGTCCACCAACACCACCGCCACCGGAGGATCGGGCCGGGCCATCGCCGCCGCCAGCACCCGCTCCAGATGGGCGGCGCTGGCGGGCTGCCAGAGGCCGCTGCGCGGATCGAACGGCAGATCGAACAACAGCGGCCGCAGCTGGCCCAGCACGCAGCCATGCAGGAGCGAGCGGTGCAGCGTGCGCGGCAACAGCACCGTGGCGCCGGGGGGCGCCAGGGCGAGCAGGGCGGCCTGCAGCAGACCGGACGCCCCGTTAACCCCGAACCAGCAGCGCTCGGCGCCGAACAGCGCAGCGGCCTGGCGCTGGGCATCCGCCACCGCCCCGGCCGCCTCCAGGGGGCCACCGACCTGCGGCAGTTCCGGCAGATCCCAGCTCCCCCGGGGCTGGCGCAGCAAGCGGGCCAGGTCGGGCGCCAACCCCCGGCCGCGGCCGTGGGCGGGCAGGTGCAGCGCCAGGAGCGGGGCCCGGGCGGTCAGCACCGCCCGCAGGGGCCGCCAGGGATCGGCCATGGGAACAGGCTCGCGATTTCTAGAGTCTGCGCAGCCGCGTACTCGCCCCCTGACCGCCAGTCCCTCCGGCAGCGTCGACGACGCCCCCCGCTACGACCCAGCCGGCGACCTGCGCTGGCTGCTGCTGCGCCCCTGGATCTGGATCAGCCGACTGCTGGTGGTGATCTGGCAGATCGGCGGCCTGGCCCTCACCCTCGCGACCCAGGCCAACAGCCCCAATCCGCAGGTTCAAAAGCGCCTGGCCCGGCGCATCCTCACCACCCTCAGCCAGCTCGGGCCATGCTTCATCAAGGTGGGCCAGGCCCTCTCCACCCGCCCCGATCTCGTGCGGCGCGATTGGCTCGATGAGCTCACCCGCCTGCAGGACGACCTGCCCCCCTATTCGCATGCGCGCGCCCTGGCGCTGATCGAGGCGGAGCTGGGGGCGCCGGCCGCGAGTCTGTTCGCCGAATTCCCCGACCATCCGGTGGCGGCCGCCTCCCTTGGCCAGGTGTACCGCGCCCGCCTCGCGGACGGTCGCTGGGTGGCGGTGAAGGTGCAACGCCCCGACCTCCCCTTCCTGTTGCGCCGGGATCTGGTGATCATCCGCAGCCTGGGCGTGCTGGCCGCCCCGTTCCTGCCCCTCAACCTCGGATTCGGACTGGGGGAGATCATCGATGAGTTCGGCACCACGCTGTTCGAGGAGATCGATTACCGCAAGGAAGCGGCGAATGCTGAGCGCTTTGCCCGCCTCTTCGCCGATCAGCCGGAGGTGACGGTGCCGGCGGTGGAGCACCAGCTCTCCAGCCGGCGGGTGCTCACCACCCAATGGATCAATGGCATCAAGCTCCAGAACCGCCGCGAGCTGGAGTCCCACCACCTCGACCCCCCAGCCCTGATCCGCACGGGCGTGATCGCTGGCCTACGCCAATTGCTGGAGTTCGGCTATTTCCACGCCGATCCCCACCCCGGCAACCTTTTTGCCCTGGCGGGCCGCAGCCAGGGTCTTGGCCATGTGGCCTATGTCGATTTCGGCATGATGGACTCGATCAGCGATACCGATCGCATCACCCTCACCGGCGCGGTGGTGCACCTGATCAACCGCGATTTCGAGGCTCTGGCCCACGATTTTGTCAGCCTCGGCTTCCTCAATGGCAAGGCTGACCTGCGGCCGATCGTGCCCGCCCTCGAGGAGGTGCTCGGTGGGGCCCTCGGGGAAAATGTGGGCAACTTCAACTTCAAAGCGATCACCGACCGCTTCTCGGAGCTGATGTTCGATTACCCCTTCCGCGTGCCGGCCCGCTTCGCCCTGATCATCCGCGCCGTCGTCAGCCAGGAGGGCCTGGCGATGCGCCTCGA
>JBKDOZ010000177.1:0-13619 GCA_046342735.1 Synechococcaceae cyanobacterium
GGGTGATGGTTCCTGCTGGTGGGTGATGGGCGCCGAGGGGGGCGTCTCGGCCCTTACGCCAGCCGCCACCCCAGCAACTCGCCCGCATGGAACGGCACCAGGCTGAGATCGCCCTCGCCCAGCCGCTGTGGCACCAGCTGGTCGCGGCGTTCCAAAGTGATGGTGCCCCCATTCAGGGGGAGGCCGTAGAAGCGCGGGCCGTGCTCACTGGCGAAGGCCTCCAGGCGATCCAGGGCGCCCTCCTCTTCAAACACCGCCGCGTAGCTCTCCAGGGCGTGGGGGGCGTTGTAGATGCCGGCGCAACCGCAGGCCGATTCCTTGGCGGTGCGGGCGTGGGGGGCGGAATCGGTGCCGAGGAAGAATTTCGGATCGCCGCTGGTGGCCGCCGCCCGCAGCGCCAGCCGGTGCCGTTCGCGCTTGGCCACCGGCAGGCAATAGAAATCGGGCCGCAGGCCGCCGCGGAACATGGCGTTGCGGTTGATGTGCAGGTGGTGGGGGGTGATCGTGGCCGCCACCGAGGGGCCGGCGCTGCGCACGAAGTCGGCGGCTTCGGCGGTGGTGATGTGCTCCAGCACCACCTTCAGCCCGGGGTGGCGATCCAGCAGCGGCGCCAGATGGCGCTCCACGAACACCGCCTCGCGGTCGAACACATCCACCGCCGCATCGGTGACTTCGCCGTGGATCAGCAACGGCAGGCCGATCCGCTCCAGGGTCTCGAACACCGTCTCCAGCTTGGCCAGATCGCTGACGCCGGCCGCTGAATTGGTGGTGGCATGGGCGGGGTAGAGCTTGCAGGCGGTGAACACCCCTTCGGCCTGGCCGTGCTCCAGTTCCGCCGGGTCGGTGCTGTCGGTGAGGTAGGCGGTCATCAGCGGCGTGAAGGACGCGGGTTCGCTGGCGACCGCCGCCAGGATCCGCTCGCGGTAGGCCCGCGCCATCGCCACGGTGGTGATCGGTGGGCTGAGGTTGGGCATCACGATCGCCCTCGCAAACACCCGCGCCGTGGCCGGCGCCACCGCCGCCAACATCGCCCCGTCGCGCAGGTGCACGTGCCAGTCGTCGGGACGGCGCAGCGTCAGGCGGGCGGGGATCATTGCCGTGCTGTTCTCCGGGGGCGGCTTGGATGGCTCCGATCATCGCGCTCCGCCCGGTGCTGCGGTCGTCATTGGGGCTGGATGGCTGCTTTCTCGTTGCATTTCTTGGCGTGAGGGATAGTAAGTTCTGGCAAAGATGCCCGTGGGTAAGGGTTAGAGATATGTCCTGATCCTTGCGGATGGACCCATAGCCAGACCCGTTGGTTTCCCCCAGCCACCGGCCTTTTGCTGTCGCGCCATCGCTGACAAAACCTTGCAGCCGCACACTTGGCGGTCCCGCAATGAGTCTTGCGCTTCTCCTCGGTGGTTCTTGTCGCGGCGCCGTTAAAATCACCAAAATTTTGCCTTTAAAATGATTTCTTTCCCGAGAGCTGCTTTCGCTTCGCTGGCGTTTTGGCGTTTGATGGCCATTGCTGCCGTGATGCCGATCGCCTCCCCAGTTCTTGCGGTGCCCGTCGGTGGGCGTGAGCCCACGCTGAATTACAACGCCATCAAGGCCTACTCATCGGAGACAGAGGAGGAGCAGGTCACCTCCATCGGTCAGTTTTCTGACTTGCGTCCCGACGATTGGGCCTACCAGGCGCTGCAGAAGTTGGTGGAGCAATACGGATGCGTGGCTGGCTATCCCGATGGATCCTTCCGGGGTGGGCAAGCGATCAGCCGCTACGAGGCGGCCGCCCTTCTCAATGCCTGCCTGGATCGGATCACGGAAACCACCGACGAACTCAAAAAACTGCTGGTGGAGCTGGAGAAGGAGCTGGCACTTCTGCGCGGACGCGTGGATGGTTTGGAAGCCAAGGTTGGCGAACTGGATGCGATGCAGTTCTCCACCACCACCAAGTTGATGGGGGTTTCGGCGATGTACCTCAACACCGCCAGCGGACCCAACAAAGCCATCAGTTCTGCCATTCAGGTGCTGGAGCCTGGCAAGGTCGGACGGGTAGACGCCAAGGCCGAGCCCCTCGATGCGGCTGTCGTTTTCCAGTACTCCACAATTATTGGGCTGGCCACTAGCTTTACGGGGAAAGACTCCCTGGTAATTGACCTCTACACCTCGAATTTCCAGCCCTACAGCTCCTCCATCTTTGGCTTCACCCCCAACCTCACGGGCACCTATTCCACGCGCCTCTCCTTCGATGCGCCTCCCTATGACCAAAGGGTAAGCGTTGCGGACCTCTTCTATCGCTTCAAGATCGGTGATTCCCTCACCGTGAAAGCCACGGCCCTCGGCAGCGAAGTGTCCAACGAGCTGATCGGCACCAACCTCCCCTTTCAAGCGGCTTACCCCTACATCCAGTCCATCAGTCGCTTCGGCCGCTTTGATCCCATCTATTACCAAACCCTCGGCCGCCCAGGTTTTTCGGCCGATTGGCAGATCGGCAGTGGTTTTAATGTTGGCGGCGGTTACTTCGGTGAGTTCGGCGGCACGATTGGTGGCGGCCCGATCCCCACGCCGGGAGGCGGCAGCCGTTCCGCCAGCCAGGCAACGATCGCCCAACTCAGCTGGTTCCCGACACCGAAGACCTTCAGTTTTGGCACCTCTCTGACGTACGTGAAAAGTACTGCCCCGGCCAATTCTTTCTATGGGCTTTCTGGCCTCACGGGTAGCCAATATTCGGATCAGCCTTTTGGTACTTTTTACCCCAAGATCAATGACAAGCCCAGCAAGGCTCCCCAGACCCCTGTGGGCATTAATGGCGACCACTTTTCCTGGGGTTTTGGCTGGAATCCCTTCGCCAATCTTTATCTTACCGGTGATGTCGGTTTTGCCCGGGCCACTGCCACCACCCCCAGCTCGATCTATGGTATCGAGAGCGGCGACACAGCAACAATCTTTGAATGGAATCTTGGCGTTTCCTACAGCAATCTCTTTGGTGCCGGCAATGTGCTTACTCTCGTCGTCGGTAATCCCTATCGGGTGGTCTCCCACTCCAATGATGCCTTCTCCACCGAGGACACCCCGGCTTGGCACCTGGAGCTCTCCTACACCTACCGCGTAAGCGACCACATCAGCGTTGTGCCTGGTGTTGTCTATGTCGTTAATCCGGAGAATAATGTTGATAACGACCCCATCGGCATCTGGTCACTGAAGACCGTTCTCTTCTTCTGATCGCCTTCCGCCTTGCTCGCTTTGCCCACCAGCCACCATGTCTCAGCCTGATCCCGAAACCCGCAAACCTGCGGACGCTTCGGCTTCCCCTTCCGATCCCACGCCTTCCGATCCCACGCCCTCTGGGATTGCTCGCCGATCGTTTCTGCGCAACAGCAGCTTGGCTGCCCTGGCGGCCGGTGCGGCAGCTGGCCTGCCGGCGGTTTCGGCCCCATCCACCCCCGAGTCGACGGCAGCCAAGAAGGAAAAGGAGGCCGATGAGGATGGCGAGCCTGCCCTGCCCCCTCTCAAGCAGAGGGTGCTGGCGCTGAAATCCTTGTTGATTCAGAAAGGCGTGCTGACGGAGGACAAAATCAATGGTTTTATTGCCTACTACGAGAAGTTTATTGGTCCTCACCTAGGCGCTGCTGCCGTCGCCCATGCCTGGGTGAACCCGGACTTTCGTGCCAGCCTGCTCTCCGCCCCCGCGGACAAACCATTCCAGGCAACGGCCGCGCTGCGGAGTTTCTTTTTCAATACTGTCAATCCCGATTCCGGTCGCCCCTATCTCGTTCCCGATCTCACCCTCGGCACGGCGATCGGCCCAGAAGGTGAATACTTGCGTATTGTCGAAAATGGCCTGCAAACGACCGGCCCAGATAAGGGATCGAGAAAGCACAACATCGTGGCATGTACGGTTTGCTCTTGCTACCCCCAGGCCCTGTTGGGTGTGCAGCCCACCTGGTACAAATCCCAGCAGTACCGCTCCCGCGTGATCGCCGATCCCATGGGTGTTGTCGATGAGTTCATGACCGATCTGGTGGCAGGCGATAGCAAAAAATGGGCCGCTTACACCGCCTATCGCGATGGTCTCGATGAGATCTGCACCTGGGATTCCAACTCCGAAGTGCGTTTCTTTGTGATTCCCGAGCAGCCTCAGCCGTGGCGTGGCCTGCCCGAGCAGGAGTTACGCAAGCGCATCACGCGCAACGCCATGCTCGGCGCCGAAATCCTGTTGCCCTGAGCCCACGTTTCCCTTATCCCACGTTTCCCTTAACCTACGTCACCCTTAGCCCTTCCCCACCCTTCCCCTTCTTGCCCTATGGACGGTCCCCATTTCTCTGTTGGTTGGGGTGGTCTCGGCCCCATCCCCGATAAGCAACAACCCGCCTCCCGGCCCTGGCACCACAGCTGGCAAGCGGCGATGCAATCGATCTATGCCCAGGTGTTCACCAAGGCAGGAGCGGGATTCAGCCCCAATAAGCCCTCCCCCTTCTTTGGCCTAGACGCCGCGCGCTGGTCGCGCGAAACCATGTCTCCTCGCGATTACATCGAGGGTGACTATTACAGCTATTGGCTCACCGCGTTCTGCACATTTGTGCAGGAGCACGGCCCGGCTGCTTTGGGCATCACCATCCAAGATCTCATCCGCCTGCGCATTTGCTCGCCCCAGCAAGTGCAGCGCAATGCCGCCATCCGTCGCATTGCCTTTCAGCAGCAGGTGCCTGGCGTGAGCGGTCCCCAAAACCCGGGTCCTCTGGCTGGATTGTTTCGCTCGGACCGCTACGACCCCCAGCAGGTGGGTTCGGTGGAAGCCATCGGCCAACGCCCCCGCTTTCAGGTGGGAGATCGTGTGAAAGTACGACACCTGCAGGGAAATTGGCACACCCGTTGTTACCCCTACGTGCGCGGTAGCGAGGGCACGGTGATGGTGTATTACGGCCTCAGCGATGAACAGCCTGGCCGTTTTGACGGCCGCTACCACGGACCCTATCCGGAGGTGGCCTGTCAGTCGCGCCAGAAGTTCTATGCCCCGGTGTACGGCGTCAAATTCAAGGGCGCCGATGTGTTTGGCGATCAAAATGTTGATCCCCGCTTGGTCGTGAACCTGGATCTCTGGGAGCCCCACCTGGAGTTGGCCCCATGAGCACCCCCCATCCCGATGTCAGCAGCCAGGCGGACCTTGACGCCCTGCTGCATGGCGAAGGCCTTGCCCCTCTTCCCCAGAAGCGAGGAGAGCCCGTATTCCGTGATTCCTGGGAGGCAGAGGCCTATGCGATGGGTAACCTGCTGGTGAAAGAGGGCCACATCGTTCCGGCCCAGTGGATGGAGCGAATGGCCGCCGCGATTGCCAGCGCCCAAGCTGGCGGTGATCCGGATTGCGGCGATACCTATTACCACCACTGGTGTGCAGCCCTGGAATCCCTCTGTTTCGACAGGGATTGGATTTCACCAGACCTCTATCAGCAGCAGCTTGATCTCTGGGGCCAGGCCATTGCCAACACCCCCCATGGTGTCCCGCTTGCCTTGGAGAATGCCAGCGCCCCTCCCTGCGGCCAGGAGCACGGTCATCATCACGATCACGGCAATCACGGTCATCACCATCACCCAGAACACAACCACAGCCACAACCACAGCCAAAGCCACAATCATCAGCCCGATGCTCCGCCCCCTGCCCACTTCTGGACGCCGATTCACCGCAGTCGCCTGAAGCCCCCGGGCCCCTCTGACTAGCTTTGCTCGAGCGTGCCATGTCTACCCTGGTGCTGGAAACGCAGCAGTTTGAGGCGTGGGCGCATCACCTGAGTCAGGCGATCGGTCATCACGAAAGCACGCTTCTTACTCCGGAGGTTCCCTTCTTCTCTCGCATGGAGATTGCCTGTTCGGGTGATATCTCCGTAGTTGCGATTGCTGGTAGCTCCTCCGTGCGTTTGTCGCGGAGTCAGCCCGATGACCGTGTGGTTCTTTGGTTGCCCCGCTGCGGCTGGGTGGCGGACCGTGTGAATGGTTCCCTGCTGGTGGCCGAGCCTGGTGCCGCCCTGTTGTGTCTGCCGGGCGACGATCTTCTTGGCGATACCAGCCTTCACCTCAGCGGAGTCTCCCTTTTGCTTCCCTCCGCCCTGCTCGCCGATGCGGGGGCCTGGAGCCAGTGCCAGCGCCGACTTCTGCAGTCGGGCCCGCAGGATCTGGCGTTGATTCAATCGGCATACGATCTGGTGAGCCTCGTTTGTGGCGGAGTTGCCGATCCCTCCTCTGCGGTGGCAGCCCTTGCCGATCAGATCCTTTATTGGCGGGATCTGGGGATGGATAGCGAAGGCGATTCGAACCATCCCGTTGATCGTCGGGTGCTGATCACCCGTGCGCAAGAGTGGATGCAGGCCCATCTGTCACAGCCGTTTCGGGTGACGGACCTGGCCAGCGCCCTTCATATCGCTCCGCGCACGCTGCAGCTGGCCTTTCGCGAGGAACTCGGCCGCTCCCCGATGGAGGAGGCGCGCCGTCTTCGCTTTTGGACCTTGCGCCGTTGCTTGTTGGCTCCGCCCCCGCCGGAACCGAAGCTGGCCGAGGTGTTTGCGCGGTTTGGTCTGGCTTTCTCCCCGCTCAACCAACGCCGCTACAGCGAATGGTGTGGCGAAACCCCCCAGCAGACGAGGGCCCGGGGCTCAGATCACGGCGCCGGATAGGCGGCCCACCACCGCCGTCAGCCCCATCGCCAGGGCCCCCCACAGCAGCATCCGCAGCGCCCCCTGCCGCAGCGGCGCCCCGCCGGCCCATGCTGCGGCCCCGCCCAGCAGCGTCAGCGCCACCAGGGCGCTGAGCGTGGCGATGCGACTCAAGTCTTCGCGTGGGCTCAGCAGCACCGCCGCCAGCGGCACCAGCGAGCCCAGGGCAAAGCTGCCTGCGGAAGCCAGCGCCGCCTGCACCGGCCTCGCCCGCAGCACCTCACTCAGCCCCAGCTCCTCGCGGGCGTGGGCGCCGAGGGCGTCGTGCAAGGTCATCGCCGCCGCCACCTGGCGCGCCAGGGCGGGCGGCAGGCCCCGCTCCATGTAAATCCCCGTGAGCTCCGCCAGCTCGCCGGCCGGGTCGTCGCACAGCTCCTGCCGTTCCTTGGCCAGGTCGGCCCGCTCGGTGTCGGCCTGTGATTGCACCGACACGAACTCCCCGGCCGCCATCGACATCGCCCCGGCCACGGTGGCGGCGATGGCCGCCAGCAGGATCGCCTCGCGCCCGGTGCCGGCGGCGGCGATGCCCACCACCAGGCTCGCCACCGAGATTGTGCCGTCGTTGGCCCCCAGCACCGCGGCCCGCAGCCAGCCGATGCGATGGGAGTTGTGGCCCTCGGGGTGTCGTCGCATCTCAGCGGTGCTCCAGCCAGCCGACGGTGAGATCGTCGGGGTCAGTTTGCAGGTAGAAGTAGCCGCTGCCGTTGGCCAGGAGCACCGCCCGGTAGTTGTACAGAACACCCTGGCCATCCTTCTGGTGGATCGTGGCCAGGCAGCTCGGCGCCACGCTCAGGTTGCCGTTGTAGGGCACCTCCTCCTGCCGGCCCGCCACGCTCATCAGCGCCAGCCCCTGCACACGGCCATCGCGCCACAGTTCCCGCTGCACGACGGCGTTGGTCCGCCAGGCGCCGCTCTCCCAGCTCAGACCCTGCTGCTGACTCAGCACCACCCCCGCCAGGGTGCGGGTGGCGCAGGGGCCGTCGGCCTGGGGCCACCAGCGGCCGCTCAGCACGGTGCCCTCCGCCAGGTCGAGGCTGTAGGCCGGTCGGCCGGCGCGATCGAGCACAGCGCCCACGCGCTGCACCTCCCGGGGGCGAGCATCGGCCGGATCCACCGCCAGCAGCCGCTCCACGTTCACCCGGCAGGGTCCGGCCGGCCGCCACTGCCCCACATAGGCCCGCTCCCGCCCACTGCGGCCGCGTCGCTCCAGCAGCACCCCCTCCAGCCGGCCATCGGTGTGCCAGCGCTCCTGCCGCAGGCGTGCGATCGGCTCGCTGCCCACGCTGCCCTGCTCCATCACCACCCAGCGGCCGGGTGCTGGTGGCCGGCAGCCGGGATCGTCGCCGCCGCTAGGGGTGGCAGCGGGCGGAGCCGAGGGCGCGGCCGAGGACGCGGTGGCCAGGCTTGCGGCCGCCAGACCTGTGGCCGCCAGGCTGGCGGCGGCGACCAGGTGCCAGGCGCGCGGCGGGCGAGGGGAAACGGGCATCGGGGCATCGGCTCTCCCCCCAGGATGCCCAGCGAAGCCCGCCCGTGCCGCCAGCCCTCAGCGCCCCCGGCGCCAGCCCAGCAGGAACACCACCGCCATCGCCAGATACCCCAGCGCCCACTCCCGCCCACTGCCCCAGCCGGGCTGCAACACCGTGTCGGCCAGGGTGAAGCGCCAGGCGTGCATCAGACCCACCCACGAAAGGCCCGCCGCCGCCAGGGCGGTGAGCGCGGCGGCGGCGAACCGCTGCTCGATCACGTACACCAGCATCGCCGCCAGCAGCATCGCGGCGATGATCTGGCCCTGCTCCAGGGCGAAGGCCCCCGCCGCCCACACGTCCGCCTGCTGCAGGGGCAGCAGCAGCTGGGGCCCGAACGGCCGCTCGACCGTGCCGACCCCGCCCGCCCGCAACCCCGCCTTGAGCAGCAGCGCCCCCCAGCCCGCCAACCCCGGCAAAAGCCCCAGCGCCACCGCCGGTGCCTGCCGCTCCGGCGTGGCCTGGAACGCCTGCGCCGCCATCACGAGGGCGATGTAAAGGACGATCGCCATCCCCGCCTCGATCGGCACCAGCAGCCCCACCAGCGCGAACAGCCCCAGCAGGCAGCCCAGGCCCATCACCAGCCCGTTCAGCCACGAGTAGCCGATGCGGGCCCCCATCGCCTTCCAGCCCGGATGGCCGATGTAGAGGCTGGTGGGAAAGCAGGAGCCGAGCAGGGCGGCGGCGGTGGAGCCCAGGCCGTTGACCAGCAACGACTCGCGCACCGGGTAGTCGTCGCCGGCGGCGGCGGCGCTCTCCAGGTTCTGCAGCGAACCGAGCACGTTGAACAGGCCCATCGGCACCGTCACCCCCAGCCAGGGCAGCAGCTGCTCGCGGCCGCTCCACAGGGCCCCCAGCTGCAGCACCGGCAGGTGCAGGCCCACCTGGGCGGCCCCGTCGCGCCAGGCCTGGGCATCCACCGAGAGCCGACCCGTAGCCGCGGATAGCGCCACCCCCACCAGCACCGCCAGCAGGCCCCCCGGCAGCGGCAGCCGCACCTGGCCGAAGTACGCCAGCAGGATCACCGCCAGCACCGCCAGCCCCACCACCGGCTCCGCATAGGTGCGCAGCAGGAAGCCGAGGCCGATGTAGCCCAGGGCGATCCCCGCCAGGGTGGCCAGCAGGGCGGCCCGCGGCAGCCAGCGCCGCAGCACCCCCGCCACGAAGGCCCCGCCGCGTTCGATCAACCCCGAACCCAGGCAGGCCAGCAGCCCCGCCTGCCACGACAGCCGCACCGCCGCCGCCTCCGGCAGACCCTGCCCCAGCGCACTCAGTTTCACCGGCAGCATCACCAGGAACACGAACGCGAACAGGCTCACCGTGTTGATGCCGTAGGGGAGCGCCGTGCGGTCGTCGCGGCCCTCGCGCTGCCCCAGCCGGTAGGCCTGGCGGGCGTAGGCCAGGTTGCCCACCACCAGGCTGATGCCACTGGCCGGCAGGATCGTGCCGAACACCAGCGCATCGGGATAGCCGAGTACGCCGCGGCAGAGCGAGACGATCAGCAGGATCTGGATCAGGTTGTCGAGCCCCAGGCCCAGGAAGCCATCGAGGTCACCGCGCACCCACCAGCGAGGGGCCAGCCGGGGGCCTGGCGGGGCCGCCGCGGCGGGGCGGAGGCTGGAGGGTCGCTCAGGGGGCATGGCTTCGGAGGGGGCCCGGATCCCCAGTGTGGCGATCCCCGGTGGCCCCACCCTGTCCATCAGGATCGGCGCCCCTTACGGATCGGGAACCGGTAGCGTCTGAATCGTTTTCGCCTGCCGGGGTTCCCCCACGGATGGATCTGCCGCTGGCGTTCCTCGACGCTGCCCCCGATGCCGACACCCTGGCCCAGTGGCTGCAGCGCTGGGGCTATGGGGTGATCTTCGTGGCGATGCTGCTGGAGAACGCCGGCCTGCCCCTGCCGGGGGAGACCGTCACCCTGCTGGGGGGCTACGCCGCCGGCAGCGGCCAGTTGCAGGTGCTGGGGGTGATCGGCGCCGCCGCGGCCGGGGCGATCCTGGGCGACAACCTCGGCTACTGGGTGGGCCGCCGGGCCGGTTGGCCGGTGTTGCTGCGGGTCGGGGGGCTGCTGCGCCAGTCGCCTGAGCAGATGGATCAGGTGCGGGAGCGCTTTCTGCGCCATGCCGGCACCTCCGTTCTCCTGGGCCGCTTCGTCGCGGTGCTGCGGGTGATCGCCGGGCCCATGGCTGGGGCGGTGGGCATGCCCTACCGCCGTTTTCTGGTTTGCAACGCCGCCGGTGCCTGCCTGTGGGCCTTCACGATGGTGAGCCTCGCCTGGCTCGGCGGCCGCTGGATCCCCTTGGAGCGGATGGTGAAGGGGGTGGTGGAGTTCGGTCTGGGCGCCCTCCTGTTGGTGGCCTTGGTGGTGCTGCTCCCCCGGCTGCTGGAGCGGCTGAAGCCCGAGAGCCTGGAGGAGGAGCGGCCACGGCCCTGACCGCTGCCCAGAGCCGTGCCGCCGGCCTCGCTGCGCTGATCGGCAGTGCCCTGGAGTGGTACGACTTTGCGGTGTTCGGCTACCTGGCCAACCCGCTGGGCCAGGCCTTTTTCCCCCAGGTGGGGGGCGCGTGGTCGTTGATCGGCGCCTTCGCCATTTTTGCCGC
This sequence comes from Synechococcaceae cyanobacterium, assembly GCA_046342735.1. GTDB lineage: Bacteria > Cyanobacteriota > Cyanobacteriia > PCC-6307 > Cyanobiaceae > Cyanobium. The sequence continues at coordinate 10,810 of JBKDOZ010000177.1, forward strand.
CGGCTACGTGATGCGCCCGGTGGGCAGCCTGCTGCTGGGGCCGCTGGGGGATCGGCTGGGCCGGCGCGCCATGCTCAGCGTCAGCATTGCCCTGATGGGGGTGGCCAGCGCCGCCATTGCCGTGCTGCCCAGCGCCGCCCGCTGGGGGGTAATGGCTACGGGGCTGCTGGTGGGGCTGCGGCTGCTGCAGGGCCTTGCCCTCGGCGCTGAATACACCGGCTCGATCACCTACGCCAGTGAGGCGGCCGCCCCCGGATCGCGGGGGTTGATGGCCTCCCTGGCGGTGGCCGGCGGCCAGGTGGGGTTTTTGTTGGGATCGCTGAGTGTGGCGCTGCTGGCGGGGTGGCTGGGGGAGGGGGAGCTGGTGCGCTGGGGCTGGCGGCTGCCCTTCGCCGCCGGTGCCCTGGTGGCGGTGATCGGGTTGGCGTTGCGGCGCGGCATGCCGGAGACCCTCGAGGCCGACCTTGCCGTGGCTGCCGCTGACGCCCCGGACCTCGCCCCCGCTCCTTCGCAGGGATTCTTCGCTCCCCTCGCCGGCCAGGGGGGGCTGTTGCTGGAGATCGGCGCCGTGGTGGCCTTCGCCAACGTGGTGTTCTATGTGCTGTTCATTTATCTGGTGGAGTTCCACAGCCATCCCCCCCTGGGCCACGGTCCCGCCGGGGTGGGGGATTCGGCCCTGGTGAATGCCATCACCACCGTGAGCCAGGCGCTGGGCCTGCTGGCGGTGCTCTTCGGAGGCTGGCTGTGCGAGCGGATCGGAGCGCTGCGGGCCGTGGGGCTCGGCCACTGGGCGCTGCTGGTGGTGACTCCCCTGGCCCTGCCCCTGGCCCAGATGGGCGGCGCCCGCGGCCTGGCGGTGGGCCAGCTGCTGGCGGTGCTGCCGGTGTTCGCCACCATGGGCGGCCAGGGCGGCATGGTGCTCGCCAGCGTGCCGTTGGAGCGGCGCTGCACCGTGTTCTCGCTCGCCTACAGCCTGACGATGGCCCTCTGCGGCGGCACCGCGCCGCTGCTGTGCAGCTGGATGCTGGAGCAGCGGGGCTGGCTCTGGGGGCCGGCGGTGTACAGCAGCCTCTATGCGCTGCCGGCGTTCTGGGCCCTGGGCCGCTTCCGAAGCCGGGCTGCCGCCGCGGACTCCGCCTCGTCCCCGATTCCCGCCTGAGGCCTGCCCCCCACCGGCGAGGATCAGGGGGTCTGCCCTCGCCCCGCCGATGCTGCCCCCCCTGCCCCGGCGCTACCTGCGCTACCTGATCTTTCCCCTGGCGTGCTGCGCCGTGGGTCTCGCCGTGGTGTTCGGCTGGCGCGGTCCCCAAGCCGCCTGGGTGACGCTGGTGCTGCTGGTGCTGGAGATTTCCCTCTCCTTCGACAACGCGGTGGTGAACGCCCGCGTGCTCGATCGCCTCACCCCAGGCCAGCAGCGCTTTTTCCTCACCTGGGGGTTGGTGATCCCGGTGTTCGGGGTGCGTTTTGTCGGGCCGTTGCTGATGGTGTCGCTGGCGGGGGGTGTGGGCCTCGGTGAGGCCCTCGACGCCGCCATGAACCATCCGGCGCACTATCGGGAGCTGCTGGAACTGGCGGAGCCGCGCATCCTCGCCTTTGGTGGCATGTTTCTGCTGATGGTGTTCCTGCGCTATTTCTTCGATGAGGCCAAAACGCTGCACTGGTTCCGGCCGCTGGAGCGCCGCCTCAGCGCCGCCGGCCGGATCGAGGCGCTGGAGATCGCCGTGGCGTTGTTGTTGCTGCTCGGCATCGATCTGGCCCTGCCCGGCCCGCAGCGGGCCGACGTGATGATCGCCGGTGTGATCGGCCTGGTGTTGCAGCTGCTCAGCACATCGCTGGCGGAGGCCTTCGGTGATGAGGAACAGGCCGGGGCTCGCCTGGCGGCCGGCGGCGGCTTGGCCAGCTTGCTGTATCTGGAACTCCTCGATGCCTCCTTCAGCCTCGATGGCACCATCGGCGCCTTCGCCATCACCTCCAACCTGGTGCTGATCATGACCGGCCTGGGCCTGGGCGCCCTGTTCATCCGCTCCCTCACCCTGATGCTGAGCCGCGAGAAGGCCCTCGACCACCTGGTGTTCCTCGAGCACGGCGCCCACTACGCCATCGGTGCCCTGGGGTTGCTGATGCTCGCCGGTGTGGTGTTGCGCCGCTTCGGGCTGGAGGTGCCGGAGTGGCTCACGGGGCTGATCGGCGTGGTGCTGCTGCTGTTCTCGTTCTGGGATTCGCTGCGGCATCGGCGGCGTCTCGGCGTTGCCGATGGGTAAGGGCCGCTCCCGCTGGCAGCACCTGGCGCTGAGTTCTGGAGTCGCACAGCGCGCTGAGCGATCCGCAGGGCTGGGCTATAGACCAAAGCGCCGGCAGATCAGCCACGGCACCACCACCGCCAGGCCGATGGTGAGTGGGGCGCCGTAGCGGGTCATGTCGAGGAAGCGGTAGCGGCCGGGGCCGAACACCATCAGGTTGGTTTGGTAGCCGATCGGCGTGAGGAAGCTCTGGCTGGCGGCGAAGAGGATGGCGAAGATGAAGGCCATCGGCGGCAGGCCCAGGCCCTTGGCCAGCTCCGTGGCGATCGGCATCAGCAGCACCACCGTGGTGCCGTTGCTGAGGGCTTCGGTGAACAGCTGCGCCAGCACGAACACCACCAGCAGCACCGCGTAGGCGGGCCACCCGCGCAGGGACTGCAGCAGGTCGCCCGCCAGGGCCTCCGCCAGGCCTGTTTTCTGCATCGCCACCGAGAAGCAGGCGAGGGACCCCAGCAGCAGGATCACGTCCCAGCGAACGGCGCGCTGGAGCTCACCGGGGCGCAGGCAGCC
>JBKDOZ010000178.1:0-4807 GCA_046342735.1 Synechococcaceae cyanobacterium
TTCCTACAGCGTGGCTGGCTACTGGCAGCCCCTCGAGAACGGCTGGTTCCCCTCGATCAGCGCTGGCTGGGGTTACAACGACTACCAGTACGGCGGTACGGTGGAATCCACCACGCTGCTGGTGGATTCGGCTGCCAGCCAATCCTGGTATGTCGGCCTGAACTGGCGTGATCTCTTCGCCAAGGGCAACGCTCTCGGCTTTGCGGTGGGTCAGCCCACGTTCATCACTTCGCTCACCGGCATCGGCGGCGACGACATCGACACCTACGACGGCAACTACGCCTTCGAGCTGTACTACAAGTTCCAGGTCACCGACAACATCGCGGTCACCCCGTCCCTGTTCTGGCTGTCCCGTCCCCGCGGGGCCATGACCGTCGCCGGTTCTTCGGCCAAGACGGTCATCAGCGACCCCACCTTCAGCGTGGGCGAGGGTCTCGGCACCCTCGGCGGCCTGATCCAGACCACCTTCAAGTTCTGATCGCCCCTCCGTCCTCCTGGCCCCCCGTCACCGGGGGGCTTTTTTCATGGCCGGCCTGGCCGATGATGGGCCCAGCCCACGAAGTGCCTTGGCTGCGTTCCGCCCCACCGTCAGCGATCCCTACGCCGTGCTGGGGCTGACGCCGGAGGCCTCCCCTGCCGAGATCAAGGCTGCCTACCGCGCCCTGGTGAAGCGCCACCACCCCGATGCCGGTGGCGACGACCAACGCATCCTCGCCCTCAACGCCGCCTGGGAGGTGTTGCGCGAGCAGGTTCGCGGTGGGCCAGCTCCCGCCACGAACGCGGCTGCCGCCGCTGGCGCCACGGCCACGACCCCAGGGTCAGTCCCTGCCGATCGTCGCCGGCGCACCAGTGGCGATCGCCTGCTGATCGAATGGCTGCAGCACGTGTACGCCCCGATCGAGCGGTTGCTGAGCCAGGTGATCGATCCCTTCCCTGCCCAGCTGCGGGACCTGGCCGCCGATCCCTACGACGACCGATTGATGGATGCCTTCTGCGCCTTTCTCGCCCAGAGCCAGAAACGGCTTGAGAAGGTGGAAAGCCTCTACCGCTCCCGCGTGTGCCCCGCCTCAGCCCAGGGGTTCGGGCTCAGCGTGTACCACTGCCTCGGTCAGGTGCAAGACGCCTTGGCGGAGCTGGAGCGCTACACCATGGGCTACGTGGATGGCTACCTCCACGATGGCCGGGAGATGCTGCGGGAGGCTGGATTGCGGCTGCAACGCCTCCAGGAGGAGCGGCGCCGCTTGGAGCTCTGATGGGCGGACGATGGGCCCCGCTTCGGCTTCAGCCGTTCCAGGCCTCCAGCTGGTCGAGCCGCAGCCACACATCGGGCACCGGCCGGCGCCAACGCAGCTGGGCGTGTTCCCCCCGAATCGCCAGGATCTCCCCCGGACCCTCCAGCACGTAGGCCGGCGGCTCCGGGTCGCTGGCGCCCGCCTCCAGGCTGCCCTGGTAGGCGCTGAGGTTCAGCCGCACCAGGGAACCCTTCTTGAGCGCCGGCGCGGTGGGGGAGGTGGTGGGCTCGGCCATGACAGGCGATGGAGGTGCCGGCAGGCTAGGGCGGCCGCTTCACCCCCGGGTCGTTGAGCTTCACCCTCTCGCTGATGCTGTCCGTTTTCGGCGCCCTGCTGCTGGTTTCGGTGCTGCTCGACGACATCGCCGCGCGCATGCGGGTGCCGGGAATCCTGCTGGTGCTGCTGTTGGGGCTGCTCACCACCAACGATGTCGATGGTTTGCCGGGGGGCCCCAGCCAGCTGCTGTCCCTTGATCAGGCCGACCAGATCTCCCAACTGGCCCTGGTGCTGGTGCTGTTTTTCGGGGGGCTCACCAGCAACTGGCAGGAGTTGCGCGGGGTGTTGCGGCCCGCCCTGCGCCTGGCCACCCTCGGGTCGCTCCTGACCGCGGCGCTGGTCACGGCTCTGGTGCTGCTGCTGGGCAAGCTGCCGGTCACCGCCGTCCATCCCGCCTTCCCTGTGGCCCTGTTCATCGGCGCCATGGTGTGCAGCACCGATGCCTCGGCCGTGCTCGTTCTGCTGCGGCCGCTGGCGGTCCACCTCCCCCGACGCCTGATCCTCCTGATCGAATGCGAGTCGGCCTTCAACGATCCGGTGGCCGTGGTGGTGGCCGGCGTGGCCTTGCTGCTCGCCACCGGCCACGGGGTCGCCGATCCCTCCACCCTGGTGATCAGCGGTCTGCGCCAGTTTCTGCTTGGCGCCCTGTTGGGGTTCCTGGGGGGCAGCTTGGCGGGGCAGATGCTTGTGCATAGTCCGCGGCTGCGCCATCCCGCCCTGCTGGCTGTGGTGAGCCTGGCGGTGCTGATGGTGCTGGTGGGGGCCACCCAATTGCTGGGGGGCAGTGGGATCCTGGCGGCCTATCTCGCCGGTTTGGTGCTGGGCAACACCCCCGGCTGCGACCGGGAGGTGCTGGAGCAGACCCATGCCGGCTTCGCAAAAATGGCCGAGCTGGGGTTGTTTCTCTGCCTGGGATTGGTGGTGGATCTCGCCCACGTGCTGCGGGGTGGTGTGTGGGTGTTGGTGTTGTTCCTGGTGATGCAGCTGGCCCGCTGGTTGATGGTGGAGACGGTGCTCCTGCGCAGCGGCTTCGGGCGATCCGAGCGCCTGATGATCAGCGTTTCTGGCCTGCGGGGCGCCGTGCCGATCGCCCTGGCGATCCAGGCCGCCTCCACCACTGCGCCCTGGGGGCGGGAAATGCCGCCCCTGGCCCTCGGTGTGGTGCTCCTCGGACTCTTGCTGCAGGGCTTTTCTCTGGACCCCCTCGCCCGGCGCCTCGGCCTAGCCTCATCGAACTGATTCGTGGGGACGGGGTCGTGCGCCTGCTGCTGCTGGGGGGCTCGGGATTTGTGGGCCGTGAGCTGGTTCCCTACCTGTTGGAGCTCGGCCATTCCCTCACCCTGGTGAGTCGGCGTCGCCAGCCCGTCCCGCCCCGCTCCGACGATCGCCTCGCCTGCCTGGAGGGCGATCCCAGCGATCCCTCCACCTGGCAGCGCGAGGAGCTACGCCAGGCCCTGGCGGCCGCCGACGGGGTGGTGAACCTGGCGGGGGAGCCGATCGCCGAAAAACGCTGGACCCCTGCCCACCGCCAGCTCCTGCTCGATAGCCGCCTGCACACCACCTCCCTTCTGGTGCAGGCCATGGCCCGCTTGCCCCAGCCGCCGCAGGTGTTGGTCAACGCCTCGGCCATCGGTTACTACGGCACCAGCCTTGAGGCCCGCTTCGATGAGCAGAGTGCCGCGGGCGAGGATTTTCTCGGCCAGCTGTGCCAACGCTGGGAGCAGGCGGCCCTCGCCGCCCCGAGCCCCTGCCGGGTGGTGATCCTGCGCTTGGGGATTGTGCTCGGGCCCGATGGCGGCGCCCTCGCCAAGATGCTGCCGGTGTTCCGGGCGGGCTTCGGGGGGCCGTTGGGCTCCGGCCAGCAATGGATGAGCTGGATCCACCGCCACGACCTGTGCCGGATGATCGCCACGGCCCTGGAGGAGCCAGGCTGGAGCGGCACCTACAACGCCGTCGCCCCGGAGCCCACCCGCATGGCGATCTTTGCGGCGGCCCTCGGCCGCTGCTTGCGTCGCCCCAGCCTCTTGCCGGTGCCCGGTCCGATCCTGCAGCTGCTTCTTGGCGATGGGGCCCAAGTGGTGCTGGAAGGCCAGCAGGTGTTCCCCACCCGTGCCCTGGCCCAGGGATTCCCCTTCCAGTACCCCGAGCTCAACGGGGCGCTCGCCGCTGCCACCAGCCCAGCGCCCCGCTGATCAGTGCCGCGGCCATCAGCACGGAGATTGCGGGCGTGAACAGGGGCTGCCAGAGCCGCTGAAACAGCAGCAGGGCCCCATCCCGATGCCAGCCGTGCAGCAGCACAGCCACGGCGAACCACAGCGCCCCGCCCAGCACCAGAAACACGTCCGCCACCAGCAGCCGGTCGATGAGCTGGCGGATCTGCTGCAGCCGTTCGGGGGGGGCGCTGGGGTTGGGTACGGGCTTCGGGGCGCTCATCGGCGAGCCATCCGGGTGATGTCCATGATCGCTGCCGCGAGGCGGGCGCTGCCCCCCGCCGCTCCGATCCGCTCCTCCGCCAGCTGCCGCAGCTGCCGCCGCCAGGCCGGGCCCGCCAGTGGATCCGCCTGGCGCGCGAGCAAAGCGGCCGCCAGATCGGCCGCCCGCCGCAGGCTGGCCTCCTCCCCCACCCCCCCCGGTGCGCACACCACCCCAGGCCCCAGCAGGCGCCGCTGCGCTTCCGCGAAGCCGGCCGTGAACTGGGGCCCACCGCCCGCCAGCTGCAGCACCGGCAAGCCCAGCCCCACCGCCTGCTCAGCCGCCGTGCCGGTCATCGAGAGCACCAGATCGCTGCCGCCCAGCACCGTGGCGAAGCGGCCCCAATGCAGCTGCAGCCGCAGGGAGCCGCGGCGCAGCACCAGGGTTGCGCCGTCTTCGCGCTCGGGGTCGACCGCTTCGCTCCCCCAGCCCAGTGGTTTCGCCAGGGCCCCGACCGCCTCGGCGGGCAGGGCGGCCACCAGGGCGGCCTGCAGCCGCAGCCGGGCTGGATCCTGCAATGCCTCCGGCAACTTCGTCAGCAGCCGCAGCATCAGGCTGAAGTTGCGGGTCGCCTCCGGCAGCCGGCTGCCGGGCAGCAGGGCCAACGACTGGCGGCCCCCGTTGGAGGCTCGCTCCAGCCCGTCCAGCCCGTCCAGCCCGTCCAGCCCAGGCCGCCCCTCCCCGGCCGCCACGAGATCGCCGAAGGGGGTGCCCAGGCAGGTCACCGGCCGCCCCAGCTGCTGGCTCAGATCCGTGGCCGTCAGTGC
>JBKDOZ010000179.1:0-13399 GCA_046342735.1 Synechococcaceae cyanobacterium
AAAGGATCCTCGAACCGGATCTGGCTCCGTCGACTATGTCTATAGCCTGGGAAAATATGAGGTCACTATTCAGCAATATGCTGACTTCCTCAATGCTGTGGCAGCTCGTGATCCCTATCAGCTCTACAACCCCAGCATGGCCACGGATCTCAACATCGCCGGCATTGCCCGCAGTGGTTTGCCAGGCTCCTACCGCTACCGCGTCATCGGCCCGTCTGGACTCACCCCCGACGGCGCCAGCAGTCCCGGCAACCGCCCCATTGCCTATGTGAGCTGGTTTGATGCCGCCCGCTTTGCCAATTGGATGCACAACGGTCGTGGTGCTGGTGATACGGAAACGGGAGCCTATACCTTGCATGGAGCGACTGCGGGCAAGGCGGTGGCCGTCAATGATGGCGCTAAGTTTCACATTCCCAGCCCCGATGAGTGGTACAAGGCGGCCTATTTCTCCCCTCGCTTGAATGGAGGCAGAGGTGGATACACTGTGTTTGCTACCCAGCGCGATGCCACGCCAGGGTCTGTGCCTGGCAACAATCTAAATCGGCGCAAGTCAGCGAATCAAGCCAATTACTTCAATGCCTCTTTTGCTGTCACCCAGACCATCACCCCATCGGCCTCCCAGAATTACCTGACGGATGTGGGAGCCTTTAGCAAGAGTGCGTCCTATTACGGAACCTTTGATCAAGCTGGCAATGTCTACGAATGGAACGATCCTCTGGGACCAGGTCAGCCGCGGAGTCTAAGGGGTGCCTACTGGGTGTCCAATGTGGCGGATACATCCTACCTTGATGCTTATTATCTTCCTGCCGAATACGAATCCAATGGCAGTGGATTCCGGCTCGCTAGTCGAGTCAGTCGAGGATCATTTGGGCTCGATCCGATCATCAATCCACAAAATATTAATGCCGGCCGCTTGGGGCGTGGCAGCGGATCGGGTTCCCGGCTTTCAGGGCGAGAAGGTCAAGCTGCATCGCTTGTCAGCGCACCTGGCTGGAAAGAGCTGTTGGGCATAGGTTTCAACAGCTCTGGCGACCAACACCCCTTGGGTCCATTGGCCGGAGAACCACCACTTACAACTATTTTACTAGCTAACAGCGGGCAACTATGAGTTTAAGAGCTTGTCCGTGACTCAGCTCAGTGGCATGGCCGAGGGCTGGGTCATCAGCCAGATGAACCAGAAGACTCCGATGAAAGGCACGAGGCTGATGAAAAACCACCCCCAGTGCTTGCCAGCATCACGCAGGCGGCGAATGGCCAGGGGCAGGGAGGGGATGATCAGCGCCGCTGCATAGACAACGGTAAGGTTGTAGAAAAATGAACCCAGTAAGGAGGCAAGATTTAACACGATCCCCAACAGGAAGTTGGCCAGCGCGAACCACCAGTAGTCCCCACGACTGCTTCGGCCTGCATAGTCGAAGCTCTTCTGCCAGGCAGAGGTGAAGGCGGATAGGAGTTAGTTCATTGGCCGCAAGCAATCCCGCGCAATGTGCGGCGAGGTTGTTGCCCTGTCAAGGTTCCTCCCTGATTTTCTTCATGCCTGACCCGTCGCTTCCATCGCGATTGCCGCCTAAGGAATCCCGGGCGCCAAACCAGCGGCTGATGCGCTGCGCCAGCGTTTCGATCTGACGCTGGCGGGCTGGATCATCGGCCCAGTCTCCGAGCAGGTTGCGGCGCAGTCCGGCGCTGGCGGGGGTGAGGTGATCGCCCGGCAGGTCCAGCAGTTCGCTGCGGTCGTCCGGCCGCTGACGCAGGGCCGCCAGCAGGCGCCCGCTCTGGTCGAGCTCGTCGCGCTGGAAGCGCACCAGCAGGTTGCGGTTTTGGCGATAACTGGCGCTCACCTGCCGCAGGGTTTCCTGGGGGGAGGGGCTGAACTCACTGCGGAAGCCCAGTTGCTGGCCCATCTCCGCCAAAAGCGGAATCGAGCGTTCGGCGGAGAAGTTGTTGAAACTCAGGGCCGCCAGCCCCCGGCAGCTGCGGCCGCCATCGGGGGCCAGCAGGTGCAATTTGCAACCCAGGCTATGGCCGAGGCGCAGCACGGCTCGTGGGTGGCCAGCGTTTCCATCAGAGCCCGAGGGATCGGCACGTTGCTGGCGAAAGGCGCGCCAGGCCTCATTGGCCTGGCTCTGGTGATCGAATGCGGGCACATAGCTCCAGGCGTAAATCGCTAGGCCTTGCTGCGCCAGGGCCTCCAGCAGGCGCCGGTAGCTCAGCTGGGGGGTGGCCGCCAGATAGCTGCCCCCGATGAATTCCACCAGCGGAGCCGCTTGCCCTCCGGCGGTGGCCGGTGGCTCCAGGATCCACAGAGGTCCCCGTTGGCGCCAGCGGGGGGCCATCTCAGGAGGCGCCGAGGCGGCGGAGGGCCTCGATCGCCTCGCGGCGATGGGCAGGGCCATCGAGCAGGTTGTTGAACACATGGCGAATCACACCATCGCCATCGATCACGTACGTGACCCGGCCGGGCAAGAGCCCCAGCACGGAGGGCACCCCGAAGGCGCGGCGCAGCGCGTTGTCGCGATCCACCAGCAGCGGGTATGGCAGCTGGTGGCGCGTGGCGAAGCGTTGATGGCTGGCGGCGTCATCGCCGCTGACCCCCCACACCTCCGCGCCGAGGGCCTGAAGATCGGCGAAGCTATCGCGGAAGGCGCAGGCTTCCGCCGTGCAGCCTGGGGTGTCGTCCTTCGGGTAGAAGAACAGCACCAGGGGGCGCCCGCCAAGACTGTCGCTGCGGCGCTCCACCCCATCGCCATCCGGCAGGGCGATCAAGGGGGCGCGATCGCCAGCAACAAGGGACGGAGCCACGGCAGAGAGGGGAAACGGCGCCGCAACCCTAAACAGGGGACCCCTTGCCCGGCTTGCGACGATGGACCCATTCTCTCGGCCGGGAATCCGTCAGCGATGCACGAGCAAGCGAGTCTCTGGGAGCAGCCTGAACTGCTCGGGGCCCCTGCTCCGCGCGAGCCATCGGCGGCGCCTTCCCCCATCGAGCCCCCCGAATCGTTCCCTTCACCCAAAGATCCGGCAACTTCTTCTCTGCCCGAGGAACCCGAGGCAACCCTGCCACCTGCGGAGCCCGAAGCCACCCTCACCCCCCAGCCTGCCGCCGCCCCCCCGCCCATCTCCCTGCCGGAACTGCCGCCCCTCCCCTCCCGCGGCCTGCCCCCCGCTCCGGAACGGCTGCTGATCCTCGACACCGAGACCACGGCCCTCTCCCCCGCCGATGGCCAATGCCTGGAGGTGGGCGCCGTCCTGTTCCACGTGCCCAGCCGCACGGTGCTCTCGCAGATCTCCTTCCTGCTGCCGGCCACCACCAACCCGGCTGAGGTGATCAACGGCATCCCCGCCGCCGCCACCCGACTGCCCCAGCCCTGGCAGGCCGGCCTGGCCTGCTTCGAGGCGATGGTCGCGGCCGCCGATGCCCTGCTCGCCCACAACGCCGCCTTCGATCGCCAGTGGTTCGGCCATGGCCCCTTGCCCTTCCTCGGCAAACCCTGGATCTGCTCGATGGAGGACATTCGCTGGCCAGCGGATCGCCACCTGCGGGCCACACCCTCGGTGCGCGATCTGGCCCTTGCCTATGGGGTTCCGGTCTGGGCGGCCCACCGGGCCCTCACCGATTGCACCTATCTCACGCAAGTGTTTGAGCGCTGCCCCGACCTTGAGGTGCTGCTCCAGGCCGCCATGGAACCCCGCCGCCTCTATCGCGCCTGCGTTTCCTACGCCGAACGACACCAAGCCCGGGAGGCCGGCTTCCGCTGGAATGAACCGGTGAGCGGGGCTTGGAGCCGACGGCTCAGCCAGCGGGAGGTGGAGGCACTCCCGTTCGCGGTTCAGCCTGTCGCCGAGGAGTTCCCAACCCCCGCGGTGCTCCCCCGCCCCCGCAGTGCCTGAGCGTCAAGCCCCCCAGCCGCGCATCGACAGGATTCTTCCCGGATCCGGAAGGACTTCGGCAGTTCCCTGGACGACATGACGTGTTTCGCCACCCTGGGGGCATCCGAGAGCATCTAGCCAGCCATGATCCTCCGGCCGCCCCAGCTGTTGCGTTCGGTGGATCCTCTGCTGGCGCGATTGCGGCGCTGGCAGACCGCCCGCACCTGGGCCCGGCTGATCCGGGAGGCGGAAGCCCTCTGGCGGGTGGATGTGCGTGTGCTCAGGAGGCTGGCCGCCCAGGAACTGATGGGGCTCAACCAGGAAGTGCCCCGGCGCCAGCGGGGTCGGGTGAACCGCTGGTTGCAGCGCTTTCACGCCGGCACACGCCTGCACTGAGCGGTGGGTCAGCGAGGGTGGCCCGCACAAAAAAAACCGCCTCGCACGGGAGACGGTTCAGAGCCTTTCGGGAAGGCTGGCCGGCTTCAGAATCGGAGCGGCGGGATTTGAACCCACGACCCCCACTACCCCAAAGTGGTGCGCTACCAAGCTGCGCTACGCCCCGGTGGAAGCCGGCAAAAGCAAGTTATCACAGCGACTTGGTGGCGTTGGGCGATCGCCGCAGCCGCGCCAGCAACCGTTGGCAAAGGGCTTCCCGCTCTAGCCGTGCGTAACCCCGGATGCCTTCTTGCTGCGCCAACTGCCGCAGCTCCGCCAGGTTGAGGCTGGCCAGCCGCAGCTCCGGCAAGCGCCTCCAGGCCGAAGAGGCCAGCGGTAGATCGGAATCGCCGGAGCGGCCGAGGCGCAACCCGAGCAACGCGCCACCGGCCATCCATTCGGGCACCAACACGAACAGCACCGCCAGCAGGCTGTACAGCTCCACAAGCCCGGGGGGAAGGGGATGGAGCTGGCGACGGGCCTCCTCCTGCGACGGAGACGCTTCTCCAGGATCACCGTCCCACGGCGGCGGCTGGGGCACTGGCCCCATCAGAGGAATGTGCCCGAGCTCTGAGGCGCTGGCGTGGGACGCACCTGAGGGGGCGCATCACGCCAGCGCAAGGCCGGCTCGGGCGGCGCCAAGCGCACGGCCCAGAACACCAGGGCAAACACCGTGGCCACGGTGGCAAGCAACGCCACAACAACGGTGCGATCCGAAAGTGGCTTCATACCTGCTCCGTGCGCACACACGTCAGCCGTTGGGGCAATTCTTCCAGGGTGAGGGCGTCGCCCTCGAGGATCAGGCGCAGCCGCCCGCTCTGATAGCGCACTCCTGGGGCGTCACCGGCTTCGCGGAAGAAGGTGGAGCGCACTCGCCCGCTCAGCAGAGAGGCCTGGCTGTCGTTTCGCTCCAGCACCAACAGGCGCTGATCCGGGCAGCGGTAGGTGTCGCGTCGCTCATAGTTTTCCCACCACGGGGATCCCATGGCCGTGGCAGGCGGAGCAGCGGCAGCAGCGGCGAAGCCGTTGCTCAGAGCCAAAAGAGCCGCCCAGGTGCGGCGCAACTCAGGGCAGCGCGATGGGCGCGTTGTCGCCCCGGAGGATGCAGTGGGGTATCGACCAGTCGTAGGCATCCCAGACGGAGGCAGGCAGCAGCGGGTGGAATCCTTCGACATCCGGCAGCGGAACGCCGGTGGGCTGGGCTGAACAGTAGGGCCGGCTTCCCGGTTTGGCCAGGTACTGCTGGTGGTACGGCTCAGCAGGGAAAAAGGGGATGTCCTGGGTGATCTGGGTGGTGATCGGGCCGAAGCCGCGGGCCAGCAGGGCCTGTTGGTAGGCCTCCCGGCTGCGCTCGGCCTCCGCCAGCAGCCCGGGGTCGTTCACGAAGATCGCCGAGCGGTACTGGCTGCCACGGTCGTTGCCCTGGCGATCCCCCTGGGTGGGGTCGTGGCATTCCCAGAACAGCTTGAGCAGCTCGCCGAAGGACACGCGAGCGGTGTCCCACACCACCCGCACCACCTCGGCGTGGCCCGTGCGACCGCTGCAGACCTGCTCATAGCTGGGGTCACCCAGGGCACCACCGGCGTAGCCCACGGCGGTGGTGACCACACCCGGCAGGCGCCAGAAGCCCTTCTCGGCCCCCCAGAAGCAGCCGCAGCCAAACAGCACCTCCGCCTGTCCCACCGCCGGGGCCGCCAGCAAGGGCGTGTCCAGCACCACGTGCCGGAGGGAGGCGGGATCGCGCAGCGCTGCGGCACTTGCCTGGAAACGTCCGAACACCGGGATCCTGCGGAATTGCCGCGGAGCCTAGGCAGTCCGCTCCGCCTCCGAGGTGGGCACCAGGGCGATGTGGTTCAGCAGGGTGGTGGTGAAGGCAAAGAGGAGAAAGGGCAAGGAGAGCACCAGGATCAACCCCACCCCCACCAGGGCGAAAAGCGGTTTGCTGGCGCCCATCAGGGCCAGGCCAGCGGCGAGGCTGACGAAGATCACCAGCATCCAGATCAGGATCTGGCCGTAGATATCGCCGAAGGTGAGGGTGCAGCGCAGGTTGTAGGGCTTGCTGGCTTCCATCGAGCAACAACGCGGGGCGAGGCCGCGGGCCTGCAGGGTCTTCAGCTAAGCCCGGGCGAGCGCCGCTGGCGATATCCAGGTGCGATCCCGCAACAATGCGTGGCGCCCCGGGGCTCAGGCCGCCTGCAGCCGCTGGGCCTCCTCCCGCTCCCACAGCCGCCGGTAGGTGCCCTCCTGGCGCACCAGCTCGTTGTGGTGGCCCTGTTGCACCAGCTTTCCCGCCTCCAGCACCAGGATCCGATCGCAGGCGGCGGCGGCCGAGAGCTGGTGGCTGATCATCAGCACCGAGCGCTCCCCCTGGTCGCGCACCGTGCGCAGGATTTCGGCGGCCGTGGCGTTATCCACACTGGCCAGGGCGTCATCCAGCACCAGCAGCGGCGCCTCCACAAGCAGGGCCCGCCCCAGGGCCGCCCGCTGGCGCTGGCCGCCGCTCAGCGTGATGCCGCGCTCCCCCACCAAGGTGCCGTAGCCCTCCGGGAACCCGCGGATATCGCCCTCGAGTCGGGCCTGCCGTGCCGCCTCCTCCACCCGCTCCATCGGGGCGCCCGGATCGCCGTAACGCAGGTTGTCGGCCAGGGTGGCCGTGAACAGGTATCCCTCCTGGGGCACCAGGGCCACCTGGCGGCGCAGGTCCTCCAGCCGCATGGCCGTCACATCCACGCCATCGAGGAGCAGCTGACCGGGGGGCACCTCCACCATGCGCCCCAGGGCCCGGGCCAGGGTGGTCTTGCCGCACCCCACCGGACCCACCACCGCCACCAGCTCACCGGGCTCCAGTCGGAACCGCAGGCCCTCCAGAGAGGGGCGGCGGGCGCCCGGGTACTGCACAGTGAGCCCCACGGCCTCCACAGCGCCCCGGGGATGGGCCGCGGGCGCCACAGGGTGGGCGGGGGAGACAATCACCGGACTGCGGCTCAGGAGCTGTTCCACCCGCTCAAGGCTCACCTGGCCGGTCTGGAAGGTGTTGAGGGTGAAGCCGAGCAGGGCGGTGGGGAACACCAAGCGCTCCACATAAAGGATCAGGGCCACAAGGCCGCCGATGCTCAGACGGCCCGCTTCGATCTGCCCGGCCCCGAGGGCGAGCAGCACCAGCAGGCTCATCGAGGAGATGCCCTCCAGCAGCGGAAAGAGGCTGCTGCGGGTGCGGGCCAGATGCAGGGCGGTGTCGCGGTAGCCGCGATTCAGGGCCGCGAACGCCGCTTCCTCGGTGCGCTCCTGCCCGTAGATCTTGATCGCACCGATGCCGGAGAGGTCCTCCTGCACCAGGTCGCTGAGAGAGGCCAGGGCCTCCTGTTGGCGGCGCTGCTGGCGCATCATCCGGCCGCCGAACAGCCGCACCACCATCAGCATCACCGGGTAGAGGGCCAGGGCCGCCACCGTCAGCCCCGGGTTGATCCACAACATCGCCGGGAGGGTGAGGGCATAGGCCCGCACGGTGTTGGTGAGGCTGAGTACGGCGAAGCCCATCAGCCGTCGCACCTGCTCCACATCGCTGGTGGCGCGGCTGATCACCTCGCCACTGCCCATGGTTTGCACCCAGCCCGGTTCCTGGCCGAGGAGGTGGTCGAAGATCTTCTGCTTGAGATCGGCCTCCACCTGGCGGCCCACCCCGAACACGAGCATGCGGGAGACGAGCCGTACGGCCCCCATCACCGTGGCCAGCACCACCAGCACCAAGGCCTGTTGGAGCACGGTGCCCAGGGAGAAGCCCGGCTTGAGCTCATTGATCACCCGCTCCACCATCAACGGGATCGCCACCCCCAGCAGGTTGACGATCACCAGGGCACCGACCCCGAGGAGCACGGCACGGCGGTGGGGTCGCAGGGTGCGCCGGATCAGGTCAAGCCGCAGGGCGCTCATGGACGGACCGCCGGAGGCATGGTGGGCCTAACCTACGGCCCAGCACCTGGCTGCCGATGCCCGAGAGCCCGCGGGAGCAGAACCATCCCCTGCACGCCACCGATCGGCTCGTCATCGACGGCCTGCTGGCCACCGAGACCCCGCTCGACCCCCATCTGGTCGATGCCGCCCGCCTGCTCCATCGCTACGACGGCTTCCCGGGCGCCAGCGATCTGCGGGACGACCTGGAGAGGGTGCTGCGGCTCTGGCGGCTCGATCGCTCCACCCTGCAGCAACGCACCCGTGCCCTCTGGGCAAGCGGTTATCGCCCGGGTCAGGCCGCTGCGGCCGAGGCCGTTGGCTCCGGCTTCGACGCCTCCGGCGAAGAGAGCCTCTGAGCAACCTCTCACCGGGGATCGCCAGATCGCCCCGCTTCGGGTGATAGTGGAAAGGTCCCCATCACCCGGCCCGGCGTGCCTTGCACCCGGGCTTTTTTCTGCCCACGCTCAGCCCGTGCCGCCCCAATGAGCTCCTCCGCCTCCCCCTTCGCCGGCCCTGCCCTGCTCGAGCCGCTGATCCAGGGCCGCGATCTCGATGCCGCCAGCGCCGGAGCCCTGATGCGTGCGTGGCTGGCGGGGGAGGTGGATCCGCTGCTCACCGCCGCCCTGCTCACCGCCCTCCGCTGCAAGGGGGTCTGCGGCGAGGAGCTGGCGGCCATGGCGGCCGAACTCCGCCGGGCCTGCGCGCTGCCCGCGGAACGGCCGGCCCTGCCCCTGGTGGATACCTGCGGCACCGGTGGGGCCGGCGTGGACAGCTTCAACATCAGCACCGCCGTGGCCTTCACCGCCGCCGCCTGCGGCGCCACGGTGGCCAAACACGGCAACCGCAGCGCCAGCGGCCGCGTCGGTTCGGCCGATGTGCTCGAAGCCCTTGGGATCGACCTGCAGGCCCCCACCACCCGCGTCCTCGCGGCCCTGCCCGCGGTGGGGGTGAGTTTTTTGTTCGCCCCCGGCTGGCATCCGTCCCTGGCGGGGCTCGCGCCGGTCCGGCGCACCCTCGGTGTGCGCACGGTGTTCAACCTGCTGGGCCCGCTGGTGAATCCCCTGCAGCCCGAGAGCCATGTGCTCGGGGTGGCGCGGCCCGATCTGCTCGATCCGATGGCGGAGGCCCTGCAGCGGCTGGGTCAGGGGCGCGCGGTGGTGGTTCATGGCCATGGCGGCCTCGATGAGGCCACGCTCTCGGGCCCCAGCGAGTTGCGGGTGCTGGAAAACGGAAGCCTGCGGCGGGAGGTGCTCGACCCCTGGGCCCTCGGCCTGGAGCCGGCGCCGATGGAGGCGATCTGCGGCGGGGGGCTGGCGGAGAACCGCGCCATCCTCGAAGCGGTGCTGCAGGGGGGAGGCAGCGCGCCCCAGCGCGACGTGGTGGCGCTCAACGCCGCCTTGGTGCTGTGGGTGGCCGACCGGGCGGGTTCGGTGGCCGAGGGGGTGGCGCAGGCCCGCGAGGCCCTCGCCCAGGGGCTGCCCTGGCAGAGGCTGAATGGACTGGCCGCTTTCCTGAAGGAACCCGAGGCCGCCCCACTGCCGCAGGGATCGGGTGCTGCGGGATGATCGCCCCAGGTGATCCAGCGCCGTTGACCTCCTTTTCTCCCCAGCCCGATCCCGCGGCGGAGGCCGTGCTGGTGCTCGCCGACGGACTGGTGCTCCGCGGCCGCGCCTGCGGCTCCCGCGGGGTTGCCCTCGGCGAAGTGGTGTTCAACACCGGCATGACCGGCTATCAGGAGGTGCTCACAGATCCCAGCTACGCCGGCCAGCTGGTCACCTTCACCTATCCCGAACTCGGCAACACCGGCGTCAACAGCCAGGACCAGGAAGCCAACGTTCCCCACGCCCGCGGCCTGATCGCCCGCCGGCTCTCCCCGGTGGCCAGCAGCTGGCGCAGCGAGGAGGAACTCGAGCGCTGGCTGCAGCGCCATGGCGTGGTGGGCATCGAGGGGATCGACACCCGCGCCCTGGTGCGCCATTTGCGGGAAGGGGGCGCCATGAATGGCGCCATCGCCAGCGACGGCACAGCGCCGCTGGCCCTGCTGGAGCGCGTGCGGGCGGCCCCCAGCATGGATGGCCTCAACCTGGCGGAGGGCGTCAGCACCAGGGAGCCCTACCGCTGGACCTCCCTCTGCCCAGCCGAGTTCGATGCCCGGCTCCAGCCCCAACCGGATCGGCCCTACCGCGTGGTGGCGATCGACTTCGGCATCAAGCGGGCCATCCTGGAGAGGCTGGTGGCCCACGGTTGCGAGGTCACCGTGCTGCCGGCGGACAGCGGCCTGGAGGATGTGCTGCGCCATGAGCCGGAGGGGGTGTTCCTCTCGAACGGCCCCGGCGATCCGGCCGCGGTGCAGAGCGGCATCGCCCTGGCGGCCGGCCTGATCGAGCAGGGCGATCTGCCCCTGTTCGGCATCTGCCTGGGCCATCAGATCCTCGGCTTGGCCCTGGGCGGCCGCACCTTCAAGCTCGGCTATGGCCACCGCGGTCTGAACCACCCCTGCGGCTCCCCTGGATCCGTGGAGATCACCAGCCAGAACCACGGATTCGCCCTCGATGCCGCCTCCCTGCCGCCAGAGCGGGTGCGGATCTCCCACCACAACCTCAACGACCGCACCGTGGCGGGCCTGGAGATGGTGCACCAGCCGGTGATCGGGGTGCAGTACCACCCGGAGGCCAGCCCTGGCCCCCACGACGCGGACCACCACTTCGGTCGCTTTGCGGCATTGATGGCGGCCCGACGAGGCTGAAACGCCTGCGAGGTTTCTCTCGGAAGACGCCAGTGGAAGCTTTCGTTTCAGTTCTGCCGCCGCCGGAGCCCCTCCCTACACTTCCTCGCGACGACGTCACGCGAGGGCTGGAGCCATCACCCATCCACCCATTCCACTGCAGCGATTGACCGTCTCGCTACGGGGTGGCTGCGAGCGTCAGGCCCCGTGCTTGCTGTTCGCCTTCACCGGCCAGCTGGATGCCTACTCCGACAAGCAGTTCACCGCCTTTGTGGACGAGCAGCTCAAGGGCAACGATCTGCCGGTGGTGATCGATCTCAGCCGCATCGATTTCATCGACTCTTCCGGTCTGGGCGCCCTGGTGCAACTGGCCAAGCAGTGCAATGACACCAAGACCCACTTCCAGGTGGTGGGCAACGCCCGCGTCACCCAGACCGTGAAACTGGTGCGGCTTGAGGAGTTCCTCCACCTTCAACCCGACCTTGAGACGGCGCTTGGCAGCCTCTCCGCCGCCTGAACCCTCCGCCGCCTGGCTGGCCGCTATGGCCGCCAGCGAGGCCCCCGCAGACCTCCCGCCCCTCCAGCTGGCCTGGCTCGGGGATGCCGTCTGGGAGCTGCACCAGCGGCGGCGGCAGTGCCACCGCGCCGGCCGCCCCCAGGATCTGCACCGCGCCGTGGTGGGCCGGGTGCGGGCTGGCGCCCAGGCCGAGGCCCTCTCCCGTTTGGAGCCCTTGCTCCGTGATGGTGAGCGCGATTGGGTGCGGCGCGGCCGCAACCGGGCCGGTCGCGGCCCCCGGGGCGGCGATCCGGCTGACTATGGGCAGGCCACGGGATTTGAGACGATGCTGGGATGGCTGTTTCTGCGCGATCCGCAGCGGCTTGCCGAGTTGCTCGACGCCCTTGAGACGCCGCAGCCATCCAGCCGTCCCTGACGGACCTTCGCCCCCCCCGCCCATGAGTCCTCCATCCGATCGTCGTTTCGACCCGAGGCCGGACCGTGGTCGCCCCGGTCCTGGGAATGGTCCCGCCGGTCGACGGGGTCCCCGTCCCGGCGCCGGCCGCTTCGGAACGCCCCGCCCCCGCCCAGAGCGCGAATCGGGGGGTGACTCCCCCTGGCAGCGCTCGGGGGAGCGGCCCTGGCGTTCCCCGGATCGCCCAGCGGATCGGCCGAGCCCCCGTTCTTCGGAGCGATCCGGCGAACGCGGCGGCGAGCGCGGCAATGATCGCGGTGGGGCTCGGCCCGATCGTCCCTTCCGCTCCGGTCCCCGTTTCGAGCGGAGCGATCGTCCCGACCGTGGGCCCCGCTTCGTCCGCAGCGAGCGCCCCGCTGGGTCGGAGCGCTTTCCCCGTCCGGCCCGGCCCGGTCGGCCCGAGCGTTTCGGCCGACCCGAGCGCTTCGCTCGTCCCGACCGCTTCGGTCGCCCGGATCGAGCTCCCTCCGCCTCCGGGGAGGGAAGTGCAGGCGGAGAACGCAGGTTCGACAGTCGCCAGCCCCGTTTTCCCCGCCGCCCGTTCCGGGAGGGTCCACCCTCCGACTTCCGCCGTGGCGAACGGTCAGCGCCTCCGGTGTTCGCCGATGCCGGCGGACAGGAACCGCGTGGGGAGGCCGCCAGCCACGCTCCCGATGTCGGCAGCGACCTGATCTGGGGCCGCCACACCGCCCTGGCGGCCCTGGAAAGCGGTCGGCCGGTGCACCGCATCTGGTGCACCCCGGAGATGCGCTTCAGCCCCCGCTTCCTGCAGTTGCTGCGGGAGGCGAAGGCCTCCGGGGTGCTCGTGGAGGAGGTGACCTGGGCCCGGCTCGGCCAGATCAGTGCCGGTGGCGTGCACCAGGGGATCGTGCTCCAGCCCGCCGCGGCGGAGAGCCTCGATCTGCCCACCCTGGTGGATGGCGGTCGGGAACTGGCGGAAGCCCCGCTGCTGATCGCCCTCGACGGTCTCACCGACCCCCAGAACCTGGGCTCGATCGTGCGCAGCGCCGAGGCCCTGGGCGCCCATGGCATGGTGCTGCCCCAGCGCCGCAGCGCTGGCCTCACCGGTTCGGTGGCCAAGGTGGCCGCCGGTGCCCTCGAACATTTGCCGGTGGCGCGGGTGGTCAACCTCAACCGCGCCCTCGACACCTTGAAGCAGGAGGGCTACCGGGTGGTCGGCCTGGCGGGGGAGGGCAGCGTCACCCTCGAGGAGGCGGACCTCAGCGGACCGCTGGTGGTGGTCACCGGATCGGAAGGGGAAGGCCTCTCGATGCTCACGCGCCGCAGCTGCGACCAGCTGGTGCGCGTGCCGTTGCGGGGCGCGACGCCCAGCCTGAATGCTGGGGTGGCCACGGCCCTGGTGCTCTACGAGGTGGCGCGCCGCGGCTGGATGCACGGCCTGAGCGGCTCTGCCCCGGCTCCGCGGCTCGTGCGCCCCGCGCTCCCGGCG
>JBKDOZ010000180.1:0-6196 GCA_046342735.1 Synechococcaceae cyanobacterium
ACGCCGAAGCCGCTGGCGCAATCCCATCAATCACCACGCAGTGATACTTCGGCGTCATCAAATCCTGGCCGTCGGAGCATATGGAGAACGGCCCGGATTCGAAGATTATGATCTCTGGCTACGCTTGCTGCAAGCTGGCGCCGTGCTGGATAACCTCGACCAGCCGTTGGTGCTCGCTCGGGTTGGCGTTGACCACCTCGCGCGGCGACGTGGCCGGGCCTACGCGGCGAAGGAGTGGGGCTTTCTGCTGGCATGCGGCCGTCAGGGCACGCTCGCTTGGCCCAGGGTGTTGCTGCTTGCATTTTTGCGATGCCCCGTTCGGCTGGTGCCGCCGGCCTTCCTGCAAGGGCTGACGCGGAAGCTGTTGCGCAAGCAGCCCACTGCCCTAGAGAATGGAGGCGAAGGACGGTGATTTTTCCCCTGAAATCGTTTGCCTTGGACGTGAGGAAGTGAATTTGAGTGTTGAAAACAACGTAGCAGGGGGCTGCTTCTCCTGAAGCTTTGGGGTCTCCTACGTCCATGCCTCCCTAGGAAGCGGGAGATGCACGTACACCTCAACGTCCTTGAGCGTTCGTCATACGTTCTCCACTGGCAGAATGGTGGGGCAACGCTTCGTTCTTGACTGGCTGATCTGTTGCCACAGTTCCGCCTCTTTCGCCTAACTCCTCTCCTTTCTTTTGGTCGACATCCCTCTGGGGAAAAGCTGGTTGGCGCCCTCCAACAGCTGTATTTTTCCACGCTCCCACCTGAATCAGGTACACAGTGTGGTCTGCGACGAATGATCGCCTCAAGGTTGAGCCTGGCTTGAACTCAGGACTGTCGGCGCCTCGCTTGCTCATGGGTTAACGGTGGCAGCTCTCCAGCAAGCCCAGTCAGCCTTGGCCCTCTGACCCGAATGCGACCGATACACTCTAAACTTGGGACCAGGCCTGAGTGGCCCTGTTGCATTCTGGCCATCAAGGGTTAATCCTCGTGTCTGACTCGGTTCAGCCCCCGTACGACCTCCTCGTCGTTGGAGCTGGCATGTATGGGAGTTGTTTTGCCCGCCTTGCTGCTGATCGCGGCAAGCGAGTGCTGGTCATCGACCGTCGCCACCATGTTGGCGGCAACTGCTACACAGAACTCTGCAAAGGCATTCATATTCATCGCTACGGCCCGCATATCTTCCACACGTCAAACCCTGTTGTTTGGCGATTTGTTCGTCGATTTGCCGCCTTCAATCACTTCGTCAATTCGCCACTTGCCATCGCCCAGGGGCAGCTTTACTCGCTCCCGTTCAATATGTATACCTTTCGCCAGCTTTGGGGGGTGCTGACCCCCGAGCAAGCTCGAGCGAAGCTTCGCGAGCAGCGTGTCGATTTTGGCCGTCCTCCGGAGAATCTCGAAGAGCAGGCTTTGGCCCTTGTGGGCCCCGAGCTTTATGAGCGCTTGATTCGCGGCTATACGAAGAAGCAGTGGCAGAAGGATCCCCGTGATCTGCCGGCGGATATCATACGCCGTACGCCACTGCGATTCACCTATGATTGCAACTATTACAATGATTCCTACCAGGGAATCCCCGTCGATGGCTATACCCAGATGTTCCTCAATATGCTGTCAGGCTTGGAGGTGCGTCTTGGTGTTGACTTCTTCTCTGATCGCGCCTTCTGGGAGAGTCAGGCTTCGCTAATTGTCTACACAGGCCGAATCGACGAATTCTTTGGCCATGAATACGGCGATCTTGAGTATCGCAGCCTGGAGTTCCGAGACCACTGGCTGAACACCGATAACGCTCAGGGTAATGCCGTGATTAACTACTGCGATGAGCACATCCCGTTTACCCGCAAGATTGAACATCGTCATTTTGCTGCCCCCGCAGAGCCCATTCCTGTAACCGTTGTCACGGAGGAGCATCCGGTCGCATGGAGCAGGGAGAAAACACCCTACTATCCCATTAATAGCCAAGATAATCAGGTGATTTATGATCGATACCGCAAGCGTGCGAATGCCATGAAGGCGTATGTCTTTGGTGGGCGCTTGGCAGAGTACAAATACTATGACATGCATGCCGTCGTTGCTGCGGCCATGCTCAAGGCCCAATCCCTGGGTATTTGCTGATCGGTTCTTTCTTGTGTTTATTTCCATATGCTTCCAGCTCGCTATGGCTTCGAGAGTAATGATTGCGAAGGCCATCCCAGGTGGCTAGACACACCAGCCTCCATACTGTTCCGTCTCCCTCGCGCCAGCCTCGCACCACAGCCTTGCTGGCATGGAGTAGAACGGTTGCCACGCAGAGTGGCCCATACAAAACTTTCGAGAGGGATCGATTCATCAAAAAGCTATTGCGTACGACGTAATAGTGTTTCCAGGCTGGGGTCAGCCAGCCCGCGGAAGCGCCACCTCCCGTTGTATGGTGACGGAACACCAGATCGGTATCAAGAATGATGCGCTTCCCCTTCCTTCCCAGCTCCAGCGTGTAGGTTGTGTCATCGCTATAGAGAAAAAGCCCTCCACGAGGGTAGCGACCCCGCCCTTTCGGGAGGGACTTAAGATGCACGAATAGGCCCACAAACGACAGCGAGTCTACGGGTAGCCTATGCCCCGGCTGCTTCAGGATGGCACGGGGTACGTGGTACAAATCTCTCCATGACCGGCTGCCCCTAGCGGTGAGTGAAAGAACTCCAAGCGGTCTTCGAAAGAGGTTGAGCACTGGACGATTACATTCCACAGGGCGGCCATCATCGTCAACCACGGCAGCTCCGACAGCGGTGAGTTCCTGTTTCACATAGGCATCTACATTCATGTGAAATCGTTCAATGCAGCCTGAATCTGGCCAGGAGTCGTCGTCATAGAGCAACACCCATCCGTCTTGGTTCAGAAGTCGATCAACCCATCGCATGCCCCGCGCAAATCCCCACGATCCCCCCCGACGCCGCGTCTGTCGCTCCACCAGGAGTCGCGAGTCCTGAGCTTGGAAGGCTGCCAACACCTGTGGCGTTTCATCATTGGAGCCATTATCAATGACCACCACAAGATCGACATCCTGTTGCAGGGTATTGATCAAGCACCTGCGCAATGAATTTGCCCTGTTGTACGTGACGATGACGCAGGCCAGGGTGTGGCAGCTACGGCAGTGCGTCACGTCCCTCGCCCATCAGCCGTCGTCGTAGCGAATACGCGACAGGATTTCCTATTTGGCGAACGCGCATCGGCATGCTTCGCCAGAGTCTTCGCAGGGTCCTTCTCCACTGCCCTCTGCTCTTTGCCCTTTCTTCCCTTACCCTGCCCACATCCGCCGACAACCTGCCCACGCCCATTACTTCTTCATACCAAAAGGTTCGTCGTAAGTAGTAGAAGTAGTACGACCCCAGCGGTGCCGATGGGTTGACCCACGGCTTCGCTTCGTAGCCCGCGAAGTGAATGAGTTTGGCACGCTCGCGAGCTTTTTTCAGCTCCTTCACGCGGTGCTCCTCCAGGTTTCCGCTGATCTCGTCGATCATGTTGATGACATTCCATTCAGCCGGAAGACTTAGGTGCGAGCCACAGAAATACTTATTGAGAACGTCCTGATCCAGAAACCAGTATTTGCGTCCTAGCAGCGCATCTGTCATTTGCTGCGTGATGTTTAGTTCTCGAATTCTACGCAGGTTCATGACCAGCAGTCCGGCCTGGAAGTAGCGGCCACAATCTTCGTCAGCAATCCCAACATAGGTCTTTAGATAGGTCTTGGCAGGCAGGCTGCCGGTGAAGTCCGCCGACAGCACCCTGCCACGGCAAAAGCTTTCCATGATGTAGTCGTGGACTGCGGCAACGGGATGCTCTTCCAAGTCAAGCTCCCAGAGTTCACCCAAATCTCCCAAGACAATGGTGTCGCAATCGATGTAAATCACTTTTTCTCTGCTTGCCAGGACCCGATCAAGAACAAGCCGAAAGAACGTTGCCCGGGAGAAGTGCATGTGCGTGAAATACGATGCGAACTCGTCCTGCATGGCTATGAAGTGGATCGAGGCGTTGCCTGGTAGGAGCCGCTTGAGCATCGCCTGGTTGGCGGCACTGATCCCCCCATCCAGAATTAAGAGATCGAGCGCCGTATCGCTGGCTAAATTGTCGCAAACTGAGCAGATCAATGCTCCCAGATGGGGAACATAGCCGTTGTCACTGGCCACCACAACACTGATGGTTCGGCTTGGTGTCTCCCCTTTTCCTGACGCGATGAATCGTGGTGCAGGATCCCAGGCTCTCGGCGACGGGTCCCTGACAAATACTCGATCAAACTCTTGCACAGAGGTGTGAGGATGTTGGTGAATGTGGTGTTTCACCCATACATTGAGCAGCCTCTCCGCTAGATAGCCCAGCACGCGCCGCTCCTGAACCCCGTAGGTTTTGATCGGAATCTCCTCCTCAAGCTCCCCCAGGAGCGCAAACAGCCAGCGGCAGTATTCTTCGTATAGGTTCGCCCGGAGTAGGAAGATGTTGTTGAACCATCCGCGCTCACCTCGTAGAACCTCATCCCAGCTCAGCAAGTACTCTTGGCAGCTCCTGGCGATTAGGTCACGACATCGAATCAGGTCGGCCTCATGATGATGGGGGGCCTTGCAGTAATGCTCATAGAGAGTGCGAAAACCGGCATTGCGAACGCTCCATGGTTTCGGTAGCAGAATGTCATGCGCGCCGATCACCTTGACAATCCAATCGCTGTCCAGACCGAAGCGCGATGTGAAATCGGAGGTAAAGCTGGGCCAGTTTTCTACTCCCCATGTGTCGAGCTCCAGCCGATTCTCCTTGAAATCGAGGAAGCGCCTGTAGTGCATCAATCCGATGTAGTCAGCGTTGCACCCGTTCTTCCACGCCCAGTAGGCGGCCGTAAGCTCGCAATAGCGATCATTGCGCTCCGCGATGTTGTCACCGGTGTTGTCGCGGTGCAGGCATCCTTCCAGTCCAGCCCCGTGACCAACTTGAATTGGGACGAGAATGCTGTTGCGAACAAGATGGGTCTTCTTGTGGTGTGTAACATAAATCTTCGCGTGCATCTGCCGATCTGCGCCCAGGCTTCTGCCATTCTGCCAGTGCTGCGCTCCTGTTGCCTTGGGCTAGGGGTGGGGTGCCTATGCTTCTGTTGCTGCACTCACTTTCCTTTGTTGGGGAATGGACCAGGATCTACGGTTGCTGATGCAGTCTCGGATCTTCACTTTTGGTGATTATTCAGGCCCTGCCTATGGATGCCTCACGTTTGAGGGCGATTCCGTGGTTCGTGCCAGTTTCCCCCACGAACGCGAGTCTTTCTACCGGCTTCAGGGTCCTGATCTTGAGTTTCTTTTTGCCGATGCGGTCTCTGTCACGGCACGTTTTCGTTTGGTCGAGCGGCATCCCTTGCTTTTTCACGGCTCCACCGTTGGTCTTGCCAACCGCCTGTACCTCTGCGAGGTTCTTTCCCTGCCGCCCGGCGATCGTGATGGTTCGGCATCTCCCCTTAGGCCCCCTGTTTTGATCAATTCCGTGCCAAAGGCCGGCACTTATTTCCTGCAGAGTGCATTTCAGGAGCTTGGTTATCGCCCGACCGACCTTCACCTGGGCAACACCATGCTCCATGACTCCCGAGGCCTTCCCCGGGATTCCTCCATTCATCGGACACCCAGAGCACGGGAGGTTCACCTTGCCATGGCCCTCTTGCCTCCTTTTTTACCCGCTGGTTCAGTGACCGTTGGCCATATCGATGATCCCGGGGTTCTGGCTGATTTTCAGCAAGCCAACGTCTGTTTGATTGCCGTCGTGCGGGATCTGCGTTCGATTCTGTGGTCTCTCTTCCGCTTCAAGTTGGCCGTCGTGGATCCACTGGATGATGCCGATCGCCACTGGCGTTCGTGCTCCTCGCACCTCGAGAAATTCATGGGGTTCCTTGCCTACCACCTGAACCGTGACATCGTTCATATTGTCAATTGCGCTCGCACCTTCGCCGGCCTTGTTGACGTGCCGGTGCTTCGCTATGAGGACCTTCTCGCTGGGTCGTTGCCTGCCTCATCGGCCGATCTGCTTGAGCGTCGCCTCCAGGGCTGCGGAGGCGTTCCCGCCCTGCTCGCGGCCCTGTCCGCTGCCCGCCATAGGCCCCCCCCCACCCGCCCGCCCGGCCGCCCCGGGCGGCCCCCCGTCGCCCCCCCGGCGGCGGAGGCGCGCCGCCGGCGGCTTGACGCCGGGGGGGCGGGGGGCCCCCGGGCGGCGG
>JBKDOZ010000181.1:0-4279 GCA_046342735.1 Synechococcaceae cyanobacterium
GAGGCCTGGCTGCGGGAGCTCGGTGCCCGCCCCGACGGCGCCCATGCCGAGCGCTGGGACCTGCACCATCCCCACTGGAGCGCCAGCATCGTGTTCGGGGTGGAGGAACTCACCGTGACCTGGCACCAGGAAGGCCGTCAGGCCATTCGCCAGTTCCCCTACGGCCTGGCACGGCTGGATGTGGAGGCGGCCATCCTGGCCGGTCCCTAAGGCCTCAAGCGGGGGTGGCGATCGCCCCATCGAGGCCTTCTTCGATCGCTCCCCAACAGCGGGCCAGCTGGGCGTCGTCGATGCAGAGGGGGGGTAAGACGTACACCACATCGCCCAGGGGCCGCAGAAACACCCCCCGCTCCCGGGCTCGCCGCTGCAGCGCCGGGCCGTCCTGACTCAGGTAGCCCCGCTCCGCCCCCGCCAGATCGAAGGCGGCGATGCATCCCGTGAGCCGGGGGTGCCGCACGGCCGGATGCTGCGCCAGTCGCTCCAGGTGGGGCCGCTGTCGCTCCGCCATGGCGGCGTAGCGATGGGGGGCGGCCTCCCGCAGATCCAGGCTGGCCCGGGCGGCCGCGCCGCCCAGGGGGTTGGCGGTGAAGCTGTGGCCGTGAAAAAAGGTGTGGTGGGGATCGAGGCTGTGGAATCCCTGGAACATCACCTCGCTGGCCAGGGTCACCCCCATCGGCAGGAAGCCACCGGTGAGGCCTTTGGAGAGGGCCATCAGATCCGGCTGGAGTCCGCAGGCGCCACTGGCGAAGAGGGCGCCGCTGCGCCCGAAGCCCATCAGCACCTCATCGGCGATCAGCAGGGCGCCGGCCTGGCGCACCAGGTCTTCCACGGCGCGCAGGAACGATGGCCGCACCATCGCCATCCCGCCGGCCCCCTGCACCAGTGGTTCGAGAATCACCGCCGCCGTGGGGGTGTCCAGCAACTGGGCGAGGCGCTCCAAGGCGGCGGCCTCCCGCTCGGCCACGCCCTCGTCACCCCACCAGGTGGCTGGCCAGGGGGCGCGGGCCACCTCGAACAGCAAGGGTTCGAACGGGGCACTGAACAGGCAGCGGGCCCCCACCGCCATCGCCCCGAAGGTATCGCCGTGGTAGGCCCCCTCGAAGGCGATCAGCTGTGACCTGGGGGTGCCGCGGTTGTGCCACCACTGCCAGGCCATCTTCAGGGCCACCTCCACCGCGGTCGAGCCGTTGTCGGAGAAGAAGAGGCGATTCAGGCCGCTGTGGGCCGCCAACCGTTCCGCCAGTTGCTCGGCCGGGGGGTGGCGGAAGTCGGCGAAGATCACCTGCTCAAGGCGGTGTGCCTGCTCGGCGATGGCGGCGGCGATCGAGGGTTCGCCGTGGCCGTGCAGCGTCACCCACCAGCTGCTGATGGCGTCGATCAGGCGGCGGCCGTCCGCCAGCACCAGCTCGGCCCCCTCGCCCCGCACCGCCCGCAGGGGGGGATCGGCCGTCGCCGCCTGCACAAAGGGGTGCCAGAGGTGGGGATGCCAGGCGGGCGTGCTGCTCACCGGAGGTGTCTGTTCCTGTGATGACTGCCATGATGGAGGGGCAGCCGGCGGCCTGGAGCCGTTTTGAGCGCCCCCGGCCCCCTCGCCGCCCCTGGCTCGACCGGAAGCCTCCGATGGCCCCCAATCTTCCCCAAAATCTTTCCTCGCGATTTCTCTCCGCCCAGGAGTTGAACCGCTCCGTTCCCCACCGTGCCTGGGGCCCCGCGGAAGTGTTTGCCGAGGGACAGTGGCAGATGCTCCGCGCCTCTCTGGAGAGCGAGGGATGGAGCCAATCCCAGATCGAGCAGCTGCATGACCAGCTCCGCCAGGGTTGGCCCCTGGAGCTCGCCAAGCGCAATGTGGCCCAGCTGAGCGGCCATTGCCCCCTGTCGGCGCGGCGCTCCCGCTGAGGGGCCGCCCTCAGTGGCAGAGTCCCCGGTTCGCCCGCTCGCCCTGGCTGGCCAGCGGCCCGCAGTTCACCCACTTCACCGCCGACTCCTCCGCCTCGGTGAAGAGCACAAGGATGGTGGTGCACAGCACGGCCACGGCCGCGGTGACGATCCAGTGTCGGGCGCTCATGGCTGCAGGGTACGGGGCAGGGCACTGGCTTGCCACTGGCGTTGTAACGCTGTGGCATGGAGGGGATCGAGGGGGGGCAGTTCGGCCAGCACGGGCACGCCGCCCATCTGTTCGAGGGTGCGGGGGTTGTCGGGATGGGGGGGGCCGTTGAGCACCAGCCCCAGCACCTCCAGGCCCCGCCGCCGCAGCGCCTCCAGCGACAGCAGGGTGTGGTTGAGCGTGCCGAGGCCGCTGCGGGCCACCAGCAACACCGGCAGGCCCCACACCGCCAGCTGATCGATCTGCAGCCAGTCGCGCCGCAGGGGCACCAACACCCCACCGGCGGTCTCCACCACCAAGGGGCCGGGCCAGTCACGGCTGTCGGGCAGGGCCAGGCGCTCCGGCTCGATCGTGAGTCCCATGCGCTCCGCCGCCCAGTGGGGGGATACGGGGGCCTCCAGCCGGTAAGCCTCCGGCAGCAGCCGCTCCCCGTCGAGGTGCAGCAGCGCCCGCACCCGGCCGCTGTCGCCGCCGCCCTCCAGGCCGCTCTGCACCGGTTTCCAATACCGGGCCCCCAGCCCCTGCACCACCAGGGCTGACACCACCGTTTTGCCCACATCGGTGTCGGTGCCGCAGATCACTAGGCGCATCGGATGGCCTCCCGTGGTGCGTTCGCAGGGCGCTGGGCCACCAGCAGGAGCACCTCCCAGCTCAGTCCAACCCCGCCGGGCCAGTGGCGCAGCAACCGGCGCCAGGCGCCGGGGCCCAGCGGGCGGCTGCGGCTGGCGGAGGCCCCCAGCCTGCGTAGGGCCCGCAGGCTCTCGAGGGGCGACCGCTGCCTCCGGCTGAAGCGCCGCACCGCCCCATGGCGTGGTGCCAGCCCCTCCTGGGCGGTGACCGCCAGCAGCTCGCTGGCCTCGGGCAGGGCCAGGGCTGTGCAGGGAACCGCCGCATCGCTGGCGGCCTGGCGCCATTCGGGGAAGCTGCCTGCGGTGGGGACCGCCAGCACCAGCCAGCCGCCGGGGGCGAGGTGCTGGCACCACAGGCGCAGGCTCTCGGCCGGTTGCTCCAGCCATTGCAATGCGAAGCTCGAGGCCAGCAGGGCGGCGCCACAGAGCCCCTGGGGCAGTCCGCTGTTGAGGTCCCAGGCTTGCTGCCGGGGCAAGGGGTTGCGTCCGAGCAGCTCCGGACAGAGGTCGACCTGCAGGGGCGGGTGCTGCTTGAGGGTGCGGTGGTGGCTGGTGAAGGCACGGCTGAGCAGGCCGCTGCCGGCTCCGAGGTCGGCGCAGGGGCCCGCGGGCAGGGGCAGATCCCTGCAGAGACTCGCCAGCCGCCAGGCGATCGCCCGCTGCAGCTGTGCCTCGCTGTCGTAGGCGGCGGCGTGGCGGCCGAAGTTGGCGCGCACCTGCTGGCCGAAGCCAAGGGCTGGGGGCAGGGGCGGACCGTGGGCGGCGGTGGGGGAGGGCATCGGCCGGGCGCGGGGCGGGCCCTAGGCGGGCAAGGTGCGCTCCAGCCATTGGAGCACCGCTGGGATCACCGCTGCCTGCAACAGGGCATGGCCCGCCTGCGGAAACCGCGTCACCTGGGCCTCCGGCAGGCTGCGGCGCAGCCGTTCCTGCGCCTCGGGATCGACGATCGCGTCGGCGCCCGCCTCCACCAGCAGCACGGGACTGCCGGTGGGCCAGCCAGCGGGTAGCCCCTCGCAGGCCACCAGCCGCTCCAGGTCGCGGCGGAGGCGCTGGCGTGCCAAGGCGGGTACGGGGCCATCGGCGGGGCCGGCGGGCAACAGGGCCACCGGATCCGGGAATGCGGCACGGGCCAGGAAGTCGCCCAGCATGGCCTGGGCACGACGGGCGGCCGCGGCTTCGTCGGGGCCATCCGCCAGGGCGGCGGCCATGCCCGCCAGGGCCGTGCGCAGCCGGCGCCCACCCCGCCCCGGCGGCACGAAGGGCCCGAAGCTGGCCAGCAGCACCACCGCTTCCGCCTCGGCGAGCACCTCCGGTGCCAGCAGATGGGGGCCGAGGGAGTGGGCCAAAACCACCCGTCGCCCCGTGGCTCCCCAGGTGGGGGCCACGGGATCGGCCCCGCCGTAGCCCCGCTCGCCGCAGCGCCAGGTGATCGGCAGCTCCGTGGTGGCGATCCGCCATGGGCTCCAGTTGGCGGCGTCGCCGGCCCAGCCGTGCATGGCGATCACCTGAATCCCCTCGCTGGGTGGGGTCTGGGAGGGGTTGGAGG
>JBKDOZ010000182.1:0-6969 GCA_046342735.1 Synechococcaceae cyanobacterium
ACCGAGGGGGCGGTGAGCCTGGAGGGCACCGCCGCCAGCCTGGTGGGGGGGATGGTGATGGCGGGCCTCTGCCGGGCCCTGGGGCTGCTGGCGGATGGGCGCGCCTGGGGGCTGGTGAGTGGGGTGGCGCTGCTGGCCACGCTGGTGGAGAGCCTGATCGGGGCCACCCTGCAGCGGCGCTGGCGCTGGCTCACCAACGAGCTGGTGAACGGTCTGCAAACGCTGCTGGCGGCACTGATCGCCATCGCCCTGGCGGCCGCCCTGGCTGTGGCCTGAGGCGCCCTGCGGGAGGGGCCCGAGGCGTCCCTACGGGGCCTTCAGCCGCTCGCGGCCCCACTCGTGGGCGGCCTCCTGCAGGCGCACCAGGGCGGCGTCGTGGCGCCGCTGGGCCATGCGGGGGGAGATGCCGAGGCTGCGCCCCAGCTCCACCCAGCTGCACCCCTGCAGCAGTCGCCCCGTCAGCAGGTCGCGCAGCTCCGGGGCCAGGCCGTCGAGCTGGTGGCGCAACCAACGGCGGCGCTCCCTCTCCAGGTCCGACCCCTCCCCATCCTCCGCTCTCCCCCCCAGCTCCCCCCCGCCATCCCCCCCGATCTCCGAAGGACACGCCGCCGCTGGGGCCGCCAGCAGATCGAGCAGACACACCGGCCGCCCCTCTCCCCCTTCCCCCGCCAGGGGGGCATCGAGGCTGCGCGGTTCGCTGAGCTGCTGGAGGGCCAGGGCCTCCGCCAGCTGCTCCGGCGGGCACCCCAGCTGCTGCGCCAGCTCCGAGCGAGCCGGTCCCCTCCCCCGTTCCCGCCGCAGCCGCTGCTCCAGCGAGGTGGCCCGCTGGCGCAGCTCCCACAGGGGGCGGGGGATGCGCAGCAGCGAGCCGCGGTCGCGCAATTCGTGGGCGATGGCGCCGCGGATGTAGGGCACCGCGAAGCTGCTGAAGCGCACGTTGCGGCGGGGATCAAAAGCCTCGATCGCCCGGATCAGCCCCAGGCTGCCCACCTGGGCCAGGTCGTCGAAGGGGAGGCCGGTGCGCGGGGCCAGGCGGGCGGCTACCTGCCGCACCAGGGGGAGGTTGGCGCGCACCAGGGTGTCACGCCAACGCTGGCGCAGGCGTTGGTTGTGGCTGGCGGCGTAGGCCTGCAGCCAGAGCCGGTTGCGGCGGGGAACGCAGTGGGCGGTCACGGGCCCAGGGGAGCGGTCCATGGAACGCGAAGCGATCGCGGGTCGTCACCTGCCCACGGTGGCGATCGGGTCCGTGGGAAAAATCACCCGATTGGGGGAGGCCGCGGAAACTGAAAAAGCGCTGAAGGTCCCGCGCAACCGTTCAGGCGAAAGCCATCAGGCCACCCCCTTCAGGCGAATCCCAGCGGTGTGGCCAGGGGGAGCGGCCGCAGGTCGGCCCACGCCAGCAGGGCCGGCCAGCGATGCACCCGCTCATACACCCGCCGGTGCCCCTCCGCATTGAGATGCAGGCCATCGCTGCAGAGCCACTGCGGCCAGTCCGGATCGCCCAGGAACCCGTCGAGCAGCGGCAGGAAGGGCACATCGGCCTCCAGGCAGGCCTCCTCCAGCAGCGCCTCGTAGCGCCGCACGGTCTCCAGCCCGTACCAGAGCAGGCCGGCGAAGGGCATCGCCTCCTCCAGCACCGGCGTCAGGCCGAGCACATGCACCGGCGCCAGGGCGCGGGCCTCCCGCAGCAGCTGCTGCAGGCCGAAAAGGAAGGCCTCGGGCGCCAGCTGGTGGCGGCCATCGGCGCGCCCCACCCGGGCGCTGTCGTTGAGGCCGATGCCCAGCAGCAGCCCCTGGGGCCGCTGGCGCCGCAGTTCGCCGCGGCTGGATACCTCCGCCCCCAGCCGGGCCGCCAAGCGCTCGATGCCATCGCCCCGCACCCCGAGGTTGTAGAGCACCGGGCCGCCGGGCAACCCCATCCAGTGGCGCCGCAGCCGCTCGCACCAGCCGCCGTGCTCCCCATCCCCCCAGCCGTAGACGCCGCTGTCGCCGAGGACGATCAGCTTGCGGGGCACGGGCTCCACCATCGGGGCGGTCCCCTTCAGAGGCTGTCGCGGAAGCGGCGCAACCGCTCCAGGCCGTCCTGCAGGGTGGCGGGGGAGGCGGCGCAGGAGAGGCGGATGCAGCGGTCGTCGCCGAAGGGGATGCCGGGCACCACGGCCAGGCCCACCTCCTCCAGCAGCCGCTCGCAGAGGGTGAGCGAATCGATCCCCCAGGCGCTCACATCGGGGAAGGCGTAGAAGGCCCCCTCGGGCGGTTGCAGGCTGACCCCAGGAATCGTCCGCAGGCCATCGCCGAGCAGCTGGCGGCGCTGGGTGAATTGGTCGGCCATCTCCCGCACGCAATCGCGGGGCCCCTCGATCGCCGCCAGGGCGCCGTACTGGGCGAAGGTGCACACGTTGCTGGTGCTCTGGCTCTGGAGGGCCCCTGCCGCGGCCACCACCGTGGTTTCCCCCGCCAGCCAACCGATGCGCCATCCGGTCATGGCCCAGCCCTTGGCAAAGCCGTTGACGACGAACACCCGGTGGGCGAGGTCGGGGGCGACGGCGGCGAGGCTGTGGTGGGTGTGGCCGGGGCTGAGGAGGGATTCGTAGATCTCATCGCACACCACCGCCAGGCGCGGGTGGGGGCGCACCACGGCGGCGATCGCCTCCAGTTCGTCGCGGCTGAGGACGGCGCCGGTGGGGTTGGAGGGGCTGTTGATCACCAGCAGGCGGCTGGCGGGGGTGATCGCCGCCGCCAGGTCGTCGGGGGAGAGGTGGAAGCCGGCGGAGGCGGCGCAGGGGATCGGCCGGACCGAGGCGCCGGCGAGCTGGGCCATCTCCGGATAGCTCAGCCAGTACGGCGAGGGCAGCAGCACCTCGTCGCCCGGATCGAGCAGCACCTGGAAGAGGTTGTAGAGCGCCTGCTTGCCGCCGTTGGTGACCAGCACCTGGGAGGCGGCGGTGGGGATGCCGTTCTCGCGAGAGAGCTTGGCCGCGATGGCCTCCCGCAGGGCCGGCTCCCCTGCCACGGGGCCGTAACGGGTGTGGCCGGCCTCGAGGGCGGCGGCGGCGGCGTGGCGGATGAAGGCCGGGGTGTCGAAGTCCGGTTCACCGGCACTGAGGCTGCAGACGTCGACCCCCTCGGCCCGCAGTTGGCGGGCCTTGGCGGTGATGGCCAGGGTCAGGGAAGGCTGGAGGGACCCGGCCCGGGCGGACAGCGTCAACGGGGCCGGCATCGGTGCGGGCGCAGCGTTTTATCGGTGCGGCCATCCTGCCCTACGGGCGGGCCGGATCGGGCACAGTGTGGCGGCCGTCCGATCCGGCCGTGTCCGATCCCACCCTCGGGCCCCTGTTTTCCCCGGGCCCCCCCATCCCCCCGGAAACCGCTGCTCCGGCCGAGGATCCGCTGCAGGTTCTGGCCGGCGATTGCGCCGCCTGCCAACGCTGCGGCCTGGCTGCGGCCCGCCAGCAGGTGGTGGTGAGCCGGGGGGATCCGCGCGCCCGGCTGATGGTGATCGGCGAGGCCCCCGGAGCCCAGGAGGACGCCAGCGGCCGACCCTTTGTGGGCCGTGCCGGCCAACTTCTCGATCAGATGTTGGCCTCGGTGGGCATCGATTCGAACCGTGATGCCTACATCAGCAACGTGGTGAAGTGCCGGCCGCCGGAGAACCGCAAACCCACGGCGCTGGAGTTGGCCGCCTGCCGGCCCTGGCTGTGGCGCCAGATCACGCTGGTGGATCCGGCGGTGATTTTGCTTACCGGCGCCTCGGCGCTGGAGGGGGTGCTGGGGGTGAAGGGGGGCATCACCCAGCTGCGGGGGCGGTGGCAGCAGGGCAAGGAGGAGCCGCTGGCGGGCCGCTGGCTGCTGCCGATCTTTCATCCTTCTTATCTGCTGCGCAATCCATCCAAGGAGCCGAACAGCCCGAAATGGCTTACCTGGCACGACCTGCAGGATGTGCGGCGGCGATTGGATTCCCTCGGGGATAGCCCTGGCTGAGGAGCCCGAGGCCCTCAGCCGTCGCCCTTCTCCGATTCGGCCGCCTCGCGGGCCTGGTTTTCGTCATCTTCGGCCAGCCGCGCGAACACATCACCGGGAAGGGCCACGCCTCGCTTGGAGGTGCGGGGGCCAGCCTTGCCCGCGAGCTGCCGCTGCCAGCTGTTCTGGATTTCCCCTAGGAACGACCTGTCCACGTTGGGACGGCGGGCCAGACCCGCAAAGCCAACCGCCAGGGCGATGCAGGCGACGGCAGAGCGGAGGATCTCCGGCAGCAGGAGCCAGGGATTGACCGAGGTGCGGGGGGGTCTCTGGCGTTCGATCTGGGCCGCGGCCCGATCCAGCGCCGTGTTGACCCGAGTTTTCAGCACCGGCAGCGGCTGATTGCGATCGGTTTCCTCCAGCACGGGGCCCTGCGCCGCCGTCAGCCGCTGCGACAGCTCATCCACCGTGTTGGCGCCACGCACCGCCTCGCGCAGGCCTTGGATCTGGCGAATGGCCCGTTCGACGCGGCTGTTGCGCACCGTTACCTGATCGCTTTGTTGACGAATGGCGGCCGTGGTCAGCAGGGGGAAGAGGAGCAGGAAGCCGAGGGCCACGGGAATCGCCAGGCGGGCGGCCAATTGACGGCGGGCGGCCAGCTGGGAATCGCGCAGGTCGAGGGAGGTGGCCAGGTGCATCAGCGCCAGGCCGGTGAGGGGCATCGGCGAGCTGTTGATGATGGCGCTGCCTACCCGCAGTTGCCAGGCGGGATCGAGCAGCTGGATGGGAAAGAGGGAGCCTGCCAGCACCGTGAGAAAGAGCACCACCAGCACCAGTCCCGCCAAGGAGAGTCCGCGGGCGGTGGCAGAGGGGGGAAGCGTTATGTCGCGTCGCTCGGAGCTGGAGGACATGCAGAGAGGGCCGGCGGCGGGGAAGAAAGAGCGAAAGGGCGTCCCGGAATGTCCAGGACGAAATTGTCAGGGTGAGCGAGAAGCGTTCAACGCTCGGGCGGAGGCTACCGGAAGCGTGCCCGCAAGAACAGGGATTGGCCAGGCAATCGTTCAAGTCGAGGCCGAGGTTGCCGGCGAAGCCAGGGACGCCTGTCCTGTTTCTGCGCCGCAGCCTGGCTAAGGAGGGAGGAGTTGTTCGCCTGCCATGTCGCTTCCTTCCCTTGCGGCGTTCCTGGCGGCCGCCAGCGCCGATGCGGCCCTGCAGGAGCAGCTGTGGCACGCCACCGATCCCGCCAGCCTGGCCGCCATCGCCCAGGCGGCCGGTTACTCGGTGGGCGAAGGGGATTGGCTCGCCGCCAGTGCGGCCGATCCCTGGTGGACCAGCCAGCTGGAGGGCCAAGCCGAGAGCCAAGGCGAGCCCCAAGCCGAGCCCCAAGCCGAGCTCCCATCGCTCGACACCCTGGTCGCCTTTCTCCATCAGGCCCAGGGGGATCCGGCGCTGCGGCAGGCCCTGGCGGAGGCCCCCGATGCCGCGGCGGTGGCGACGCTCGCCCAGGAGGCGGGCTACCCGATCACCAGCGCGGATCTCTGGGCCGCCAGTGAGGCGGTGCCCGAGGAGCTGGCGATCCCTCCCGAACCAGGGCCGGAGGAGCCAGAGGCTGGCGCCGATCCTCTGGAGGGTTTCCTGCGCGAGCTGGAGAGCGACCCGCAGCTGCAGCAGGCGCTGGCGGAGGCGGTCGATGCCGCTGCGGTGGCCCAGCTGGCCCAGGCGGCCGGCCATCCCCTGCGCGAGGTGGACCTTTGGCTGGCCAGTGGCCTGGAGCCCCAGCACCTGGCCCCAACGCCGCCACCTGTCCCCTCGCCGGCGGAAACGGCCCTGTTGGCATTGCTGCACCAGGCCCAGGGCGATGCGGCCCTCGTGGCGGCGTTGGCGGAGGCGGTCGATGCGGCCGCGGTGGCCGCCATCGCCCGCGCCGCCGGCTATGCGATCACCCCGGCCGACCTCTGGGCCGCCAGCGGCGGCGAACCCGAGGAGCTGAGCGCGCCGCTGCTTGTGGTCGTGGAAGACCCGAACCCCCACCTCTAAGGAGCGGCAGCTGGTCGAGCTGCCTGAGAAGCGGACTTAGTATGTGCTGATCATGCACAGCGCACCACGACTCCTGAGCGTGCCACCAAAAGGGTTGCCGTGTTGATGACACCCACGGAAAAAGCTGCCTACGCCAACCGCAACGCCCAATCCGAGAGCCACGCCCTGGCGGAGGAGGAAGCGCTGGAAGCGGCCCTCAAGCAGCTGGAGCTCAGCACCAACCGCACAGAACAAACTCTGGATGCGGCATTGGCTGAAGTGCTCGCTGCCTTGAGCGCCCAGCCGTGAGCGTCACGGATCGCATCATCTCGGCGCTGACCACCGTGATCCAGGCCGGGTCATTCGCCTCGAAACCGTCCTCGAACTGGCCCTCTATCGAACGAGCGGATCCTTTCGTCTGATCGAAGGGGATGCCACCCCCCCTGAGGTCTGAGTCAAGGGTGTTCCCTGAGGGCCATCAGCCATCCCATCAGGCATCCCAGCCCACGCCGCTGCGGGTGAAGTTGTGGCCGCTCAGTCCAGGGCCCGCAGCTCCGCCACCAGCTCCTCCACCTGCGCGCGCATCGCCGCTAACAGGAGCTGATCGTTCTTGCCCTGCAGCAGGAAGAACGCCGTCGGCTCCTGTACATCCACTACCCAGTAGTTGGCGATTCCGGCCCGTTGATAAAGCCTCAATTTGGTGTCGAGGTCGTAGGCCAGGCTGCTGTCCGCCACCTCGATCAGCAGCAGCGTGTCGGCAGCCGTGGGGTGGGCGTTCAGCCAGGCATCGGCGCGGGCCGTCACCACGGCCAGATCGGGCTCAGGCTCCTGATGCTCCCCCAGATCGAGCGGCGCCTCGATGCGGAGTTCATGGCTGGGGCGCCCCAGCTCCGTCTCCCGGTGGCTCTCCATCAGGGGTAGGAGAGCCCGCGCCAGCCGCTGCACCACGGCCGTGTGCCTGCTCCCTTTGGCGATCACCTCCAGCACCTCCCC
>JBKDOZ010000183.1:0-9562 GCA_046342735.1 Synechococcaceae cyanobacterium
GAACAACATCGTTCGTTTCTCCCGTCAAGCCGCCCCTGTGGCTGCCTGACACTCTTAACGGAGATGGGGTGAGGTCAGCCTTATCACCCAAATGACCCATGGGGCCTGGAAGGGCCCTTTCACGTTTTTGCCCGTGGGATCGGGAAGGCGGCGCTGGGGGCGGAGACCTCACCCGCCACGGATCGGTTGTTTCACCCGCTGTCAGCGACTTGGGCTTCCACAGTGGTGGCCCCGTCCCTCCCCCCATGACGTTCCCGCTTTCCTTGGCCGGCGTTTCCCGTTCCCGGGGGCAGACCGCCGATCCCCCGGCCGTCCTGCGGGCCACCGTTTCGGTGCTCAATGCCCTGCAGCCCGTGGCCGAGGCCCTGCGCAGCGCCCTGCCGGATGGCCCCAACGATTGGGCCGATGCCGATGGGCGCCTGGCCCGCGAGGGTCGGCTGGCGGTGTTCGAAGGATCCGAGCCCGAGGCCCGCGCCCTGGCCCACACCCTGCGCTGCCTGGGGCTCACCCCCTCGTGCCATCTGCGCCTGGTGCCGGTTCCGGAGCCCCGCGCCTAACGGCCCGGAAAGCCGCTCCATTTCTTGAGTTCCTCCACCGTCTGCACCCCCTCCAGCCGCTGGTTCCCCTGCACCCAGGTGGGGAAGGCACGCACCCCGGCCGCCTGGCAGCGCTGGCGGCCCGCCTCCTCCTTGTCGCACTCCACGTAGGGCAGCTGGTTGCCCGCCTTCTGGCCAAAGAGATTCTTCTGCTGGAAGCAGGCGGGGCACCACCAGGCCCCGTAGAAGATCACTCCGCGCTTGCGCAGCCATTGGCTCAGGGCGAGTTGCTCGGCGCTGGAGGGTTTGAGGGCCTCGCCGATGGTGGGGGTGGTGCTGGCCCCGGCCTCCGCCCTTGCCCGGTTCGGCGTGGCCAGCGCGACCAGCAGCAGGGCGGTCAGGCCAGCCGCCAAGGCCGGCGCCGGCCGATGGCGCAAGCGGATCCGGAAGGGGTGGGGCATCGTCTGGAGCAAGGTTTGGCGTTCTGGGCAATGTAAGGGCGCCATCCGCTTCCCCCCGGTGGCTTGTCCCCCTGCGTTCGGGCTTCCCCCCTCCCCGATCGGCCCCCCCGCCGAAGACAATGGCGGCAAGGTTTGGATCCCCGTCCCCGCGATCCCACCATGAGCTGCAGCCAATGAGCGTCAAAGGTTTCCGGGATTACTTCGAGGTTTTGGGGGTGCAGCGCGGCGCCGATGCCGACGCCATCAAAAAGGCCTTCCGCAAGCTCGCCCGCCAGTACCACCCGGACGTCAACCCTGGGGACGCGGGCGCCGAGGCGAAGTTCAAGGAGATCAGCGAGGCCTATGAGGTGCTCTCCGATCCGGAGAAGCGGCGGCGCTATGAGCAGTTCGGCCAGTACTGGAGCCAGATGGGGGGTCCCGGCGGCGGCGGCGCCGGCGCTGCCGGCTTCGATGTGGATTTCGGCCGCTATGGAAACTTCGACGACTTCATCAACGACCTGCTCGGCCGCTTCGGTGGGCCCGCTGGCGGTGCTGGCTTCGGCGGATTCGGGAGCGGCTTCCCCGGCGGATTCGGCGGGGGCTTCGCAGGGGCCGGCGCCCGCGGCGCGCCCGTGGATCTCGACGCCGAAGCCACCATCGCCCTGAGCTTCTCCGATGCCTTCCGGGGCTGTGAGCGCACGTTGATGGTGAATGACGAGCGGGTGCAGGTGCGCATTCCGGCGGGGGTCAAAGGGGGCAGCCGGCTGCGCCTCAAGGGCAAGGGCAACCTGCAGCCCGGCACCGGCCGTCGCGGCGACCTTTTCCTCAACCTCCAGCTCCAGCCCCATCCGGTGTGGCGCCTCGATGGCGACCAGCTGCGGGCCGAGCTGCCCCTGAGCCTCGATGAGCTCGCCCTCGGTGGCGATGTGGTGGTGGCCACCCCCGATGGTGAGGCCACCGTGCAGGTGCCCCCGGGCATGACCCTCGGTCGCACCCTCCGGCTCAAGGGCAAGGGCTGGCCGCTGCGCAGCGGCCGCGGGGATCTGCTGCTCACCCCCAGCCTCCGCCTGCCCGCCAGCCTCAGCGACCAGGAGCGCCAGCTGCTCCAGCAACTGCGCCAGGCCCGCAGCGCCGATCCCCGCGAGGGCTGGCTGGCCTCCGCTCGCCTATGAGGCTTCCGAGCCGGCACAGGTGGCGGCTGGCGTTGGCCCTGGTTGCCTTCCTGTTGACCCTGGGGTTGGTGGTGGCCCCGTTCACGCGCACGCCACGCCCCACCATCGCCCCCCAGGCAGGTGCCTCCCCGCCAGCCGGCTCCCAGGCAACCGGCTCTCAGCCAACCAAGGCCAGTTACCCGGCAAACGCCATCCCGTTACGGGTGGGCATCCATGTCAAGAACCTCTACAACGTTCAGATTGACAGTCAAACATTCTCCGCCGATGGCTGGTACGAGCTGACGTGGGATCAGCGCCTCGACGACTTGATCCGTAAGGCCAATATTCCCTTCAATCGTCTGGTGGAATTCGATAACCAGGTGGAGATGTGGGATGCGGTGATCGAGTCTGAAACCCCCGAGCCCCTCGTGGCCCCTGACGGCAGCCGCAGTCTGATGGTTCGCTTCAGCGCACGCTTTTATATCGCTGCGCTCGACCTACACAACTCTCCCTTTGACACCATCGTGTTGCCGATCGTGCTGGAGACAAGACCCGATCTGTTCAGCCTGGCCGAGGAGGCCGTGCGACTGGAGCCTGCCGAGCAGCAGGAGAACCTGGTGGGGGACTACGGCGACGTGGCCGGCTACGAGCTGCGCGGCGCCACGCTGAGGCCCGCCATCAACCACTACGAACTCCGCGGTGCCCAGAAATCGACGGCCCACAGCCAGCTGGTGCTGCGCGTGAGCTACGGCACCGATGTGCTGGCGGCTTTCCTGAAGTGGGTTCTGCCCCTTTTGATCGTGATGATCGTGGTGCTGCTGGCCCCCAGCCTGGAGGGTTCCCTCGGCGATATCCGCCTGGCGATCCCCTCCACCGCCCTGCTCACCCTCGTGTTTCTGCAGCAGACCTATCGCGCCGAGCTGCCCGCCACCCCCTACCCCACGTTCCTCGATCAGATGTATGCCTATTGCTATTTTGTGGCGGTGGGGCTGTTCCTGTTGTTTGTCTGGAGCTCCAATCTTTTTGAGGATGCGCCTCAGGGGCAGCGCGAGGTGGTGCGGCGGCGCATCAACCGGGTGGATGCCCTCTGTCAGATGGGGGCCCTGGTGGGGGCCGTGGTTTGGGGGCTGATGGCCTGGTTCCTCTGAGCGCTGCACCCTGCTCCGTAGGATCCCGCTAACGCCTCCCCTCTCCATGGAGTTGACCTACCGGCCGCGCCGGCTGCGCCGGACCCCTGCCCTGCGTGCCCTGGTGCGCGAGCACCACCTGGCCGCCACCGATTTCATCGTTCCCCTGTTCGTGCATGAGGGGGCGAGCAACGAGCCGATCGGTTCGATGCCCGGCGCCAATCGCTGGAGCCTGGAGGGGCTGGTGGAGGAGGTGGGCCGTGCCTGGGAGCTGGGCATCCGCTGCGTGGTGCTGTTCCCGAAGGTGGCCGATGGCCTCAAAACCGAAGACGGCGCCGAGTGCTTCAACGAGCACGGCCTGATCCCCCGCGCCATCCGCCGCCTCAAGGAGGTGCATCCACAGATGGCGATCATGACCGACGTGGCCCTGGATCCCTATTCCTGCGATGGCCATGACGGCATCGTTTCGGCCGAGGGCGTGATCCTCAACGACGAAACGGTGGAGATCCTCTGCCGCCAGGCGGTGGCCCAGGCCCGCGCCGGTGCCGACCTGATCGGCCCCAGCGACATGATGGACGGCCGTGTTGGGGCCATCCGCGAAGCGCTCGACGAGGAGGGCTTTGAGCACGTGGGTATCATCAGCTACACCGCCAAGTACGCCTCCGCCTACTACGGCCCCTTCCGCGATGCCCTCGATTCGGCACCACGGGCCGCCGCCGGTAAGCCGATCCCCAAGAACAAGAGCACCTACCAGATGGATCCGGCCAACGGCCGCGAAGCCATCCTGGAGTGCCAGCTCGATGAGAGCGAAGGAGCCGATATTTTGATGGTCAAGCCCGGCCTGGCCTACCTCGACATCATCTACCGCCTGCGCCAGGAGAGCGAACAACCGATCGCCGCCTACAACGTGAGTGGTGAATACGCGATGGTCAAAGCGGCGGCCGAGCGCGGCTGGATCGACGAACGGGCCGTGGTGCTGGAAACCCTGCTCAGCTTCAAGCGCGCCGGCGCCGATCTGATCCTCACCTACCACGCCTGCGACGCGGCGGCCTGGTTGCGGGAGGGCTGAAGGCCAGGGTCTTGATGGGGAGAGTGGTCCATCTCTGCTGCCGGCAGACGCCTTTAGCCTGGTCGAAGGACCGCCAGCGGCGCCCCGATGCTCGCCCCACCTCGCCTCCTGGAGCCCTTGCTGCTGCCCCCACCGCTGCTGGCCGCGTTGCGTTTCACTCCGGAGCAGTTCGCTGAGCTCTGTGCCGCGAACCCCGAAGCGGTGCTGGAGCTGGCCGCCGATGGTTCCCTGATTCCGATGACACCCACCGGTAGCGAAACCGGGGCCAGCAACAGCGCCCTCAACGCCATGCTCTGGCTGGCCGTTCGGCGCAGCGGCTTGCCTCTGAAGCTCTTTGACAGCTCCACAGGCTTCCGTCTTCCCGATCACTCCGTGTTCAGCCCTGATGCTGCGCTGGTGGCCATCGAGCGGTGGCAGAAGCTCACGGCCGACGAGCGC
The DNA here is from genome assembly GCA_046342735.1 of Synechococcaceae cyanobacterium. Lineage (GTDB taxonomy): Bacteria > Cyanobacteriota > Cyanobacteriia > PCC-6307 > Cyanobiaceae > Cyanobium. The sequence continues at coordinate 4,762 of JBKDOZ010000183.1, forward strand.
CGCGGCTTCGCCCCCCTTTGCCCCGACCTCGTGGTGGAACTGGCGAGCCCCGGGGATGAAGGCCCCCGTAGTCTCACGGCCCTGCGCCGGAAGATGGTTGCGTATCAACGCAATGGTGCCCGTCTCGGTTGGCTGCTGATTCCCGCCCAGCGCGCCGTGGAGGTGTGGGGGACGCAAGGGAGCGAGGCGATCCGGATGGAGGGGGTGGAGTGGTTGGATGGGGGCCCGGTCTTTCCGGGGTTGTTGGTTGAGCTCGCTGACGTTTGGGCTGGTTGAGGGCAGCGCGGAGGCTCGCCTTCCCGGGGCGTGATCACGCGATGGCCGCAGGATCTGTCCGAGAATGACCCCATGGAGATCCCCACCAGCCCCGCCACCGATCCACAAGCGCCGGCCATGTCAGCCCCCCCGGCCGCCGTCCATCGCCTCGGCCATGTGGCCCTCCGCGTAACGGACATGGAGCGCGCTAAGGCCTTTTACAGCGCCATGGGCCTGCGCCTCACCTGGGATGCGGCCGATTGGGCCTATCTGCAGTCGCCCGTCACCGGCGACGGCATCGCCCTGCTGAGCCCCGACTACAAGGCCGCCGGCCCCCACTTCGCCTTCCACCTGGAGGATCGCGCCGCCGTCGACGCGGTGCACGCCCAGCTGACGGCCAGCGGCCACCCGGTGGGCCCTGTGCACGATCACCGCGACGGCACCGCCTCCTTTTATCTCCAGGATCCCGAGGGCAACTGGCTGGAGATCCTCTACGAGCCCCCCAGTGGCATCCCCTCCAACACCGGCGCCCCCGCCATTGCGGCGCCCCCCCGGGCTGGGGACGGGGCCCAGGGGTGAACCAGGCGCCTTGGGAGGGCATCGCCGCCGAGGCCCTCACCCTGCTCGAATGGCCCCGCCTGGCGGCCCATGTGGCCGGCTTCGCCAGCACCGCCGCCGGGGAGCGCTACTGCCATGCCCTGCCCCTGCCCGCCAGCGCCGCGGAGAGCCGTTCCCTCCTGGGAGAAACCACCGAGCTGCTCGGGCTCGATGGGGTGCTGGAGGGGGGGCTCAGCTTCCGCGGTGTCGCCGACATCGCCCTCACCGTCGCCCGCTGCGCCAAGGGGGGCAGCGCCGGTGGGCAGGAGTTGTTGGCGCTCGCCACCACCCTCGCGGCCGCCCGGCGGCTGCGGCGCCAGATTGACGATGCCGCCCTGCGGCCGGTGTGCTCCGCCCTGGTGGCCGACCTGCGCACCCTGCCGGAGCTGGAGCAGCGCCTCCACTTCGCGCTGGAGGAGGGCGGCCGGGTGGCCGATCGCGCCAGCGCGGAGTTGGAGGGGCTGCGGCGCCAGCTGCAGGGGGTGCGGACGGAACGGCGCGAGCGCCTGCAGGAGCTGATCCGCCGCTGGAGCGCCCTGCTGCAGGACGGGGTGGTGGCGGAACGCAACGGCCGGCCGGTGCTGGCGGTGAAGGCCGGCGCCGCCGGCCAGGTCGCCGGCCTGGTGCACGACAGTTCGGCGTCGGGCAGCACGGTGTTCGTGGAACCCCAGGCGGTGATTCCCCTGGGCAACCGCATCCGCGACCTTGAAGGACGGGAGCGGGAGATTGAGGCGGCCATCCTCCTGGAGCTCAGTGCGCTGGTGGGGGCGGAGGCTCCGGCTCTCGATCACCTGCAGGCGGTGTTGGTGCGCCTCGATGCGGGCGTGGCCCGGGCCCGTTACGGGGCCTGGCTGGGGGCCGTGCGCCCCGAGTTGGCGGCCTCGGCTACGGCCCCCTTCGAGTTGCGGGAGTTGCGCCATCCGTTGCTGCTCTGGCAGGAGCGGCGTGAGGGGGGGCGGGCGGTGGTGCCGGTGAGCGTGGTGGTGGCGCCCGAGTTGCGGGTGGTGGCGATCACCGGGCCAAACACCGGCGGCAAGACGGTGACCCTCAAGAGCATCGGGCTGGCGGTGCTGATGGCCCGCGCCGGCCTGTTCCTGCCCTGCTCCGGCACGCCGCGGCTGCCCTGGTGTGGCCAGGTGCTGGCCGACATCGGCGATGAGCAGTCGCTGCAGCAGAACCTCTCCACCTTCAGCGGCCACATCCGCCGCATCGCCCGGATCCTGGCGGCCCTTCCCAGCGCCGCCGCAGAGGGGGCGCCAGGCGAGGGCGCCAGCCTGGTGCTGCTCGATGAGGTCGGCGCCGGCACCGATCCCACCGAGGGCGCCGCCCTGGCCGCGGCCCTGCTGCGCCACCTGGCCGACCGCGCCCGCCTCACCATCGCCACCACCCATGTCGGCGAGCTCAAGGCGCTCAAGTACGCCGATCCGCGCTTCGAGAATGCTTCGGTGGCCTTCGATGTCGACACCCTCTCGCCCACCTACCACCTGCTCTGGGGCATCCCCGGCCGCAGCAATGCCCTGGCGATCGCCGAGCGGCTCGGCCTGGAGGGCCAGGTGATCGCCGCGGCGGCCCAGCAGCTCCAGCCCGCCAGCGCCGGCTCGGTGGACCGGGTGATCGAGGGGCTGGAGCAGGAGCGTTTCCGCCAGCAGGAGGCCGCCGAGGAGGCCGCCGCCCTGCTGGCCCGTACGGAGCTGTTGCACGAGGAGTTGCTTTCCCGCTGGCAGCGTCAGAAGCAGGAGGGGGCCGAACGGCAGGAGCAGCAGCGCCAGCGGCTGGAGGAATCGATCCGCCAGGGGCAAGGGGAGGTGCGTCGCCTGATCCGCCGGCTGCGGCAGGCCGGGCAGGCCCCACCCGAGGAGGCCGGCGAGATGGCCCGCAGGGCCGGCCAGCGGCTCAAGCGGTTGGAGGCGGAGCACCGTCCGTCGCCCCCCCGTCGCGACCACGGCGGCGGGCGGCCGGCGGTGGGCGATCGGGTGCGGCTTCTGGCCCTCGGCAAAGCCGCCGAGGTGTTGGCGATCTCCCCCGATGGCCTGGAGCTCACGCTGCGTTGTGGCGTGCTGCGCAGCACGGTGTCCTTGGCGGCGATCGAGGGACTGCAGGGCGAAAAGCCGAGCCCGCCGCCGGCGCCACCCCCGGTCACGGTGCGCAGCCGAAGCGCCCCCGGCAGCCGCGGCCCCGAGGTGCGCACCGACGCCAACACCCTCGACGTGCGCGGCCTGCGGGTGCATGAGGCCGAGGCGCTGGTGGAGGAGAAACTGCGCACGGCCAACGGCCCCCTCTGGGTGATCCATGGCATCGGCACGGGCAAACTCAAGCGCGGCCTGCGCGATTGGCTGGCGGGCCTGCCCTACGTGGAGCGGGTGGCTGATGCCGAGCGCGGCGATGGTGGCCCGGGCTGCAGCGTGGTGTGGGTGAAGTGAGGGGTTGAGCGGGTCACACGCATCCGGCGTCTCAACCGGCGGCTGGTGCCGAATGCGGCGGCAGCGCCAAGAATGGGCAACGGCCCAGGCACATCCGTCAGGGCCGGGGGCACGATCAGGAAGCTGGTTGGGCTGCCGTAATCGTAGAGAACGGCAAAAAGGGGATGGGTGCCTTGTTGAAGGTTGACGATTGCTTTCAGAGGGGATAAGGCTCCGAATCCTGGGACCGGGGCGCCGATCTGAGTACCGCCAGTGATGGTTGGCTGGTTAGGGTCGCTGCTGTCAATGGATCCGCCCAGAAAGAGAGTTAAGCCATTGTCGGACGATCCTCGCAGGTCAATGGAGTAAATGTCGTCGTCAGCGATGACAAGGTCTTGTTGGAAAATCCAGTTACGTGGGGTGCTGCCTTCGGAATCTCCGGATTCGTTGATGGAAATACAGGTAAAGATTATTGAATCAACTTTAAGTGGGGCGTCGCAGCCGGCGCCGGTGTAGAGGAAGGAATCGTAGGGAGGCGTTTTGGTGAATCCGTTGGGCGTTGCTACGACCCGCCATCGGCTATCTGTTGCGCCTGGGCTGTAGGTCTGACCCTGCCCAGTGCCGTAGACCAAGGCGGGGACAATTGCCTGGGCCGGAGGCGCGTAACTTGCCAGGGCCATGACCGCTGTAGCGAAGGCTACTTTTAGCCCGGAATTCCCGATTCCAAAGGGGTGTTTCATGGGTGAGTAGATGCTGCATGAGTCGATTTGCGAAAGCTACCATGGCCAATGCGGGAAGGATTGCCCGGCGTTTCTTTGTTTGCGTTTGCAGACCTGTGTGTGGGAGCTGGGTCTATCACCTGTTTCTTCTTGGCTCTCGGGGTGGCCGTAGATGGCTTTGTTGCTGCTGTTGCGGCTAGCATGACCAATCCCAGAAGCCTCTTTGGAGTATTGCTCCGCCACTGAGGCCCCTGTTTTTCCAGCGAAGTGCGGCTCCTCAGCGGCCGAGTCCCGGTCGGCCGAAGCCAGCGCCCGGAAGTACACCGGCGCCCGAGGCAGGGCCCCCGACTCCGCCGGCGGCGGGGGCAACCGGTGCGACGCCCGCAGGGTTGACCACTCCGGGGCCGGCCTGCCCGAAGCCAGCGCCCGGCAGCACACCGGCGCCCGAGGCGGGACCGCCGACCCCCCCTCGCACTGGCCTCGCCAGGGAGGGGGAGAGGCCGCCGAGGCCGCCCAGGGCGATGACGAGGGCAAGGAGGGCGGAAGACCGGGCCGGCAGGGAATGGGGCATCTCGGCAGGGCAAGCGGAGGGTGGTCCCATCATGGGATTGCCCGCGCGGCAGCGCCTAAGGCGGCAGGCGGCCGCGGCTGCGCCCTCGCGCGCGGCGTCTGGCCCCCGCCAAAGCCGCCGAGGTGTTGGCGATCTCCCCCTGGGAGATTGCCGTGATGAGCGCGGCCAGTCCCGAGGTGGTGCTGGATCGGGCTGCCGATGGTTCCCTGATCCTGATGCCACCCACCGGCAGCGAAACGGGCGGCCGCAATGGCGCGTTG
>JBKDOZ010000184.1:0-3295 GCA_046342735.1 Synechococcaceae cyanobacterium
CCATCAACCCCACCCCTGCCCCCCCCAAGGCGGTGGGTACCCCAGGCGGTAGGCGCCGCAACAACCGCTGCAACCGCTCACTGCGACCCATCGCCAGCAGTCGCACCAGCAGGAAGGACATCACGCTCGCCAGCAGCCCCAGCACCAGATAGAGGGGCAGCTCAAACAGGAAGCGCACCTCGTAGTCGGGCAGGCGCAGGATCGGGGCGTCACCCAGGCAGATCTCGGTGACAAGGGTGGAGGCCACCGCAGCCACAAGCACCGCCCGCAGGCTGGGGCGCACCGCGATCGAGCTGAAGCTGCCCTCGAAGGCGAAGATCACCCCGGCGATCGGCGCCTTGAAGCCCGCCGCCAGGCCCGCGGCGACACCGGCCGCCACCAGCGACTTCTGGGCTTCGGCCGGCAGACCTGCGCGCACGGCCATCCAGAGGCCGATGTTGCCGCCACTTTCCACACTCGGACCCTCCGGTCCGAGGGACGCCCCGCTGCCGAGACTGAAGGAGGCCGCCACCAGGCGCAACAGGGGCAGCCGGGGCCGATCCGGCAGCACCCCCTCGGCCATGGCCATCAGGCTGGGCAAACCAGGCCCCAGCTCCCCCCCTAACCAGCGCAGGAGCCCCACAAACAACCCGCCGAGGGTGGGCACCACCACCACCGGCCAGAGCTCCAACCAGTCGAGCTCAGAGGGAAGGGCAATCGTGACCGGCTCCGGCGGCGGTGGCGGGGCGGGCAGCAGGCCAATGCCCCCCAGACCGAGCTGCAGCAGAGCCTTCAGGGGGGAGGCGCCGCCGGCGGGAAGGTTGGTCGGCGGCGATAGGTCGGGCAGGGGGGGCGGGCTGAGGGGCGAACGACCCACCGCCAACAGCCATTCGATGAAGGGGCCGTAGAGAAAGGTGTTGATGAAGCCGAGCAACTCGTGGAAGCCCACCACCGCCAGGCCCGTGAGGGCACCCACCAAAAAAGCCCAGGCCAGCAGCGTCCACTGGAAGGGCATCCCCAGCCGGGGGGGGGAGACCTCAGACCTGGGGCCGGACGGTGGCAAAAATCTCCTCCAGAATCTCCCCAGCCCCCTGGGAACGCAGGCTCTCTGCCAACACCACCCCGATCGCCTCGGGGTCGGCCTCGGGGCCCCGGGCCTCATCGCGGATCAGCCGCAGCCCATCCAGGCTGGCCACCATGCCCGTGAGGACCAGCTCGTCGCCCTCCAGGCGACTGTTCACACCAATCGGCACCTGGCAACCGCCCTCCAGGGCCCGCAGGAAGGAGCGCTCCGCCCGGCAGCGCAAGGCGGTGGGGCGATGCTCCAGCACGCCGATCCAAGCCATCACCTGCGCGTCACCGTCGCGGCATTCGATCCCCAAGGCTCCCTGCCCCACCGCATGGAGGGAGATGGCGGGATCGATCAGCTCGTGGATGCGCTCGGCCAGGCCCAGGCGGCCCCGGCCGGCGGCCGCCCGGATCAGGCAGTCGTACTCCCCGGCATCGAGTTTTTCCAGGCGGGTGATCACATTGCCGCGCACATCCCGGAAACGTAGGTGGGGGAAATGGTGGCGCAGCTGGGCGAGGCGCCGCAGCGAGCTGGTGCCCACCACCGAACCCTCCGGCAGGGTGGCCAGGGTGCAGGCGCGGTGCTTCTCCGCCACCACCAGCGCATCGGCCGGGTCCTCCCGCTCGGTGATGCAGCCGAGGATCAGGCCCTCCGGCAGGTTGGTGGGCAGGTCCTTGAGGCTGTGCACGGCGATGTCGGCCCGATCCACCAGCATCTGGGCTTCCAGCTCCTTGGTGAACAGACCCTTATCCCCAATCTTGGCCAGCGCCACATCCAGGATCTTGTCCCCCTGGGTGGCCATCGCTTCGATCTGGATCGTGAGCTCGGGGTGGGCGCGGCTCAGTTCATCGCGCACCCAGTGGGTCTGCACCATCGCCAGCTGGCTGCGGCGGGAGGCGATGCGCAGGGTGGAGCTGCTCATGGGCGAGGAAGGGCGGGCGCTGCCGGTTCACAGCCGCCCAGCCTAGGCATCGACCTGCGCAAAGAGATTGAGGGGCAGGGGCCCCCAGGTGTCTTCCACCGCCGGGTTCTCGGGATGGTGGCCGCTGATCAGGATCCCCTCGCCGATCCCCCCCTCCGGTCGCAGCCAATAGGTGCCGGTGCGCTGGTTGCCCTTGAGAAACACCGCTCCGGCGGAATCGGCGCCGGCGCTGTCGTGATCCTCGACAGGCTCAAAGCCGAGCTCCTGGGGCTGCAATGGGCTCCAGCCCAGGGAGCCCTCCCACAGCCGCAGGGCGGCGAGGGCCGTGGCGGCGGAAGGGGCCATCACCCCGATCGTGAACCAGGTGCAGGGCTCCATCACCGCAACCAGTTCCTGACGGAGAGCCTCACGGGCATCTGGCGCCAGGGTGGGGGCGCTGCGCAGACCCCGCAGGGCCGTCAGATTCGGGGGATCCGAGAGCTCGGACCGTTCGGGTTGTCCGGGTAGTTCGGGCGCAGGGGTAGCGGCAGGGGCGGGGTCGCTCACGGACAAGGGCAGGGCAATACCCCCACTCTGCCCGGGCAGCGAGGGCGTGGGGCCGGCGCTGATCTCAGCGACCGGGGGGAGGGGACGGCTGCCGCCAGAAGCCCAGGCCGATGGTGAGCCAAGCCAGGCCCACGGCCCCACCCGCCAACAGATCGGTGGGCCAGTGGGCGCGGGCGTAGAGGGTGCTCAGCCACACCAGGGCGATCCACAGGGTCGTGGCGATCGCCAGGGGGCGGCGCAGCTGGGGGTAGTGGAGGGAGAGGATCACGAGCATCGCGCCATAAAAAGCCACGGCGCCTGCGGCATGGCCGCTCGGAAAGCTGCGCCCATCCACGTCGAGCAGCTTGTCGGGGGGGCGGGAGCGATCGAAGAGGGGCTTGAGGACCAGATCCACGAGCGCCAAAATGCCACCGGTGGCGAATACCAGCAGAAGCAGGTCGTTCCACCAGCGGCGCAGCAGCACATAGATCAAGGCCGCCAGCACCAGGAAACCGGTGACGTGCACACCACTGAGGCGGTACACCTGCAGCAGCGCATCCCCCACCGGTCCGCGCAGATGCTCACCCAGCCACGCGAGGACAACTTCATCGAAGACGGGGGGACGGCGGGGATCGATCGACAGGGAAAGGGCGAGAACCACCGCGGTGCAAAGCGCCACCACCACGGCATCGCGGCGGCGGGGAGTCCAACGAATCACGGCTGCATCACCCCCACCGGGACACGCCAGAGCTCCTGCTCACCGCGCCGGGCCAGGCGTTGCACCGCCGCTGCGGGGAGAT
>JBKDOZ010000185.1:0-2636 GCA_046342735.1 Synechococcaceae cyanobacterium
CAGCTGTCGCAGCACGCGCAGGAACAGCGAGAGCTGGGTGGCTGCAGCTCCAGCTTCCAGGCGTTCGAGGGTGCGCTTGGAGATACCGGCCTGCTCGGCCAGCTGGGCCTGGCTGAGGTTGCGCTCCAAGCGCAGGCGGGCAATGCGCTGCCCCAGCTCCCGCAGGAGAGCCTCGTCACTCATCAGACGCTGGATGGGCATGGCAATGGAATTGAGTCGCCACCTTTGGCGAACTGATCAAGAGTAGCAGGCTCTTCTCGTCTTATCAGTCGAATCAATAAGGCCGGCCTTCCTCATGGTGGCCGCCTTGATGGCGATGCGCTCGCCGGTCTGCATCGAGCGCACCTGGGCCAGCACCCTGCCCCCACTGTCAGGAAAGTTGTCCACTCGGTCTGACCCGTCCACCAGGGGGCCCAACCCACGACCATGCAACCGCCCTATGACGCCGCTCTGCGGGAAGCCGTCCGGATCCGGATGAGCCCTCCGAACCGCGAGAGCGTGGCTGAGATCGCCCGGGACACGGGGATCACGCCGCAGACCATCTACAACTGGCGTAGCCAGTGGCAGAAGCGGGGTCAGCTGGTACCTGCCAGCCCCAAGCCCCCAGAGCAATGGAGCGCAGCCGACAAGCTGGCGGCCGTGATCCAGGCCGCAGGACTGAGCGGACCCGAGCTCGGGTCGTTCTGCAGGGAACGGGGCCTGTACCCCAAGCAGGTTGCGCGTTGGCGTCAGGCCGCTGAGGATGCGAATGGCCCCAGCGCGCCGAGCATGGCTGATCAGCGGGAACTGCAGCGAAAGAATCAGGAGCAAGCGCGTGAGATTCGCCGCCTGCAGCGTGAGCTGGAGAAGAAGGAAAAGGCACTTACGGAAGCGGCCACGCTGTTGATGCTGTCAAAAAGGTTCAACCAGATATTTCGGCCGGACGAGGAGCATTGATTGCGGCTACGGATCGCAAGGTGATTGTAAAGCTGCTGCAGGAAGGCATCAATCGTGGCGCCTCCGCCAAGGCTGTTGCCAACCTGTTCGGCCTTGCGACACGCACGCTGAGGCGATGGGGCTTGATGATTCGAGCCCAGGGGTTTAGCTGTGATCAACGCAAGGGAGCACCCAGGCATGTCGCGCATCGATTCAGCAGAGAAGAACGCCAGACTGTGCTTACGACAGTCAATGATCCACGCTTTGCCGATCTCACACCCGGCCAGATCGTGGCGATCCTTGCCGAGGAGGGAACCTACGTGGGGTCTGAGTCGACGATTTATCGCCTCATGCGCGAGGAGGGTCTTCTGAATCATCGCGGCAGGAGCCGCCAACCGCGGGAGCCAAGAAAGCCCCCCATGCTGGCAGCATCGGGCATTCATCAAGTGCTGGCCTGGGATATCACCCTGTTACCCGGCCCCGTGAAGGGCCAGTTCTTCTACCTTTACATGGTGATGGATGTATGGAGTCGACGCATTCTTGGCGTGGAGGTTCATGATCGTGAAGACGGCGAGCTGGCTAAGGATTTCTTTAATCGGGTGTGCCGTGATGAAGGGATCAGCTCGGGGTCGGCCACGATTCTGCACGCCGATAATGGAGCTCCAATGCGCTCCTACAGCTTGGCCGCCAAGCTAGCTGAGCTCGGCATTTCACTGTCCTTCTCTCGGCCGCGAGTGAGCAATGACAACGCCTACGTTGAATCATGGTTCCGCGCCATGAAATATCACCAGAGTTATCCATTGCGTCGCTTCCGGGATCTACTCTCGGTAAGAGCCTGGGTGGATGGCTTTGTGGACTGGTACAACACTGAGCACCGCCACAGCGGCATCAAGTACGTGATGCCGAACCAGCGTCACTACGGTGAAGCCGATGCGATCTGCTCCATCCGTCAGGAGACCTACGAGCAGGCGCGCCAACAACATCCACGCCGCTGGGCCAGGCCACCACGCGACTGGTCTCAGCCACAGATTGTGCGGGTGAATCACCCCCGCCAGCGGGCCGGCCGCTTAATCCTCTGCACCAGATCAGGATGTCGATGATTGTGATTGCCCGAAACCGCAGCCCGTGACCAATGACTTGAAGTAGAGTTCATGTGGCGCTCAGCTCAGCGCCCCATGCGGACTTCTTTCCTGATAGGCGCCGGGGTCAGTGTCATCTGTCCTGGAACAAAGCCGGGGACTGCCCCACCCTCTGGGTTCGCTGGAGCCAACGGCTGGAGGTCACCAGCGGCAAGCTGCTGCCCGATCAGCCAGTGCCACTGCTCAAGCGCCGGTGGGAGCTCGATCAGGAGGAGGCGCTGCGGCTCTAGGCTGAGAAGCGCAAGCAGAGGTGGCAGGCCTGTTCGCCCCAGTGGGCCCTCTCAAGCGAGCGTCATCCGCGGGATGGCCTTCAGCCCAGCACCATGGGGACATCTGTGAGCCAGCCATGTTGTTGAACCCCTTGTGCCCACTGACCACGGCGAAGGTTCTGGCGCTCAAGACCACGGTCCTGCTGCTGCTGACGCTCCTCATCAAGGCCAAGATCCGGATCACGGCCTTCTCGGCCCTGGGCTTCTTCTTGCTGCTGCTGCAGACCTTGGTGTTCCTGGCCCTCGGCGGTGGCCTGGTGGTGGCGGCCAGCGGGGCGGCCCTCTACGTCCTGCAGCAGCGAAAGCCTGCAGC
>JBKDOZ010000186.1:0-6068 GCA_046342735.1 Synechococcaceae cyanobacterium
TCGTCGCGGCGGCAGCAAGGGAAGACACACGATCCCTCTTGGCCCGCAGCCGGCCGCTACCCGGGTGCAACACACCGGCCAGCCACATCAGCACAACCCCAAGCACCGCGATCGTGCCGTTGTTCACCAAGGCTCCGGTGACGCGAAGCTGCCAGGCCGGATCCAGCAGGCGAGGAGGCAGGGCAGAAGCGACGACCACCGCCGCAAACACGACGAATAACGCTGTGGCGATTCGCACCAGCATGCGTCCGACGGCTTCCCGATCGCTGTCGAGCGTGGGGGTGCTGGGGGAGGATGACAAGGGAGGGAAGCGGTCGTTCAGCTCAGAGATTATGGGGGGGAGCGCAAATTGTCAGCGCGCCGGAACAAGCACCTTGCCAGGATCCGTAACTTCCCAAAGACCTCCAACCTCACGGAGCATGGCTGGGGAAATCAATCGAGGGGTATCAACCGTATCGGGAAGAGATTCAAAAATAGTGGGATCCATGGCAGCCCCTAGAAAGCCATCGAGAGTCTCGACGGTTGGGAATAACCAGGCATCTCCATCCACCATCACGAGCAGAAAGCGACCGCCCCGGGCGACCATGCGCAGACGGGTGGCCAAGGATTCATAGCCTCCTGCCTCTTCTTCAGGGGGAGGAGCAATGTCCAGCTCGACGCAGGTGACACCTTCGATCGGAGACTGTCCGCGGCTGTTGATCGCCTTGATGAGTGTGTCCAGACTTGGACCGGGCTGGGGGCGCCAGGCGTCGGGTTCGCTATCTCGAGCCGAGGGAGCGGGCTCGGGATCAGGGCGGTCAGAGAGCAGGCTGACAGGGGATTGGGCTGGCTCCCGCTGAATCGGCAGGGGAGCCGCCTCCGGAGCTGGTGGTGCTGAGTAGGGGAGAGGTGATGGGGAGGGGATGGCACGGGGCCGTGCACGCTCGGGAGGGGAGGGTGGAGAGTAAAACGGAAGTTCGGGGATGGATTCCGTACTTGCTGGAGCCGAAGAGACCGTAGGTACAGGAGGAGATGTAAAGGAAGGGGCTGGTGGTTGAGAGTAGGAAGGGATTGAAGGCGGGGAGTAGGGAGGGACAGGAGGGGGAGAGTAGGAAGAGAGTGGAGGGGGGGCTGGGGTATCCCGCCGAGATAATTCGCCGCGAAGAACGGTGATCTCCTGCTCGAGATCGCGGAGATTGCGGGCCATCTGGGCTAGGTCTACCGTGCTGCGATCACGACGTTCGTGCAATCGACGCGTCTGGTCGCGAAGGCTGGAGAATTCCTCCCGTAGGCCTGGAAAACGCCAGTAAAGAAAGCCGACGCCTCCAGCCCCAAGGAGAAGGGAAAACACTCCCGTCCACTCCCAGATGCTGCCGGGCAGAGCACGAAAGAAAGGCCCCGAATCGGAGGGAGCCGGACGGTTGGCATCCGGCGGTCGTATCGATGGCCAGAGGCGATCGTCAACGGGGTTGCATCCCCCCAAGCTCAGGAGAACGACGATCGAAACGACGGAGGAACCCGCCCAGTTTGTGAGGTGGCCAAGCGTGCGGAAGGATGTCCAGGCCTGGCCCCGCTTCTCAATTCGCGGTGGAGGAGGCGTGATCATCAACCAGCGCGAGCCGACCATGGAGTTCCCTTATATCGCAGTCACCACAGGATGTCTATCCACGGGTCCCGTGCCGGTGCCGGGCAGGGGGCAGGGCCAGCGAGGGGTCATGGCAGCACGACGCGCCTGAGAACCTTCAAAGACCCGGGGATCCGAAGAACCCTCGGCTCTGCAGCCAGGCCCCGAGCAGCAGCATCGGGCCAAACACAGCCAGGGCAATCTGCAGCTTGACCACCCGCGCATCCCGTTGCTCTCGGGAGGGGGAGGGGGCAGAGGCGGTCGGACGCGCGTTGGGTCTGCGGGAGGGCATGGGGCCGATGCCGTGAAGGGAGGCCCATCGTGCCCCCTCAGGCGGCCCTGCTGTGGGGACCAAGGCCAGAGGCAAGTTCCTGCTGGTGCAGAAGCCAAGCCCGACGCAGATCGATGCGCTGGATGGCGTACCCCAGCCGACGGGCCGCGAGCACCAGCTCAGCCCTCGATCGGCAACGGCGCAGCGAACGGCGGATGACCCCATCGCGCTCGGCCTCCTCAACCAGCCGTGCCAGTTCCCCCAGACCCATAGCTGCTCCGCGGCAAGCGCTGGGGTCACTGTGGCAGCGCCAGCGGCAATCGCCCACACCCCCCCGATCCGGTTGCATTCCGTCAGATCTGGACCGTGCTCCGGTCACGATCCGGTCACATCCGCGGGATGAAGTAGGGGCACCCCATCAGGGGTTCTCCTCCACACCTCCCACCATGTCGATCACCCCCACACGACGGATCGCCGCCCTGCTCAGCGCCATCGCCGCCTCCCTACCCGCGGCCACCCTGGCTGCCCCTGGCGATTGGCTCTACGACTACGACCGCAACGCCAGCCCCCCTGCCCGAGTTCAAGCCCCACCACCTGTGCGGGGGTCCTGGGCCTACGGCCCCGGAGGCGGCACCCCCTCCCAGCCACTGGACCCGGCCCAAAATGAGGCTCTGATGGCCCAGCGCTGCAATATCGGCCGCCTGGTGGGCGGGATTGTCGGCGGTGGCATCGGCTACGGCGCCTCGCGCCAGGACGGCCGCAGCTGGGCGGTGCCGCTGGGAGCCCTGCTGGGTCAGCAGATGGGCTGCAGCATCGGCGCAGGGAGGGGGCCAAGACCCTGGTGAGGGCTGGGGGCTTCCGGGGGCAACGCGAATCCTGCGGGTTCTGACCCTATTTGTTCGTTTTCCGTTGCCTGGGGGTGGGTGAGCAACCTCAGAATCCAGCGGCGCTAAGGGAACACTCACCAGCCTTGCCCCATCCCGGCCCACTTTCCCCAGACAATTCCCGCTCCAACGTGCTCACTCGCCCCCCATTGACCGGTTCCGGCGGCACACCGAGAATCGGCAGGCAACGGTGGATCCCCTCCCAGCTGGGGGAGGGCGATATCACCGTAGTTGTCTGTCCCAAGACTCCCCTCGTGGGTCGCCTTGGCGACCACTTCCTGCAGCTGGAGCCGCCCTTTGCGGCTCTCTACGTGCCCGATGCCCTGGCGGATCGCACAGCCCTGGAGGAGTTCGATGGGGTGCTGTTGCGGCTGGAGAGTCAGCGGTTGGAGCGCACGGCGGCGCAGCTAAGCGATCAGGCCTGGAGCGCCCGGCGGTTTGGAGCCCTGCTGCAGGAGCCGGGATTTCTCGGAGGTGAAGGATCCGGACAGCGCCATCGCAGCCTGCTGGTCGCGGTAGCCCGCCTGCTCGATCCAGCCCAGGGCGACACTGCCGAAGACTCCCGGCTTCTGGCCCTTGATGAGGTGATCGACCGTCTGGTGGTGCTCTCCTTTTGGGGGGAGCGAATCCTGAACGGCATGCAGCGGGGCGGAGCCAGCAACAGCGATCGCGAATCCATCCTCGAGGATCTGGTGAGCTGGATCCGCGCCAACAGTCATCGCCCTCTGCACCTGGCGGAACTGGAGCAGCGCAGCGGCTATTCCGAGCGCAGCCTGCGCAATGCCTTCCAGGAACGCTTCGGCTGCCCGCCCAAGCAGTGGATCCGGCGCACGCGGATGGAATCAGCTCGTCTGCGCTTGCTGGATCCCTTGCCTGGCGACTCGGTGTCGTCGATTGCCCAGCAGCACGGCTACCAGCATGTGAGCCAGTTCAGCAGAGATTTCCGTTGCGTCTTCGGCCAGCGGCCTTCGCAAGTGATGCGCCAGGCGCGCCGCACCTTTCCCTGATCCGGCTGCTCCGGATCAGGCTGCTCCTGATCAGGCTGTCGCGTCACTGATCGGAAGGGTGCGGTGTCGAAGGTCAGCCGGCGGTTCCGAAGGCCACCTGGCAGGCGGCGTTCAGCAGCTCGGCCTCCTGGGCACTGCTGGGCTCGCGGTTGTTGATCAAGCCCCGCTGGCAATCGGCGCTGAGCTGGTAATCGGCGCCGCCCGCCCGCACCACGAAGGTGATGGCGGTGCCGCCGCTGGGTGCAACGGTGCCATAAAGCAACTGGTACTCGCTGTTGGGCACAACGATGTAGGTCTGCTCCCCTTGAACGGCATCATCCACGGCCGCATTGATGATCGCAGCCGTGGCGAGGGTTCCGACCCCCCAGGCCGCCGCCCGGGCCCCCCACCACCCCCAGGGGGGATTGCTCCAGCCTCCATACCAGCCCCAGTTCCACGGTCGGGCCACGCCCCAGCCGAGGCGTGCCCAGCCGGGATTGAGGTTGACATCACCGATGTTGATCTGCCGGTTCCAGTCGCGATCGATGGAGAGGGAGCGATCGCCGATGGCTCGCTCGCCCAGCTGGCCATCCCGGACGGCACGGTCGCCGATGTTGCGGTCGATGTTGCGGTCGCTGAGACTGCGCTCTCCTGGAGTGCGCTCGCGGAGGTTGCGCTCTCCTGGAGTGCGCTCGCCGAAATTACGGTCGCCGGGGGTGCGGTCGCCGGGGGTGCGGTTGCCAAGGGGCCGGTCCGCGACTGGACGGTCGGGACGCTCCGGCCGGGGGCCCATGCCATCGGGGCGCGAGGGGCGGGCGGGGCGATCGAGCGAAGGATTCCCCACCCGGCTGGTGCGGTTGCCCTGGCTGAAGCCCCCCTGCGGACGACGGTCACCGCGGCTGAAGGAACTGCCACTGCCCTGAAAGCCGCTGTGGGCCTGGGGTCGGCCACCACCGCCACCACGGTTGCCGCCACCACGGTTGCCCCCACCCCCGGCGCGGGCACCGCCACCGCCACCGCCGCGGCCCCCACCGCCCCGGGCGATCCAGTCCGCCTTCGCGCTGGCTCCCGCAGCCGAAGGAACAGCGGCAGCGCCCGCCGAGACCGGCAAGGAGGGCAGAACCATCAGACCGGCGAGCAGCGCCGCCAGCGGGGAACGGAGGTTCCTCATGGCTTCACCCCCACCCCACGCTGGGCAAGCAAATCACAGCCGCCGTCGTAGCAGAGCAGATCGACCCGGCCGTTAGGACCGAAATGGGCCCGCACGTAATCGCGGCCCCGCAGGTCGGGGCGGTCCTCCAGCAGGCTGTTGAGATAGTTCGCGTTCACCACGCAGAGCTCGCGGTCGTTGAAGCACACCGTGTTGGTGGAGAAACGGGCCTCGGCACTGCGCAGATGGCGCCAGGAGCGGCTGGCACCATCCCACATGTCCATGCGGCTGGGATCGGCGGTGACGCGCACGCTCTGGACGCTGGTGCCGATGCGGTGGCGGTAGAGGGTGGCTCCCCCCTCATCGATGGCCTCCACCGTGCAGACCACGGGGGCCGCCCCTTGGAGGGCGCACTTGGTCTCCAGGCTGTAGAGGTTCTGGGGGGCCCCGGCGGATGGGGCAGCCGCGGCGGATGGGACAGCCGCGGCGGATGGGACAGCCGCGGCGGGTGGGGCCGCCAGAAGGCTGGAGACGGTGGTGGAAAGGGCGGTGAGGCTTGCCGCGACGGCGATCGCCAGGGCGCCGGCGGGGAGCCGGGGCTGGCGGAACAGCGAAGGCGGGGTGGGCGGTGGAAGCTTGGCCATGGAAGGGCGGCAGAACAGAGAGAGAAAACAGAGCGAGGCCAAGGGCGCCATCGCTCCCGGCAACCGTGGGCCCAGGGTGGCCCGGGCCTTGTGAGCCGTCAGGGCGGGCGACGGACGATGCAGCGGAAACCCAGGTGGCAGGTGGAGGTGTCGATCCCCTGGGCCATGCGGGCGGCTGGGCGGTAGCGACGGCAGTAGCCAGGGGCGCACAGGAAAGACCCCCCCTTCACCACCTTGCGCGGGATCGAGCCGTGCTGGGAGGCGGGGTCGATGCTGCCCTCCCGGCTGGGGAGACTCCCCGCCACGGTCGTGGCGTGGGGCTGGTACCAGTCATCGGTCCATTCCCAGACGTTGCCGATCATGTCCTGCAGGCCGAAGGGATTGGGGGGAAAGGAGCCCACCGGCGAGGTGCGCTCCCAGCCATCGAGGCGGGTGTTGTGGTTAGGGAAATCCCCCTGCCAGGTGTTCGCCAACATCCGTCCACCGGGATGCAGTTCGGAGCCCCAGGCGAACTCGACTCCCTCCAGCCC
>JBKDOZ010000187.1:0-4427 GCA_046342735.1 Synechococcaceae cyanobacterium
GGCTTGTGATCAAGCTGGCTTCGATTTCCTGTTCAGTCATGCACGGTGCTTACTCTCGCTGTTCGTCAATTCTACAGCAGATCTACGAATGTGCAGGCCTTGGCCTGGCGCACTATGCCTTTTTCCGGTTAGGGCGCCAGCCGTGCCCGGTGCAGGCGGCTCTTCTCGTACCACTCGGCGATCTGCGGGGCCCATTCCTGTAGGTGGGGCCACATCAGATCGCAGAGGATGCGGATCTCCAGTTGGGCGTCGAGCTTGGCGCGCAGGTCGAGGAAGTGCAGCAGGGCGCGTAGGGTGAAACTCACCACAAAGTGCTGGCGGTAATCGAAGGGAAGGATGCCGCGGGCATGCTCCTCGGCATAGCCGGCGGCGAGAAGATCGCGGTAGCGGTCGGCGGCGGCTTGGCAGAGGTTGAGGTCGGTGGCCCGTTGCTCGGCGGAATAGTGGTACTTCTTGCCTTGGCGATCGCTGTAGTCGCCCACCGGGCGTAGGTAGAACACTTCCTCTAGATCCAGGTCGCCATTGGCTGCGCGGCAGATGCGCTCGCCCGTATAGCGCATCGACTGCACATCGAAGCTCACGCCCACGCGGTGGGTGCGGGCCTGTTGCATCACTGAATGGGGAAACCAGCCCACATTCAGCACAATCTGGGCGTGCTCCAGCGGGCCGTAGTGGCCTCGCTCACCCGCCAGTAGGCGCTTGATGCAGATTTCACCGGCGCGGCGTTCGTCGGGCCACTCGCCCCGGTCGTCGGCCACGAATCCCTCGCTGTAGTCCTGGTGCATGCCCGCGTAGATGCACTGCTGCGGGTTGGGGGTGGCGGCGAGGAGCTCCACCCGGAAGCGGGGATCCATCGGCTCGGCGTTTGCCGGTGCGTTCGGCTCGGGGGCAGGGGCGGCGGACATGGCCGGAGCGGGCGGAGGATGCGGGGGGATCGGCCGGTGATCAGCCGTGGCTGCGGGGCGCCACCGGGGCGCCGGTGGCGGTGGTGGGTGCGGCGGCGGGTCCGTCCAGGGAGCTGATCGCCCCAACCCCAGCCAACGCCGGCAGTGGGCTGCCGGTGAGCAGGGCGTCGCTGAGGGCCGCCAGCTCCTCCGGGCGGCGTGCCCCCAGGGAGCGGCCCACCGGCTGCCCCTGGGCATCGAAGAGCTCCAGGTGGGGGATGCCGTTCACCTCGTAGCGCTCCACCTCCGCCTGCCAGCGGGGGTTGTCCACATTCAGCAGCACCACATCGAGGGCGCCCCGCTGCTGGCGCTCCAGGCTTTCCATGGCGGGGGCCATCGCCCGGCAGGCCTCGCACCAGTCGGCGTAGAACTCCACCAGCGTGGGCTTGCCATCGGCCAGGGCCGTGCCCAGCTCCGGGGAGCGGCGGGCGAGGGTTTCCAGCGAGGCCTCCGGATGCAGGCCGCCCCGCAGCCACACCAGCAGCAGGGCCAGGGCTGCGGCCACGGCGGCGAGCAGCATCCGTTCGCGTCGCCCCAGGCCGGCAGAGGCGGGCGGGGCGGGGCTGGCCGGGGGGGCGGACATGGTGGGGCGGAGGGGCCGGCGGATGGTTGGCACTCTGGCAGTTCCGCTGGGGTCTCGGCTGCGGTCTCGGCTGTGGTCTCGGCTGTGGTCTCGGCCGCGGTTGCCGCTGCTAGCGTCCGCCTGACGGGCCTGGACGCTTGAAGCGACGCCTCACCCTGCACTTTCCCCGGGAGGCGGTCCACCAGCCGATCACCTATCGGCTTGCCGTCGATTTCGACATCGCCGCCAAAATCCTGCGGGCCCAGATCGCCCCGAACCAGAGCGGCACCATGGTGGTGGAGCTCTCCGGCGACATCGACGAGCTGGAGGCGGCCCAGGCCTGGCTGGAGCGCCAGGGGTTGCGCCTCAACCCGGCCCCCGGCGAGATCCACGTCGATCCGGAGCGCTGTGTCGACTGCGGCCTCTGCGCCAGCGTCTGCCCCAGCGGTGCCCTGGCCTTCGATCCGGCGGACCAGCGGTTGCGCTTCGAAACCAGCCGCTGTCTGGTGTGCGAGCAGTGCATCCCCAGCTGTCCGCTGGAGGCGATCCGCCTGGGCCTGGGGGCGCGATGAGGGGACCTCTGGGGGTGCTGCTGTTGCCGCTGCGGGCGCCGATGTTGCTGCTGCTCCTGCTGATCAGCGTCTATCTCGGCATCAACACCACGCTCCTGGATGCGTCGTTCCCGAGCGAGATGGCCAGCCTCACCTCCATCGCCTGGTGGGCCGAATGCCTGCAGGCGATGCTCGTGGTGGTGATCTGCACCATCCCCGACCTGCTGCTGCGCCAGGTGTCGTCGCTGATGGCGAGCAGCCGCGTGATCAGCCTGGTGATCTCGCTGTTGTTGGTGACGATGGCGGGGCTCTACCTGCTGCACCTGGAGGTTCTCTCGGTGGTGCTGATGCTCGGAGCGGCGGTGCTGCTGGCGCGGCTGGATCTGGTGCGGATCCGGGTGGTGCCGCCCCCCCTGCTGCTCGCCGTGGTGCTTTGTCTCATGGTGTTCTCCGGGCTGTGCGTGGGCCGTTGGATTGGCCCGCGTTTCCACCCCCAGCCATCTCCCCTCGCCTCGCCGGCGAGCCCGCCGCCTCAGCAGGAGGGGCGCCGCTCGCCCTGATAACTCCAGGCGTTGCCCAGCACCTTCTTCACGTACAGGCGGGTTTCGGGGTAAGGAATCGCTTCCACCCACAGCTCCGGCAGGCTGCGCAGCCGCGGATCGTCGCTCCACCCCTGCACCGCCCCGGGGCCCGCGTTGTAGCTGGCCACGCTGAGCAGGGGATCGTCCTGCCATTGGTCGAGCAGGCCGCGCAGGTAGCGGGCGCCCAATTCGGCGTTGCGTTTCGGATTCTCCAGATCGGCCTGGCTCACCGGCGCGCCGGCCACCTCCGTGGCGGTGTCGGGCATCAGCTGCATCAGCCCCACCGCCCCCACGCCGGAGCGCACGGCGGGGGTGAAGCGCGATTCCTGCTTCGCCAGGCCCAGCAGCAACGCCATCGACAGGTTCTCCTGCGTCGCGGCGTTGCGGAAGGCGTTTTCGAAACGCAGCGGGTGGAGGCTGCGCTCCAGCTGGGGCATCAGGGCGCAGCGTTCGGGGGGTAGGCGCAGGCTGGCCTGCTCCAGTTGGCCCAGGCCCGTCCAGTCGTCGCCCACCCCCTGGCGCAGCCGGCCTTCCAGCAGCAGGTCGCCGCTGTCCTCCGGTGGGCGGCTGCCGCGCCGGTGGCGCCACACCTCCCAGGCCTCGGTGCTCTGGCCGAGGCGCCAGAGGCGATCGAGGCGGCCGTCGCCGCTGGCCAGCGGCTCCCAGCCGTAGGGGCGCAGGGCGGCGGCGGCGCGGCGGGAGGGCAGGCGCAGGGCCAGGTCGCCTTCGCCGAGCTGCACCGCTGCGCGCCAGCCGTAGTACCCGCCGGGATGGTGCAGGCGCAGGGTCCGCCAGGAGGTGGTGGCCGCCTCCTCGCGCCCCAGCTGGCGTTGCACGATCCCCAGCCAGAAGCGTTGGCGGGCCGCCAGGGGGGGCGGCTGGCGCTCCGCCGGGATGGCGGTGAGCAGGGTTTCCGCGCCGGGCCAGTCGGCCGCCAGCAGCCGCAGCCGCGCCAATTCCCACTGCAGCTCCCAGCTGGCGGGATCGTCCGGCCAGCGGCGCAGCAGGGCCAGGGGATCGGGGTCGCCGGCGGGGGCCTGGGCGCCACCCGCCGCCGGTGTGGCCGCCGCCAGGGCCCGGTGGGCAAGCACCGGCGGGCTGTCGCGCCAGGGCGGGGCGAGCTTCTGCAGGGTTGCCGCCACCTCTGGGCCGTCCTGGCGGCTGATCAAGCGCACCGCTTCCTCTGCGGCCGGGCTCTTCGGCCAACGGTTGGCGATGCCGGCAAGCAGGGCCAGGGCCTGGCTGCGGCGCTCCGGGCTGCCCTTCAGCAAGGTGCGCCCCAGGGTCAGGCGGTTGTCGGCGGAGAGGGCCGCATTCACCTGGTTGCCGCCGCCGGAGAGGCAGGACACCGCCGCTTCCCCATCGCCCAGCTCCGCCAGACCGGTGGCCAGCTGGGCCCGCTGGGCGGGGCTCAGGCCGGTGGCCCCCGCTCCGCACACCTGCCGCAGCCGGCCGTCGGCGCCGGGCCAGCGGGGGCCCCAGCGGGCCAGGTGGAGGGCGCCGCGCAGGCGATCGGCGGGGGCGGGCCCGGCCTCCGGGGCCGCCGCCAGGGCCGCCGGATGGGCGGGGAACTGGCGCAGCAGCTGCTGGCGCAGGGCGGGTTGCTCCCGGCCCAGGGCGTAGAGGGAATCGGCGTCGGCGGGGTAGCCCGGGAAGCGCCGGTGCAGGCGGGCCCATTGCGGCTGGGCGGCCTCCGGGCCGGAGAGCTTCTCGCGGGCCAGGGCCTGGCGTTTGAGCACCAGGGCGGCCAGGGCGTCCGGTCCGGAGCGAGGCAGGACGCGGCGGTGGC
>JBKDOZ010000188.1:0-3389 GCA_046342735.1 Synechococcaceae cyanobacterium
ATCAGCCTATCAGCCGTTCCGTCAGGCATCACAAATAGATCTTCCCCCCGCCCCACTTAAGACCCGGAACTGTCGGGGCCACAAGGATGTACCCCGGGATCAGGCGCAGGTCGTTCTCGTCGAGATCGCGCATCTTGACGAACACATCGGCGCTGCGGAGGCTGGGATGGACGTCGGCGATGCTGTATTCACCGTCGTACGACGTGGGGTCTTTCAGGTAGTCGACCAGCGATTCGACCGAATCGCGGGGCGGGGTGGCCAGGGCGAGGGTTTCGGGGTCGAGGCCCACGTTCTGGTTGGTCTTGGTGATGCCGCCGGCGTGGCAGGTGCCGCAGCTGTCGTTGAAGATCTTGCGGCCCGCCTTGATCTCCTTCTCGCTGAACGTCACGCTGCTGCCATCGGCGGCGGCGGGCACCGTGAGCTGCTCGGGTGTCCACTGGGCAGCGGCCGCGGGACCGGCGAAGCAGACCAGCAGCGCCAGGGGCAGGACCAACAGGGTCCGGGCGATGGCGCGGAGGGTCGAGCGGAGGGAAGGGGCCATGGGAGAAGCCGGGGAAGGGGCGGTGAGACCGCGACTGAGACCTTGTATCACGGCCGGAGGCCCCCTCGCTGCGGAACCATGTGAACTGTTGCAGGGCGGCGCCCATGGAGGCCGGCGGGAGGGCGGTTCAGTCCTCGGGCAGCACCTCGAGACAGAGAAAATCCCGCGCCAGTTCGGTGGCGGGGAAGATCGCCCGCGCTTCCGCCAACAGGTCGTCCGGACTCACGGCGCCGCCAGGCACGTAGCGGGGGCTCAGATGGGTGAGCACCAGCCGCCGCACGCCCGCCTCCAGCGCCGTCTGCGCAGCCATCGTGCTGGTGGAGTGCTGGCGCTGGATCGCCAGCTCGGCCTCGGCGTGGCAAAAGGTGGATTCGTGGATCAGCAGGTCTGCCCCCTGGGCCAGGGCCACCGCCGCCTCGCTGAACACGGTGTCGGTGCAGTAGACGATGCTGCAGCTCGGTCGGGGGGGGCCACAGAGGCTGGCCCCGTTGATGATGCGGCCGTCGTCGAGGGTCACGCTGCGACCGGCCTTGAGATCGGCGTAGATCGGGCCCGGGGGGATGCCCAGGGCTTGGGCCCGCTCCACCGCGAAGCGACCGGGTCGTGGCTTGCGTTCCACCCGGTAGGCGTAGGCCGGCACCCGGTGGGTCAGCAGGGTGCAGCGCACGAGGATCTCGTCGTCCTCGAACAGCACGGCCCCCGTGCGGGCCGCCTCCCGCACCCGGTGGCTGCGCAGCGGGTAGCCGATGCGGGTGGAGCTGGTGCGCAGCACCCCTTCGAGGTAATCGCGCAGGGGATCCGGACCGTAGAGATCGAGGCCGTCGTCGCAGCTGCCGGCCAGTCCGAGGCTGGCCAGGAGGCCCGGCAACCCGAAGACGTGGTCGCCGTGCATGTGGCTCACAAAGATCCGCCGCAGCTGGGAGACCCGCAGGTCGCTGCGCAGGAACTGGTGCTGGGTGCCCTCGCCACAGTCGAACAGCCACAGCTCGGCCCGCTGCGGGAGCCGCAGGGCAACGGCCGAGACGTTGCGAGCCCGGGTGGGCACGCCAGAACTGGTGCCAAGGAAGGTGACCTGCACGCCGTTCCGCCCCCAGCCCTCTCGGCCGGCATGCTGCCACGGGGCGGAACTGGCGTCGCCCCGCCGCTGCGGTCACAATGGGCGGCCCCCGTGGGCCCTCCCCCCGCCCCGCTCCGGCGTGACCTTTCCCCTCTCCCTTGGCTGGCTGTGGTGCCGCAGGCCCCTGCTGCCGTTCCTGGCCCTGCCCCTGGCGGCCCTTCCGCTGGCCGCCCTGCCGCCGCTCTCCACCCGTGGGGCCCCGGGGGAGCGCCCGGCCGCCATCCCACCGGCTCCCTACGGCGGCCCGGTGCTGCGGGTGCTCCTGCGCCAGCAGCCCAGCTTGACCCTCGGGGCCGAGGCGGGTGTGGCCCGGCTCACCGACGCGAGCGGACGCACCGTGGCGGAGCTGGCCCCCGGCGAGCGCCTCCTGCTCCAAGCCGATGCCAATGGCCTGGGGTTTGCGCTCCAGCGGCCGGGGGAGGCGGTGAGCCCGGTGCCGGTGGCGGAGCTGTGGCTCACCCCCCGGCGGGATGGGGGCAGCCAGGGGCTGCTGCTCCTGGAGGGGCAACCGTTTCGGGGCCGGCTGCAGCTGGGCCGCCAGGGGGAGAGCCTGCGGGTGATCAACCACGTCTCGCTGGAGACCTACCTGGCCGGGGTCGTGGGCAGCGAGATGCCCGCCAGCTGGCCCCTCGACGCCCTGCGCGCCCAGGCGGTCGCCGCCCGCACCTACGCCCTGGCCCAGCAGCGCCCCGCCGCCCCCTACGACCTCAAGGCCACCGTTGCCAGCCAGGTGTACCGAGGAGTGGCCGCAGAGACCGCGTCCACCCGCGAGGCGGTGGTCAGCACTCGCGGCCAGGTGCTGATGCATGGCGGCAGCCTGATCAATGCGGTCTTCCACAGCAGCAGTGGCGGCAGCACCGAGAACAGCGGCGAGATGTGGAGTCGCCAGCTTCCCTATCTGGTGAGCGTGCCCGACTTCGATCAGACCTCGCCGGTGCACCGCTGGGAAAAGAGCTTTGATCCCCTCGCCCTGCGCCGCGCCTTCCGGGAGACCGATGGGGTGGCGGCGATCGAGGTGCTCGACACCTCCAGCACCGGCCGGGTGCGGCGGGCCCGCATCCTCGGGCCAGCGGGCAGCCTGGAGATCAGCGGCAGCGAGCTGCGCCAGCGGCTCGGGTTGCGCAGCACATTCGTCACCTTCCGCCTGCAGCCCCCTGGTGCGGCGCCGGAGAGCGTCAGCGGCAGCCTGCGGCGCCTCCTGGCCGCCGAGGGGCCGCCGCCGCCACCCCTTCCGCCCCAGCAGGACCTCCCCGACTCCGCGTCGGTGGGCTTGGCGGGCCTGCCGTCGCTGCTGGTCAGCGGCCGCGGCTTCGGCCATGGGGTGGGGATGAGCCAGTGGGGCGCCCACGCCCTGGCCCTGCGCGGAGAGGACTACCGCCGCATCCTGAGCCACTATTACCAAGGAGCTGAATTGCGCACGATCCCCAGCCCTTGATCCCCGCCGTCGCCCCTGCCCCCTCCCCGCCCCCCTTCGCCCCCCGTCGCCGGCCCTGCCGTCGGATCCACGGGGTCCGGACGTCTGGAGGCGATCGAGTGGAGGTGATCGAGTGGAGGTGATCGAGCTGGCCGATGCGGCGGCGGTGGCCGAGCGGGTGGCGGCCCGCCTGCTCCACGCCCGGCGGCGTCAGCCACAGCGGCCCCTGGGCCTGGCCACCGGTCGCACGATGGTGCCGGTGTACGCGGCCAGGGCCCGCCTGCGGCCCCTGCTGCCGGGCCCGGAGCAGGAGCGGG
>JBKDOZ010000189.1:0-4260 GCA_046342735.1 Synechococcaceae cyanobacterium
GCAGGCTGACGCGGCTGCGGGAGCAGTTGCACCAGGCGCTCGGAGCCGCCGACTGCACGATCTGGCTCTTCGGCTCCCTCGCCCGCGGCGACTGGGACGGCTTCTCCGACACCGATCTGTTGGTGGTGGCCGACAGCGAGGCCGCGGCAGAGCACTGGGCCGATCAGTTGCGCCAGGCGCTGGTGGGGGACGACGTGCTGGCTCTCCCCAGCGATCGCTGGGAAGCCATGGCCAGCTCCCCCTCGCCCCACTGGCGCTCGATTCGCCGCCAGGCCCTGCAACTCCACCCGGCACCATGAGCCAGGCTCGCCCCCAGGCCTGGTGGCGCCAGGCCCATAGCGACCTCGACCTCGCCGTGTTGGCCAGCCGCCATGGCTTCCAGGCCCAGGCCTGTTACTTCGCCGCTCAGGCCGCCGAGAAGGCTCTCAAGGGCGCCATCGTCGAGCTCGGCCGAGAACCGCCCCATACCCATGCCCTGGCCCAGCTGGTGGCCGTTCTCCAGGAGCTGGGGTTGAGCACAACGCCGCTGGCCGAGCTGCCTCTGCGGGCTTTGACGCGCATGACGGTCACCAGCCGCTACCCGCTGGATGACACACCCCCCCTGGAGCTGTTCGACCCAGCGGATGCGGCCCAGGCGATCGGCACGGCCAAGGCGGTGCTGGCTTGGGTGGAGGGTCTGGATCTCCCGGAAGGCGATGGAGGGGAGAGGAGGGAGCCGTAGCGAGCAGGATCCATGGCTCCTGCGGAGCCGCAGGAATTGCTCAGCGCAACGGCTCCAACTCACGGCGGATCGCCGCGGCCAGGTCGGGGGGGGCTGCGGCACCGGGGCCAGGCCCGACGGCAGCGGCGCCGGCGCGGCGGCGCAGGAGCTCCAGGAAGCGTTCGGCGCTGAGATCGGCCTCGCCCGCCACCCCCAGGGCCGCCAGGGTGCGGCGCAGATCGGGCAGCTCCGCCTCCAGTTCGGCGGCGGCGTAGTCGGCCTGGCCGGCCATCACGGCGGCGAAGCGCTCGCGCCGCTGGCGGCGCTCCACCGGGTAGGCGGCCAGCAGCGGCTCACGGCACTGGCGCCAGGGCTGGCCGGCGGTGAGCAGCTGTGCCAGGGACGCGCTCAGGGCCGCTGCCTCCTCCTCAGCGCTGCGCAGATCAAAGGCGGGCGGCGGCGGCCGCAGTCCCACGAACACCTCCAACAAATCGCCCGGCCCCAGCACCGCCCCATCGGGATCGCGCACCGGCAGGGCCGAATCCCGCAGCGCCTCGATCAACTCCGGATGGCCCTCCAGCCATCGCTCGGCCTGCGCCGCCTCCAGCTGGCCGTCGGGGGCCTCCGCCGCCAACCAGGCATTGATCGATCCCAGGGCCAGGAACACCTCCGGCCCCGGCGACGCCAGCTTGCCGTTGCGCAGCATCGACAGCTGCGAGTTGTGCACACGACCGAGATCCAGCGACTCCGCCAGCCCAGGCAACACGCGGTGCGACCAGCGGTTACTGCTGTGCCAGAGGCGGATCAGGTGGGCAAAGGCCACCCTCCCCGATGTGAGTCGCTCTCGATGCCCCAAATGATCGTGATCCGTATTGCTACCATCCTAGCGTCCGATCCGGAGTCGGTCCTTCATGACCGCCACGCTCTCCCCTCGCCCCAGCGCGCCCGCCACGGCCGCCGCCCCACCCGCCATCAGCCCTGAGGGCTTCCACACCCGCAGCTCCGCCACCGTGAACGGTGGCGACGTGCACCGGCGCTCCCGCTCCCTGCACCAGCGGCGCAACGGCAGCCAGCCCGATCCCGTGGCCCCCGGCCGCAACTGGCAGGTGATCGGCTTCATGGCCACCATCCACATCCTGGCCCTGGTGGCCCTGCTGCCCCAGTTCTGGAGCGTGCCGGCCGTGGCCTCCCTGCTGATCCTCTATTGGGTCACCGCCTGCCTGGGCGTGACGATCGGCTACCACCGCCTGCTCAGCCACCGCTCCTTCCGGCTGCCCCGCTGGGCCGAGCGCTTCTTCGCCACCTGCGGCGCCCTCAGCTGCCAGCACGGACCGATCGACTGGGTGGGCCTGCACCGCCACCACCACAAGTTCTCCGATACGGATGCGGATCATCACGACAGCAACAAGGGCTTCTGGTGGAGCCACATGGGCTGGATGTTCGTCAACGTGCCCGCCATGGCCGCGGTGCCCCGCCTCACCGGCGATCTGGTCACCGACCCGTACTACCGCTGGCTGAACAACTGGTTCCTGCTGCTGCAGCTGCCCCTGGCCGGCCTCCTCTTCTGGATCGGCACCATCACCGGCGCCGGCGGCTGGGCCCTGGTGCTCTGGGGCATCCCCCTGCGCCTCGTGATCGTCTACCACGTCACCTGGCTGGTGAACTCCGCCACCCACGCCTGGGGCGATGCCGTGCACGAGAGCGGCGACCGCTCCCGCAACAACCCCTGGGTGGCCGCCTTCACCTTCGGCGAGGGCTGGCACAACAACCACCACGCCTTCCCCCACTCCGCCCGCCAGGGCTTCGGCCCCCAGATCGACCTCACCTGGCAGCACATCCGCCTGCTGCGGGCCCTTGGCCTCGCCACCCGGGTGCGCGTTCCGGCCGCCGCCGATCCCGCCCAGCGCAGCTCCCGCCCCGCCCCGCTGCACCCGGTGCCGTAGGGTGAACGATCGCCCATCCAGCGGGTTCCAGCAGTTTCCGGCAGTCAGGTCATGGCCAAGCGCGTACAGGTGGTGCTGAGCGAGGACGTTCTCAGCCTCGGTAAGGACGGCGATCTCGTGGAGGTCGCCCCCGGCTATGCCCGGAACTTCCTCCTGCCCACCGGCAAGGCGGTGCCCGTCACCGCCTCGGTGCTGCGCCAGGTGGAGCACCGCCGCGCCAAGGAGGCCGAGCGTCTCGCCGCCCTGAAGGAGGAGGCGATCGCCATGCGCACCGCCCTCGAAACCATCGGCCGCTTCACCGTCAAGAAGCAGACCGGCGGCGACGACGTCCTCTTCGGCACCGTCACCAACGGCGACGTGGCCGAAGCGATCGAAGCCGCCACCAAGAAAGAGATGGAGCGCCGCGACATCACCGTGCCCGAGATCCATCGCACCGGCTCCTACAAGGTGCAGGTGAAGCTCCACCCCGAAGTGGTGGCCGAGATCAACCTCGAAGTGGTCAGCCACTAAATCCAGCCGCCACGGCGCCCCGCCCCAGGCACACCCCAGTCACACCCCACCGGTGGTGTGCCTGGGGTTTTGGCATGGCTGCCGCACACTGAATCTGGTAGCGGCGGCGATGGTCAAACCGCGGCGGCCGGGGGATGATGGTCCTCCCCTACGGATCCGCCATGGTGAGCCTGCCGCTGCCGACCAACGGCACCGATCTGCCCCGCACCGGCGGCCGTGACGGACGCGAGGGGGCCGGCGGCCGCGAAGCCTCCAACGGCCTGCCCGATGGCGTGCCCCCCCAGAACCTGGAGGCCGAGGAGGCGGTGCTCGGCGGCATCCTGCTCGACCCCGACGCCATCGGCCGCGTGGCCGACGTGCTCCAGCCGGAGGCCGTCTACCTCGGCGCCCACCGCGAGATCTACCGCACCGCCCTGATGCTCCACGGCCAGGGCCGGCCCACCGATCTCACCGCCATGACCGCCTGGCTCGCCGACACGGGCCACCTGGAGAAGGTGGGCGGCGCGGCGCGGCTGGCCGAACTGGTGGAACGCACCCTCTCCACCGCCTCGATCGACCAGGTGGCCCGCCTGGTGATGGACAAATACCTGCGCCGCCAGCTGATCCGCTCCGGCAACGAGGTGATCGCCCTGGGGTTCGATCAGTCCAAACCCATGGACCAGGTGCTCGATGAGGCCGAGCAGAAGATCTTCGCCATCAGCCAGGAAAAGCCCAGCCAGGGCCTGATCCCCACCGCCGAGATCCTCACCAGCACCTTCGAGGAGATCGAGACCCGCTCCCAGGGCACCGCCGTGGCGGGCATCCCGGTGAACTTCTACGACCTGGATGCCATGACCCAGGGGCTGCAGCGCAGCGACCTGATCATCATCGCCGGCCGTCCCGCCATGGGCAAAACGGCGATCACCCTCAACATCGCCCGCAACGTGGCCCAGCTCCACGACCTGCCGGTGTGCGTGTTCAGCCTGGAGATGAGGAAAGAGCAGCTCACCTACCGGCTGCTGGCCATGGAGGTGGGCATCGAGAGCGGCCGGCTGCGCACCGGGCGGCTGCACGAGGAGGAATGGCCGCTGCTGGGCAACGGCATCAGCAGCCTGGCGCGGCTGCCCC
>JBKDOZ010000190.1:0-26622 GCA_046342735.1 Synechococcaceae cyanobacterium
TAAACGCTGGGTAGCCATGTGCGGAGCGGATAACCGCTGAAAGCATCTAAGTGGGAAGCCCACCTCAAGATGAGTGTTCCCATGGCATAAGCCAGTAAGGTCACGGGAAGAACACCCGTTGATAGGCTCTACGTGGAAGCGCAGTAATGTGTGAAGCGGAGGAGTACTAATAGACCGAGGGCTTGACCAACCATCGAGCGCTCTACGCGATTCAATCCAGAGCAAGTGTTGCCAAAATTTCTTGATCTTATCAAGAAGTTCTTGTGACCGCTTGTTAGCCTATGCAGTTCTCAGGGTTCACCTGAGGGAAGTTCTATCCTGGTGTCCATGGCGTTGTGGTCCCACCCCGATCCATCTCGAACTCGGGCGTGAAACGCAGCAGCGGCGACGATAGTTGGGGGGTAGCCCCCTGCGAAAATAGCTCGATGCCAGGTAAAACTTTTTACTTCATGAGGGGAGAAGTATTTCTGCCCTCTTGCGAAGAAAGCCACCGACAGGTGGCTTTTTTTGTGTCTGTTCTCAGCTCTCGATCTGAGATCTGCAGGACCAGCCCTCGGGACGATCCACGGGCATGGGAGGGAGTGGCTGTTTTCTTGCGCTGTCTTTTGCCAGGCAGACTATGTCCTGGGGGTGGCGAGGGGGTGGCGAAGGGGTGGCGAAGGGGTGGCGAATTGGTGGCGGCGGGTGCGCCCTATCGCTTATCGTTAGAACGTCAGCCCTCTTGGGATTCACCAACGGTTGAGGAAATTCATGATCGGTCATTGGTATGCGAAGGTGTTGCTTATTCTCTTGGAGTATTGGCACTGGATTCGCGATATCGCCGGCGCTCTGTTGTGCTGGAGATCTACGGTGCTAGAGCTTTGATTGTCTGGAAGTCGACTTGTTCGCGGCTCTGGTTTTGGTGTTTGTGGTCCGGAAAGAGCTGAGGCTTAAGGGTTTCGCCTCCATCCCCTTCCATGCACTGCTCGAATAGGCCTTCCCTTTATCTCTTGGGGATTGGACGTTGATCAGGGGTTCAACAAGGCGAACGAACTGATTCTGGTAAAGGCTGTTGTCGGGAGGGCTCCTTGTTCAAGAGGCTGAGATGCTTGGGGATCGCGATCGCTGTGTAGAACTGGTAGGCCTGCCGTGTTGGCGGCATGTAGTTCCGCATAGGAGTCGCTGATGAACAGAACTTGTGCGCATGGGCATCCGATTTGCGTGCAAATTCTCTCATAGCTTTTGGGTTCGTGCTTGGATCCGATGCGTGTATCGAACCAATGGTGGAAGAGACTACGAAGGTCCCCAGCATTGCTGTATTGATAGAGCAGTTGTTGGGCTTTGGTCGATCCGGAGGAGTACACCGAAAGGATCAGGCCCGCTTGCTGCCAGCGTTGAAGGGCTGGCGGGACATCGTCATATAAGGGTCCGTTTAGTCTCCCGCTCCGGTATCCCTCTTCCCAGATCAAGCCCTGAAGTTCCTTAAGCGGTGCCAGCTTGCGATCCGTTTGGATCAACCACTGCAGATAGGGAATCAAGCTCTGGGGGAAAGGACCGGTCGTTGAGACGGAACTCGTCTCCAGTGTTTCGGGATTGGGAGGGATGGTTGACCCGCAGTGCCGCAGTGCTTGGGCGGCGGGGTCGGGGTCCTCCTTCCATGCCTTCTCGACCTGCCCGAGGAGTTCTGCGATGCTGGGATCACTCGCATGAACATCGAGAAACGCTCCCATATGCTCTGCCGCGTAGGGGAACAGCACCTCGCTCACGAAAGGCACAGGGCAAGTCGTGCCTTCGATATCCAGTAGCACGTGGCGGATGGGTGGGGTAGCCATGGCAGGTGTCTGGGGGTAAGGAAGGAAAATGGGCGAGAGGTCCAGCGGGCTTGGTCGGCCTAATTGGTCAACTCCGGGTGACGGACGTAGTCGATCGGCTCGGGGTGGCAGGCGTGGGAGGCCAACTGGGGTGACGGGCGTGGGAGGCGAGCTGACTTTGTTGGATCGGATCAGGGGGGGCTTCGCGGGATCTGGGGCAGACCGAGTGGGATCTGGGGCAGACAGAGCCGGGTCTTGGGTTGACAGAGCCGGGTCTTGGGTTGACAGCGTGGGGGCAACCTTTCAGCGCGCCCATCACCGCCTGGCCTGAACTACGGCGTCCAGCAGCATCTGGCGCCACTGCTGCTCCATCAGGAATTCCAGGATTTCCAGATGACGCATGGCTTCGGCGAGATCCTTCCCCCAGGCGTAGAGACCGTGGCCGGCGATCAGCAGTCCGTAGGGGGCCTCCGCCAGGAGGGGAAGGGCGCTGTGACTGAGTCGTTCGAGGTTTTGGTCGTTCGCCAGGATCGGGATCTGGATGCAGGTGTCGTGGGTTTGGATTCCGGCCAGCCCTTTGAGCATCTCCAGCTGGCTGATCTCCAGATGGCTCGACGTCTTCCCTGGCTCTGGGGCGTAATGGCGTGACAGCAACGTGCCTGCCTGGGAATGGGTATGCAGCACCGCTCCGGCATGGCGACTGGTGATGATCGCTAGATGGAGACGGGTTTCCGCGCTGGCTCGGCCTTGTCCGTGAATCACCGTGCCTTCGCCATCGACCACGATCAGCTCTTCGGGGCTGACCGATCCCTTATCGACTCCGCTGGGGGCCATCAACAGTCGCAGGGGCTCCAGGCTGAGGGTGCAGCTGAAATTGCCGCCCGTGCCGTCGCACCATCCGCGCCGATGGATGGTGCCCATGACCTCGCTGAGCCGCACGGCTTGGTCGGCGAGGGCGGCCAGCTCCCCGGGTGGGCTGCCTTGGGGGGCTGGGCTGGAAGGCGAGGACCGCAAAGGGGGATGGAGGGCTGCCTCTGAGTCAAGCGCATCGCTTGGGTGGGCGGCCGCGGATCGTTGCCCCGTTGTATTGCGCTCAGGGCTGGCATTGGGGGCACCAGTGGCTGCTGCGTCCTCCGAGTCGAACCCTTTGGATGGTGGCGCCGCATCGGCGGCAGGGCTGCCCCCCACGCCGATACACCCATGCCTGTCCGCCGTAATTGCCGTTGACGCCCTGTAGATCGCGGAAATCACTGAAGGTGGTGCCCCCAGCGCCGATGCTGATCCGCAGCACCTCCACCAGCGCATCCCGCAGGACCTGCAATTGGGCCTCGCTCAGCTGGGCGCTGGGGGTGTGGGGCGCGATTCCGGCGGTGAACAGGGCCTCATCCGCGTAGATGTTCCCCACCCCCGCCACCAGGGACTGATCCAACAGGGCGCTCTTGATCGGCCGCTGCGATCCCCGCAGTCGCTCGCGTAGCCAGTGGCTGTTGAACTGGGGGCTAAAGGGCTCCGGCCCGAGCCGGGCCAGGCCGCCCATCACCTGCTCCGCCGCCGTGCCGGGGGGTATCCACCACATCTGGCCGAAGCTGCGGGTGTCGATGAAGCGAAGCTCGCTGCCGCAGGCACCGAAGAGGCGTACGCGGGTGTGGCGACAGGGTTCGGCGGGGTGAGGCAGCCAGAGGAACTGCCCGGTCATCCGCAGGTGTACGCCCCAGCGGCCGGCATCGCCCCCCTGGGAATCGCTCAGATCGGCCAGCAGATACTTGCCGCGTCGGTGCCAGGCTGTGACCTGGCAATCGCGCAGGGCGAGGGCAAACAGGTCGGGATCGGGCGGATGGGCGATGGCCCGAGGACGCAAAACCTCGACCCGTGCAAGGACGAGACCGCAGGTCTGGCGCTCCAGGCCTCGACGCACGGTCTCGACTTCGGGAAGTTCCGGCACCGGGCAGCTGCGGGTGTGGCAGCGAGCCTGTCAGAGCGGGAGCTGGAGCGGGAAGGGGTCAGGCCTTCTCGAGCTCGGCCTCGGCGAAGTTGTTGGTGTTGATCCCGCCTTCCGAGCCGCTGTAGCCGTTGTAGTTGACCTTGTCGAAGCGCACGACAACGGGGTAACGGATGCCGGAGGTGTCGATCGAGGCGACCGTGCCGACTTCGTTGAACCAGTAGGACTCGGGACGCTTGATGCGCACTTTGTCGCCGCGGGAGATGGCCATCGCTGCGCTTTGGGGGATCGGGTGGCTTCTGGGCGACCCTACCCGGGCCATTGGGGGCTGGCGGCCGGCGTGTCACGAATCGTCGCCGCGTGGTTCGGGCGCCCTTGCGGCTGGAGTCTGGCGCTCCCGTGGCAGCATCCCCGTTTCCCCTCCGCCGCCCGTCGATGCTCGCCACTGAGGCGCCTGCCTTCACCCTGGATCTCCCCGATCCCGAAAGCGAGGCGATCGGCACCCTGGAGTTCCACGCCCGCCTCGATGAGGCCTGGGCCGTTTGTGACCGCTTCGACCTGCAGACCGAGATCTGGCGGGGGCGGATCCTGCGGGCCGCCCGCGACCGGGAGCGCCGTGGCGGCGAAAACCGTGGCACCAACTTCCTGCAGTGGCTGCGGGAGCGGGAGATCAGCAAGACCCGGGCCTACACCTTGATCCAGTTGGCCGAGTCGGCGGACCAGATGCTCGGGGACGGGGTGATCGAGCCCGAGAGCGTCAATCACTTCTCCAAGAGCGCCTTTCTGGAGGCCGCGCGCGCCGATCCGGAGGTGCAGCTGATGGTGGGTCAGGCCGCCAATGAGGGGCAGTCGATCACCCGCAAGCAGGTGCGGCGTCTGGCCGACGAGTTCGTGGCCGCCACCAGCCCCCTGCTGCCCGAGGAGATCCGCCAGCGCACCGCCGAGAACCTGCTGCCGCCGCGGGCGGTGGCGCCGTTGGTGAAGGAGCTCGCCCGCTTGCCGCAGGAGCAGCAGGATGACCTGCGGCGGGCGCTGCGGGAGGAGCCGGAGATTGAGCGGGTGCGCGATGTGACCCTGACCGCCCGCTGGCTCAGCAAGGCCAGTGAGGCCGGTGGAGCGGTGCGCGCCCTCCAGCAGGGCCAACTCGACCTGGAGAAGGCGATCCAGGAGGCCCAGCGGTTGGATGTGCTCGGGATCCTCTCCGATGCGGTGTATCAGGCGCAGCAGCTGGAGAGTGCCGTGTTGCGCCTGCACACGAGCTGGCGCCGTCTCAATGGACTGCAGGAGCGGCTGTGGGTGGAGAGCGGCAGCAGTACGCCCCACCTGCGGGAGTTGATCACCGCCCTGCAGAGCCTCAGCGGCAACACGATGCGTGTGTCGCTGGGGGAGCTGGCGGGGGGGAAGCGGGTGCGGCTCCAGCGGGTGGAGGAGTCGCCGGATCAGCTGGAGCCGCCGCCCCTGCCCTGAGCCCAGGCGCGGTGGCCGACTCCGTTTGCGCTTGCCCCTCCCCTCCAGATCTGGTGGGAGCTATGGTCTGGCCACACCAGCGATGGCGTGGTTTTGCCGCAGGAAGGGGGGCTGCTCGGCGTGGCTCAGGAGGGCGACCCGGCGGATGCCCTGCAGCAGGCGCTCCGCCGTCATTTCGGTTGGGAGGAGTTCCGCCCCGGCCAGCGTCCGGTGGTGGAGGCCCTGATGGCCGGCCGGGACTGCCTGGCGGTGCTCCCCACCGGAGCGGGCAAATCCCTCTGCTACCAGCTGCCGGCACTCGTGCGGGAAGGCCTGGTGGTGGTGGTCTCCCCGCTGGTGGCCCTGATGCAGGACCAGGTGAGCCAGCTGCAACGGCGCGGCATCGCCGCCGCCTGCCTGCATCGCGGCCTGGAGGGGGGCGAGCGGCGCTCCCTGCTGCTGCGGTTGCGGGAAAATCGGCTCCGCCTGCTCTACCTCGCCCCGGAGCGATTGCAGCTGGAGAGCACCCGCCAGCTGCTCGATGACATCCTGGCGGCCGGGCGCCTGGTGGCCCTGGCCGTGGATGAGGCCCACTGCATCAGTGCCTGGGGTCACGACTTCCGTCCCGACTACCGGCGACTCGGCCAGCTGCGGGCCCTCTGTCCCGGAGTGCCGCTGGTGGCCCTCAGCGCCACCGCCGCCCCCCAGGTGCGCGCCGACATCATCCGCCTGTTGCAGCTGCGCCGGCCCCTGATCCAGGTGCGTTCGGCCCGGCGCGCCAACCTCTCGTACACCATGCGTTCGCGGCCCGCCGATCCCCTGGCGCAGGTGCTGGAGGCCATCGCGGACAGCCGGGGGGCGGTGCTGCTCTACGCCCGCACCCGCCGCTCGGTGGAGCAGTGGGCCGCCCGTCTGGCCGCCGCCGGGGTGGAGGCGATCGCGTATCACGCGGGCATGGATCCCCCGAGCCGCCAGCTGGCCCTCGAGCATTTCCAGGGCCATCAGCGGCCGGTTCTGGTGGCCACGGTGGCGTTCGGGATGGGCGTCGACCGCCAGGACGTGGGCTTGGTGCTGCATCTGGACCTGCCGGCCAGTCCGGAGGGCTACCTCCAGGAATCCGGCCGGGCGGGGCGCGATGGCCTGCCGGCCCATTGCCTGGTGCTCTTCGATCCGGTTGATCGGGTCAGCCTCGGCTGGGCGATCCGTGCCACCGCCCAGCAGGGGGGCCGCGCGGTGGAGGAGTCCGAGCGCCAGCGGCTGGAGCTCGCCCAGGCGAAGCTGCGCCGCATGGAGGCGGTGGCGGAGGGGGAGGGCTGCCGCGAGCAGGCCCTGCTGCTGGCGGTGGGGGAGCTGGGGGCTCCCTGCGGTCGCTGTGACAACTGCCGGGCTCGCCCGCACCGCAGGGATTGGTCGGAGCAGGCCGGCGTGTTGTTGGCGATGCTCGAGGAGCGTGGCGGCCGCGACCTGCGGGGCTTGGCAGGGGATCTGGCGGGCAGTCACGACAGCGATGAAGACCGCTGGGCCTGGCTGGCCCGTCGGCTGGTGCAGGAGGAGTTGCTTCGGGAAAGCGATGACGGGGCCCAGCGGCTTTGGTTGCGCTCCAGCGGGCGGCGCTGGCTACGCACCCCGTGGCCCCTGCACTGGGCCGCCTGACGCCGCCTCAGCTACGGGCTTTGCAGAGGTCGTTGACGAGCTGCTGCTCGAAGTCGGCCTGGGGATCGTCCCAGGTTTTCCACTGACCGGCCTGGCTGGTGGCGTTGATCTTGCGCGCCGTGCAGTTGACGGCCAGGTACAGGGACAGTCCCTCTCCGTTGAGGGTGGGGGCCACCATGCTGCCGCCCATGGGCTGCCAGTTGGCCCAGTCCACCTGAAGGGGGCCGTAGGTGCGCCAGTCGGGCTTGCCGGTGCCCGGGGTGGTGGCCAGGCCCGAGCCGCCGGGGCGAGCGGTGGCGATCGGCGTGCTGGAGGGGGACGGCGTGACGGCCGGGCGGGGAGTGGCGGCGGGACGCGGTGTGGCGGCAGCCACGGGAGTTGCTGTGGTGGATGCCACGGGGGCGGGCTTGGGCTGGGGGCGCGGGGTGGCGGTGGCCGTGGTGGCCGGGCGGGGCCGCGGGGCTGGAGTGCTCACCTTGCTGGGGGCAGGGCTGCCCTTGAGTTTCAGCCGCGTGCCCGCTTGCACCAGATCGGGGTCGCCGATGCCATTGATCGCCACCAGGCGGGTGAGGGGCACCCCGTAGCCATCGGCGAGGGTGGAGAGGCTTTCCCCTGGGCGCACCACGTGCTCGCGGGCACCGCGGCGGTAGCCGCCGGCCGGGGCCCCAGTCGCTGGCTTGGCGGCGGCGGTCACGGCACCGCTCACCTTCAGCCGGCGCCCCGTTTCCACATGATCGGGGTCGCTGATGCCGTTGATCGCCATCAGTCGCTCGACGCTCATGTTGTGGCGCTCCGCTATCTCGGAGAGGGTTTCCCCCTCCTGAACGGTGACTGTGCCGCCGCTGGCGGTGCTGCCCCGGCTTTTGCCCCCGCCCCCGGAACCTCCCGGAACCTGCAGAACCCGACCCGCTTCCACCAGGTTGGGATCGCTGATGCCGTTGAGCTGCATCAGGCGGCCCATCGGCACGCCGACGCGATCGGCGATCTCCGACAGGGTTTCGCCCTCTTTGACGGTCACCTGTCCGGCGAGGGCGGGTAGGGGCAACACCAGGGCCAGAGCCAGGGCGACGATCGGGCGGCGCATGGGCGCTAGATACGGAGCACGCCGGCACCATAAGGATCAACGGCCTCCTCGCCCAGCCCCCCAGCGGGGCAATTTCGCGAATCCGTGCCGAACGGATGCCCGTTTCCAGTGGCTGGCGACGCCTGGGCGGCCCTGGGGCTCAGCCCAGCAACCGCTCCAGCCACGGCAACTTGCCCGCGTAAGGCGGGTAGCGCAGCGGCAGATCCAGCCAGAACGGGCGGCTCAGCACGCTGCGGCGGTGGGAGAAGGCCAGGAAGCCTTCCTCGCCGTGGGCGCGGCCCATGCCGCTCTCCCCCACTCCGCCGAAGGGCAGGCCCGCCACGCCGGCCTGCAGCCCCACCTCGTTGATCGCGACCCCGCCAGAGCGGCTCTGGGCCCGCACCTGCCGGGCGGCCTCCCGGCTGCGGCTGAACAGGTAGAGGGCCAGCGGGGCCGGACCCTCGCGCAACCGCGCTAGCGCCTCCTCCAGGTTGGCCACCACCAGCAGCGGTAGCACCGGGCCGAACAGCTCCTCCGCCATCAGCGGGTCGCTCTGCGGCTCCTCGATGGCCACCAGCGTGGGCTCGATCCGCAGCCGCCCGGGATCGCTGCGGCCCCCCACCAGCACCCGCCCCTCCCGCCGGGCGCCCTCCACCAGCGCCACCAGCCGCGTGAAGGCATCGCGGTGGACGATCCTCCCAAGATCTGGGCTGGCCAAGGGATCGTCGCCGTGGAAGTGGCGAATCTCGCGGGCCATGGCCGCCAGCAGGGGCTCCCGCATCGCCGGCACCACCAGCACATGGTCGGGTGCGACACAGGTCTGCCCCGCGTTGAGACCCTTGCCCCACACCAGCCGGCGCGCGGTGACCACCACGTCGGCGTCCTCGAGGACGATGGCCGGGCTCTTGCCCCCGAGCTCCAGGGTCACCGGCGTGAGATGGCGGGCCGCCGCCGCCATCACCAGCCGGCCCACGCGGCTGCTGCCGGTGAAGAAAATGTGGTCGAACCGCTCTTCCAGCAGGCGGGCGGCCACGCTGCCGTCGCCACAGACCACCCGCACGGTGGTGGGGGGGAAGTGGCGAGCCACCGCCTCCGCGAGCAGGGCCGCCGTGGCCGGAGCCAGCTCCGAGGGCTTGAGCACCGCGGTGTTGCCGGCGGCCAGGGCGCTGATCAGGGGCGTGAGGCAGAGCTGGAAGGGGTAGTTCCAGGGGCTGATGATCAGCACGCAGCCGAGGGGCTCGGCCTGCAGGGTGGCCCGCGCCGGCCACGACCAGAGGGGGAGGCCGATGCCGCGGGGGCGCATCCAGGCGCCCAGGTGTCGCTGGGCCAGGCGCAGCTCCTGGCGCACCAGGGACCGCTCCATCTCGGCCTCCACAGGCGGTCGCCCGAGATCGGCGGCCAGGGCGGCGTGCAGGGCCGGGCCGGTTTCTTCCACCAGCGCCCCCAGCCGCCGGAGCTGCTCCTGGCGCCACGCCAGGGGCCGCGTTTCCCCGCGACGGACTGGGGCGCGCAGGTGCTCAAGATCCAGCTCGAGCGGAGGCGCCGAGGGGGGCATGGCGGTGGCGCGACAGAACGCAAAGGCCCAGGCTGGCAGAGCGTGTCCCCGTTCGGCCGGCTACGGGCAGCTGCGCAGGAACGCTTCGCGGCGCAGCTCGTCGAGCTCCGGTGCGCTGGGCCCCTCGAAGGCGAACAGCAGGGCGGTGGCCAGGGCCGGATCCCGCTCCTCGAGGGCCCGGGCCACCGCTGCGCGCCAGGCCTCGGGGTTGCCCCCCAGGGCCGCCAGCCGCGCATCGTTGCGGCGCAGGGTGGCCGCGGGAGCCGCCTGGATCTCGATGGTGGCGAACGCGGTGGAGGCCGCATCGCGGGGCTGCACCAGCATCTGCAGGCGCTGATCGGGGTGCAGTGGGGGCAGGGGCCAGGCGATCGGTCCCACCAGGGACCTGCTCGGCTCAACGTGGCGCTGCCACAGCAGGCGGCCCCCCTGTTGCAGCCGCACTTGCTGGAGCGGCTCCCGCACGAAGATCGTGGGACGGGAGAGGGGCACCCTGGCCCGGGCACGCCCATTCCCTCCGGCCTCCACCCAGGGAGCCAGAACGCACACCTCCGCGGTCGGGGGGACGGCGGGGGTGGATCGGGCTCCAGCGGCCGGGGGGGCCAGCGGCGGCAGGGCCACCAGAACGAACGGTGCCAGCCGCCTGTGGGCCCATCGGGGCCAGGGGATTGGCCCGCAGCGCCGGAACAATGCCTCAAGACTCGTCAGCATGGAAACGCCGCCGCTGCCCCGTCCATGTCGAAGTCTCGCTGGTTGCCCGTGGGGTTGCTCGTGGCCGCTGCCCTGGGTGTGGCGCTGTTGGCCGGGGCCCTGGCCGGGCCGACCGTGGCGGTGTTCTTGTTTTTGACGGTGCTGCTGGGGGGGCTGGCGGTGCTGATGATCAACGCCCGGAGTTGATCCCCGGGCATCCCGGCGCCAGGCACCGAGAACCAGGCGCGAGGAACAAGGCGCCAAGAACAGGGCTCACTGCGCAGGCGCAGGGCCGAAGGGCTCCCCACGGATCCGGTCTGTGGCCGCGCTGGTGGGCTCCTTAGAGCCAAACCAGCGGCAGCCAGCAGCCACCGGGGGCAAGTTTCTCGATGATCAGCCCCGGACGGGGAGGTTCCACCAGCCCGCTTGCGTACCTTCGAGCATCCTCAAGGCTTGCGAAGCGGGGGGCGGGCGCCTCATCGGGGGCTGTGTGTTCGTTGGGGGCGAGCGCACGAACGCGGTAGGGCCCATCCCCAAGGGGCCCTGCCGCATTCGACGCTGGGGAGGCGGGGTTCAGGGACGGTTTCCGTAGCCGTAGCCGCCGCCGTTGTAACCGCCACCACCGCCGAAGGCGCCAGCGGGTCGCCGGTCGGAACGACGGGGGCCACCGCCGCCCCCACCACCACCGCCGCCACCGGTGCGCGGTTCGGCCTTGTTGACGCGGATGGCGCGACCCATCCACTCCACGTTCTGGAGATCGTTGATGGCGGATT
The DNA here is from genome assembly GCA_046342735.1 of Synechococcaceae cyanobacterium. GTDB lineage: Bacteria > Cyanobacteriota > Cyanobacteriia > PCC-6307 > Cyanobiaceae > Cyanobium. The sequence goes on from JBKDOZ010000190.1 coordinate 10,907, forward strand.
GCTCAGCGGTGGGGTCTGTCATCTCGACAAATGCGAAGCCGCGCTTGCGGCCGGTTTCGCGGTCAAGGGGCAGGCTGCATTGACGCACTTCTCCGTATTCAGCGAAGAGGCTGCGAACGTCCTCAGCCTCAGCATCGAAGGAGAGGTTGCCGATGTAAATGGTCATCAAAAAAGTTGGAAACTATGAACGATTCGTCGAAAGTCCTGAAGAAAGTTGCTGGCCATGTGGAGAATCCCATAGCCCAGGGGCACGTCCTGGCCGCCTTGGCCGGGACCCGGGCCGAAGGCCTCGGAAGAATCTGGGTGGACTGGAGCCGCCGTTCCGGTGAGAAACCTGCTGGAGGTTGGTTCGTGAATCAATTTCACCCTAGCGCAAGGCTGCCCGGGGCAGGCGGTCTGTGCTGCGGGGGGCGGCCAGGATCCGCTCCAGCCGCAGCCGGGTGTAGCGCTGCGCCGCGATACAGGGCAGGTTGAGCAGGCAGGCGAACAGCAGGTTGAGCAGCACTCCCGCCGGTGGCAGCCACAGGGCCGTGACGATCCAGAGCGGCCACAGGAGCCAGTGCACCAGCTCGGCCCGGTGGGTTTCCAGCAGCAGCCGCCGCAGCGGCGCCGGATCCCGCCGCGCCAAGCTCGCCTTGGCCACGCCACCGGGCAGGGCGTCGCCGGCATCGGGCAGCCAGCGCTTCCAGCGTCGAATCGCCAGGCGCCGCTCGTAGAACCCTTCACTCTCCCAAGCCGGACCGGCCTTCCCCCCCGCGCCCGCCAGCCAGCCCGGCGGCATCCGGTTTGCGATCCCCCCCCCCAGCAGCGCCCAGAGCAGCCACGCAAGGGCGCAGCTCAACAGCATCGCGGCAGGGGATAGCGGTGGCGTCGCCGGGGCCATCAGCGGGTGCGGACCCGGCGCCCCTTCCACGCCACCTGGCCCCGCTCCAGATTGAGGATCGCCAGCAGGAACACCCCGAGGAAAAACACGACCGGCAGGGGAAACACCAGGTTGATCCAGCCGAAGCGCCCCACCGGCCGCGTGATCACCAGCAGCTGCAGGGCGAAGGCGGCGTAGAGCAGCAGGTTGGCCTGGGGGCTTGGGTCCCCGATCAGGGGCCAGCCCAGCAGGGACGCCGGCAGGCACCAGGAGGCCCAGAACAGCCCCGAGAGCCACAGCAACATCGCCAGCATCCGCTGCGACCGCACTTCGCCGGCGGCGGTGGCGAAATTCTTGTCGAAGCCGCTGACCATCTCGGCCAGACCGCCGGGGTACATGCGGTAGGCGATCTGTCCGTGGCCCATCCAGGCGCTCACCGGCAGCCCCGCGGCTTCGTAGGCGTGGCCCAGGAACCAGTCCTCCACCACCTTTTCGGCCACCACCGCATGGCCGCCGCTGCGCAGGTAATCGGCCCTGCTGCTGATCATCGCCGGCCCGAACGCCACGCCGCAGCCCGGCCCAAGCGGCACCGCCATCAACCCCACCAGGTTGAACAGCAGCGACAACCCCTCGTAGGGCTTTTCGGTGCGGTGATACGGCTGCACCGACACCAGCCCGCCCCAGCGGCGATGGGCCGCCACCAGGCTGGCCAGAAAGCCCGGCTCGGGTTCTGTGTCGGCATCGAGGAACACCAGCAGATCCCCCTGGCTCGCCGCCACCCCCTGGTGGAGGGCCCAGGTCTTGCCGCACCAACCGGGCGGCAGCGCCGGTGCCGCGATCACGCGGACCGGCAGGGAGGGTGCGGTTGTGCGCGCCAGGCTGGCCGTGCCGTCCTCGGAGTGGTCATCAATCACGATCACCTCAGCCGGCGCCAGGTTTTGCCGCGCCAGGGCCGTCAGCAGGTGGGGCAGGGTGGCCGCCTCATTGCGGGCGGGGATCAGCACCGAGAGGGAGGGCCGGGGCCGGGGGGCGCCTTGATCGTCGGCCCCGTCGGGCGGGGCGGGGGGCAGGATCGGTCGCCGCCAGGCGAGGGGCCAGCCGAGGGTCCAGCGCACCACAAGGGACAGCGCGAGCCAGTCCATCGGTGGCCCGGGCGAGAGGATTGAAGCCTAGGAGGGTTCCTTCGCAGGCTGGCCTGGATGGATCTCCGGGGTGAGGGTGCGCAGGTAGCGGAGGCGCTGGGGGGAGGCCCAGAGCTCCTCAGGACGGGGCCGATGGTTGGGGGCGATGGGCAGGCGTTCTTGCTTGCTATTCGGGTTCATCACCTGAGGCTAGGCAGGGCGTCTAGGCCCACCCCAGCGGGGATCCGTTCGGCCAATGGGGCGGGAACGCTGCGGCGCAGCCGGATCCGGTAGGTCACGTGGGCGGGGCCGAGGGCGTGGATCAAGGTTTCGCGAGCCTCGTGGTGCCACTCCTCCCGGGTAGGGGCACTGACCGTGAGCCGCGGCTGGAGGGCCAGGGCTTCCAGGTGGCCCGGCCGCTCGGCCGTGACCCGGAAGACGATCTCGCGCATGCTTCGGCGATCGCGGAGCCCCCACCCTGGTCGCATGGGGCGGGTTTGGGATGTGCCGGCGATACGGGCTGCGGTGCTCTGGGATTCAGGCGGGCAGCACCTGATGCCAGCCGGCCGCCCGCACCACCCGCAGGGGCGTATCGAACAGCTCGCTCAGCGGACCCTCCTGCAGCAGTGTTGCCGGGGGGCCATCGCCCACCACCGCCCCATCGCGCAGCAGCACGCAGCGCTGGATCTCCGGCAGGATCGCCTCGATCTGATGGGTGACCAGCAGCAGGGTGGTGCCCGCGCGGGCCCGCTGGCGCAACAGGGCGAGCAGCTGGTGGCGGGCGCGCAGATCGAGACCGTTGGTGGGTTCATCGAGCACCAGCACCGCCGGGTCGTGCACGAGGGCCCGGGCCAACAGCAGCCGGCGGCGCTGGCCGTCGGAGAGCTCGCGGAAGGGGCGCTCGGCCAGGTCGGCCAGCTGCAGCTCCTCCATCAGCGCCGCCACCCGCGCCCGTTGCGTGGCGCTCACCTTCTGGCTCGGGCCGATCCCCACCGAACCGTGGAAGCCCGAGAGCACCACGTCGCTGGCACGCACCCCGCCCCGGTAGCTCTCCTGCTGGGACTGGGACACCAGGCCGATGCGCCGCCGCAGCTCCCAGAGGTTGATCCGCTCCTGGCCGAACAGCCGCAGCCGCGATCCCGGCCGCACCACCGGATGGATCGATCGGCCGAGCAAGTGCACCAGGGCGCTCTTGCCGGCGCCGTTCGGGCCGAGCACAACCGTGTGCTCCCCCTCATGCAGGCGCAGGTGGAGGTCCTGGAACACCCGCCGCGGCCCCAGGAAGGCCTCCACCGCCTCGATCTCCAGCCAGGGGGTGGTCATGGGGGTGGCCTCAGGGCAGGACAGGCGGTTGAGCCTGGCGAATCAGCAGCAGCGAGAAGTAGGGCTCCTCCCCCGCTGCGAGGGCCGCGGCTGGCGCCAGGCGCTCCTCCGGCCAGCCGATCCGCCCGGCGAAGAGGGCGGTCTCCAGCAGGCCGCGTTGCTCCAGCAGCGGCCGCACCCAGGCCCAGCGGTGCCCCAGCTTGAGCAGGGCCAGCACCCAGCCGGCCGCCGCCGCCTGGGCCAGCAGTGCCTCCAATTCCTGGGGCTCCTCGGGGGTGGGCCGGATCAATAGACCCTCCGATTGCAGGGCCAGGGGAAAGGCGCCGGCGGCCCCGGCGGCGGCCACCGCGCTGATGCCGGGTATCAGGCGCACCGCCAGGGCGGGGTGGTGGCGGCGCAGGGCGAGCAGCACGTAGCTGGCCGTGGCGTAGAGGCTCACATCCCCCTCGCACAGGAGCACCACCACGCGGCCGTTGGCCACCGCCACCGCCAGGGCATCGGCGGCGGCGCGCCAGGCGGCCCGCCGCGGCTCGGCCTCGGCCACCATCGGAAAGAGGAGCGGCAGGCGTTCCTGCTCCGGCCGCAGCCAGGGGGCGGCGATCGTGGCCGCCATGCCATCGGCCCCCTCGCGGGCGATGGGGTAGGCGATCAGATCGGCGGCCTCGATGGCGCGTACGGCCGCCACGGTGAGCAGATCCGGATCCCCGGGGCCCACCCCCACCAGCGTGAGGGCCCCGGCCGGGGGCTGGGGCGCGGCAGGGGGCTCCAGGGGGGAGGCGATGGCGTGAAGGGTGGCTGCTGCCTTTCTACGCTGGGCGGGTTCTGTTTTGCGGGCCGGCCGCCGTGACCCAGCTCACCATCCACCAGGATCCGGCGACCGCCCCGACCCTGCTGACCAACGACCTCCTCCTGATCCGCGAGGAGCTGGCCGCCCGGGGCATCACGCTGGAACGGTGGCCCGCCCGCGTGGCCCTGGCGGAAGGGGCAGAGCCGGCGGAGATCCTGGCGGCCTACGCCGAGGAGATCGCCCAGGTGCAGGCCGGTGGCCGCTACCCCACCGTCGATGCGATCCGCATGACCCCGGACCACCCCGAGCGGGCGGCCCTGCGCCAGCGCTTTCTGGCCGAACACACCCACAGCGAGGACGAGGTGCGCTTCTTCGTGGAGGGTCGTGGTCTGTTCTGTCTGCACCTCGGAGAGGAGGTGCTGCAGCTGATCTGTGAGCGCAACGATTGGATCGCCGTGCCCGCCGGCACCCGCCACTGGTTTGATATGGGGCCGGAGCCCCAGTTCTGCGCCCTGCGCTTCTTCAACGATCCGGCCGGTTGGGTGGCCGATTTCAGCGGTGATCCGATCGCCGAGCGCTATCCAAGGCTCGATGAGCTGGTGATGGCGGGGGCCGAGGGCGAAGGGGCCGGCCCCACCTGAGGGGGCGCGTCGCCTTTCGGCTCCCCGCCGCTCTCCAGTCCGGCGGAGTGCATGCGCACCCCTGTTGGCGGGGTGGCGGGGGATCCGCGTAGCAACTCGTGTTCGGCCGCGGCCAGCTCCGCCAGCCGCTCCACCAGCGTGGCGCGGGGAAAGCGCCGCTCCGCCAGCAGCCAGTAGAGGCCGAAATGGCGGGCTTCGCTGGCCAACAGCTCGGTCCACAGATCCCGCAGCTCAGGATCGGGGCAGTGGGCCGCCAGCAGGGCCATCCGTTCATGGCTGCGGGCCTCGATCAAGCCGGCCACCAGCAGGCTGTCGAGCAGCCGCCCCGGCTCCTGGCGCCGCACCCGCTGGGCCAGCCCCGCCCCGTAGGGCGGTGCCGCCAGGGGACGCAAGGCGATGCCCCGCCGCTCCAGCACGGCCTGCACCCGCTCGAAGTGCTCCAGCTCCTCCCGCGCCAGCGGGCTCAGGGTCCGGGCCAGGTCGCCGTCGGAGGGGTAGCGGAACATCAGCTGCAGGGCCACCCCGGCCGCCTTGCGCTCGCAGTGGGCGTGATCGAGCAGCAGGGTGTCGGGGTCGGCCAAGGCCTGCGAAAGCCAGCTGGCGCTGCTGGGGGCCGTCAGCCAACGCACCCGTGCCACCTCCGGCGCCGCCAGCGCCATCGCGGCCGTCATCGCGGCGCCTGGGAGCGCAGATGGGCCACCAGGCCATCGAGGGCCAGGGTGTAGCTCATCGGCCCGAAGCCGCAGATCACGCCCACAGCCTTATCGGCCAGGGTGGAGTGATGGCGGAAGGGCTCGCGGGCGTGGACGTTGCTCAGGTGCACCTCCACAAAGGGGGTCTGCACCGCCAACAGGGCGTCGCGGATGGCGATCGAGGTGTGGGTGTAGGCCCCGGCGTTGATGAGGATGCCGTCATACCAGCCGCCGCCGGTGGCGGCGCCGGCCTGCTGGATCCGCTCCACCAGCGCCCCTTCGTGGTTGCTCTGGAAGCAGTCCAACCCCACCCCGAGGGCCTGGGCCCTCTCGGTGAGCGTGGCGTCGATGTCCACCAGGGTGGCGGGGCCGTAAAGGGCGGGCTCCCGGCTGCCCAGCAGGTTGAGGTTCGGGCCGTGGAGAGCGAGCAGGTGCATGGGGGGGGCGTCGGCTGGTAAGTTCTCGGGGTGTGGTTCGGGTCGGTGCCCGAGTGGTTAATGGGGGCGGACTGTAAATCCGCTGGCTCTGCCTACGTTGGTTCAAATCCAACCCGGCCCATCCTCCACACGCCCTTGTAGCTCAGCGGTAGAGCACTCCCTTGGTAAGGGAGAGGTCACGAGTTCAAGTCTCGTCAAGGGCTTTTCTCCAGAATCAGCGTCAGGGCTGGGGTTTTCCCTTCTGCAGGCTTTGGGCTTCGAAGGGCGCTGTTCGGATGGGATCCCGGGGGGCCGTCACCCTCCCTTCATGCCTTGCCGCCATCTGGCAGACGGTCGGGGTTGGGGGCGGGATGCATGGGTTGGGTTGTCTGGGGATCAAAACACCCACTGTCGAGCGTGCCGCCAAAAGCCTGGATGAGCCGCCGCCGCATCGGCACGTCGTCGGCGAAGACCTGCATCCAGACGCTGAAGAAGCCGGTGGCGAGGGCGAGGTCGATGACGGTTGCGATCAGCGCCTCGTTGTCAGGTTGGGGAGCAAGGCGCTGTTTGGCTTGTTCGGCCTGGAGCCAGGCATCGATTCTTTGCTTGAAGCGATCCAGGGCTACCAGGCGTTCATTGGGATTGCGTGCCTCGGCACTGCGGCGATCGAGAGCAACAAGGGTGAGGGTGGCTTGCGCCTGAGCCTTGGCCTGTGCGGCCAGCCTCTCGGATATTTCGATGCGGCCGTCTGCGAGGTAGAGGAAGGCGGAGGATGTGTTGTCGCGATCGGGAATCAGGTGATTGGCGAGGACGACGTCCTTGTCTCCCTTGGAGGCATTGCAATTGATGCATGCAAGCAGGAAGTTTTGCCAATTTCCCACCAAGTGTTTGTAAGCCGGTAGTGCCTTGGGCTGGATGTGCTCAACGGCCAGGCCGGTGGCAATGCGCCGTTCGCAGTAGCTGCAGTACAAGCCGAGTTTCTGGGCAAGATGGGGAAAGGCATCGCGGTAGTTTTTGAAGTCACCGTTGATTGGAGATGGGCCGCGTCGCACGGAGCGCATCAGCTCTCTCCCAGAGCGGCCACCCGTTGCAGTTCAAGGAATGCCTGGAAAGCGGGGTTATCGGCAAAGGGAGAAATGGTTTCAGCCAGCTGCTGCTTGTATTGGGCAAGGGTTTGCTCGGGAGAGCGCTGCGCTTCCTCCAGCAAGCCCAAGTACCGCTTGGCACTGTCTTTCATGGCGGCATAGCGTGTGCTGACACTGGTATCCGAGAGGCCCTGGATGCCCTCGGCGATGTCTGCAATGGAGAGGTCGCCAAGGCTGGCGGTGGGCTGACCTTCCAGCATCAGCAGCTCCTCGCCAGAGCGCAACGATTGGATCAGGAAGGGCGAGTGGGTTGTGCAGACAAATTGCAGTTTTGGGAAGGTATTGCGTAGATCTTCGATCACATGGCGTTGCCATGTGGGATGGAGATGCAGATCGAGTTCGTCGATTAAAACAAGGCCGTTGGTTTCTTCCAGAACATGCTCGCCAAGATGGGGATTCAGGGTGGCGGCTTTCTGTGCCAGATCCCCCACAAGCGCCAGCATCGAGCGCTGCCCATCGCTGAGGTTCATGAATGGTTGGTGGACGCCATTGCGGAAGCGCACGACCACCTCGCCTAATTTGGCGTCGAAATGGAGATTTTCGGCCCCTGGTACGCAGCTCAGCAGGGCTCGACGAACGGCTTGATAGGTGTTGGTTTCAACGCCGCCTTGTTGGAAGGCTAGCCAGGATTGGCGGGCGATCCAGAGTGTGAGGGCCCTAACCGACAAGCGCGTATCAACACTGGTTTTGTAAGCATCAAGCCTGGATTCTCCATTGTTGGAGCCGATGGTTGGTGGTCCAGACACCTTGGCCTGCTCTCTGGGGGTATTCCAGAGGCGGCCGGTGCCGTAGTAGGAGATAAGAGGAAGGGAAACAGGCGTGCCTTCGCGCACCGCGCGGCTGTTTTCTGTAGCCAGCGCCTTGATCTCGCGTGCCCTGCAGTAGGTGGTGCGCCCGCGTGGGCTATGGAGCGCGCGATTCCATCTGAGCCGCTGCTCCAGAACCAGGCCATCCGCCTCAACAGCGCAGGGATATTGGCTCTCCCAAGTGGTAACCGCTTCGGCCTCAAAAGCCTCCAGCCGCACTTCCTCCTGGCGGATGTGGCGGGTATCAACACCAGGAATGCCAAGAAACCAGCTGCCGGCAGCGATGGAGAGGGCATCCAGCAGAGAAGTTTTGCCCGTGCCGTTTTCGCCAACCACAAGATTGAACTGGGGATGGAAGAGTAGCTCTCGCTCTTTAAATCCCTTAAAGTTCTTTAATCGTAGGCAGTCAATCCGCATGCCGGGGGCTCCTGGGAAGGATCTGCTGTGCTAGGGAGATATTACTCGGCCTCGCAAGGGTGCAGGTTGGTCCTCCCCAGTGGGTTCCGAGATCTTCGCTTCCAGGCGGATCGCGGGGCGAAATTGCTGGAGCAAGGTTTCCATTCCGTCAGGTGGCAGGCAGGTGGGCTGGTGCCGGTTGTTTTTTGCCGGGCCATTGGGCCCAAACACCAGCGTGAGCGGTGCGAGCCCCACTCTGGAGTCGCGCAGCGACTTGAATCCTTGGATGTGGAGGCCTTTGAGCATGGAAACTCCCTCCCTTGTAAGCCAAGTTTGCCCGTGGTTCCACCAACGCCTTCCGCAGCACCGCCTCCAGCAGCCCCCGCTGCCTCTGCTCGGCCTGGATGAGCTGCTGCTGCCGTTGTGTGGCTCAGGCCAGATCACCATATTCCTCAAGCAAGGCGATCAGGTTGGCGATGGACCGGGTGTTGGCGGGGGTGGGGGCGAGGAGGTATCGAAACTGGAGCAGATTGCATCGAGCCTGGCGTTGAGCTCGGCGTAGCGCGCGTTCTCTCTCCTCAGCTGCTCGGTTTCGTTCGCGATCCGCTCGCTGTCCTTCTCGATCTGCTCGGAATCGCTCCTCAGCTCGGAGAGCAGCTTCTTGCGCTCGATCGCTCTGATCTCGAGATCGACGACGGGTCGCCAGTTGAGCATCGCCAACCAACGTCGCCAGCGAGGTAAGGAGGAGAGGTACTCCGATCTGCTGATCGATCGGGATGGCTCCGAGGCCGGGGAGATCGACATGGGCATAAGAAGTGAACAGCGTGATCAGCGCAATCAACAGGCCGGCGATAACCGTGATCCAGCCCTGAAGGTCTAATCCAGCCACGATAGCGAGGACCGCAGGCCTTGGATCAGTATAGACGTACTATTGGCCTGATGCCACCTGCGCGATTTCGCCAGCCAGCGCCTCCCGCAACACCGCCTCCAGCAGCACCCGGCGGCCCTGGTCGGCCTGGCTGAGTTGCTGCTCCAGCTGATCGCAGAGGGCCATCAGTTCGTCGACCTTGGCGACGATGCGGTGTTGTTCGGCGAGGGGTGGGAGGGGTGTTCGAGCCTCGTCGAGTGAGGTGAAGGGAGGCAATCTGGGTCGTGGAGCGAACCCGCCTCTGACCGAAGCATTTGCGTGGGCGACCGACGCCCATCGTGCTTCGCGAGCTGAGCCTTGAAGGCGAGCGCTCAGGTTGAGTCTCTGAAGTCGATTCAAGCTCTCGAAGCTTACGTAGCAGTGGTCGCACCCAAGCCCTCCAGGCGACTCAACCAGTCGTTAAATCGTGGGCATTGACTACGCACATGGTTCAGGCCGGCCCTCTCAACCGCATCAGGCCCATCGTTCTTCTTGCGGTAGCCAGGAATCAGCCGCTCTAACCTTTTGCTGGGCGCGGTCTCCTTGGAATCATTGATCTCTTATGGCTGCAACGCAGCCACTTCAGTTTGAAGCTTGGCGAGCCCTGCCAGCTGATCCGGAGCGTCGTAGAGGCCTTCGAGATCTGGAAGGCAGGCCATCACCAAGGCCTCGAACTCATGCAGCTGTAAATAGGGGATGAAGCGCCAATCATCGATCCTTTCTGCCATGGCCTGCTCCAGGCGATTGCAACGATCAGCTTGGCTGCGATCCGAGGCGATGCGATCGCGCCCCGGAAAGTCATCCGGCAGCCCATACAAGTCAAACAGGGTTGTGAGCCTGAAGTTAGGCGCCCGGTTGTTCTTCAGGCAGTTACGAATATCGCGTTCCCAGTCGGCGTAGCAGCCGCCACCACGAGCTCCCTTGCCGCTGTTGCCCCTTGCAGCCGCCTTGGCTTTGCCGGCAATTGTGGCTGAGACATCAATTCCAAAGCCCCAAAGATGAGGCTGCAGGATGCGCCGCACGAAGTTGTCTTCTGTTTGCCCCTCCACGACAACAATCAATCGCGTAACTGGATCAGCCATCAAGGCTTGCCTCCGATCACGCCCTTGTCGTAAAGCTCGCTGAGGCTGTAATCCTCCAACCAGTTTTGCAGGGCTTGACTGCTCAACCTCGTGAGCCTGGTTTCACCTTGCTGCCGCTCCACCACCACCACCTCATCGGCGTTGAAGTAATCCAGCAGCTCCGTGGACTGGGTGGAGAGAACAATCTGGGTATGACGCGAGATGGAACGGCAGAGCTCGGCAATCAAGGCAATGGCGGAGGGATGCAAGCCAAGCTCGGGCTCATCGATGCTGATTAGCCTGGGCAAGCATCCACTGGGCTGCGAGAGCACCGTGATCAGCGCCAGCGCCCGCAGGGTGCCATCGGAGAACTGGTGGCAACCGAAACGTTCATCGCGATCGTCGATCCAGTCGAGGCGCACACTGCCATTCACTGCAACAGGATCAAGTTGCTTGATGGCTGGGGCGATGTGGCGGCAGTGGCGGTTGATGCGCTGCCAGGCCTTCTGATCGGCGCTGTCGACGCTCTCCTTCAGGCGGAGCAGGTAAGCCGCGAGATTGGAACCATCAGAGCGGGGATAACGATCGTCCTCTCGACGCGCATGCGTGCGCAGCTTCGATTGGGGTGAGGTGTCGTGGAAGTGGTAGAAGGTTATCCGGCCCAGCCACTCGTTCACCGCAGCCACGGTTTTATCGCGATACACCTCATCGAGAAGGTGGGATTCTCGGTGGCTACCGCCTAGCGAGCTGATGGACCAAGTGTCATCGGGATTGACCCTGGCGGCGTTCTCCGTCTGAAAATACAGCGTGTCATCTGGAGCAAATGCGAGACGAGCGTCATAGCGGTAGGTGGTTCCCTGATCTCTGATCACCACAGCGAGATCAATGGCATCGGTGGCTTTGGCCCCGTAATGCAGCAGTGCGGCTCCGAAGCCGTGATCAGCCACGTAGCGCTGCAGTGAGCGAGTCCGCAGTAAGGGAATCAGACGCAAGGCCTGCAGCAGATTGGATTTTCCGGCACCATTCGGCCCAATGAGCACCGTGAGCCTGCCTGGCTCCAGGCAAACCTGCTTGAGGGAACAGAAGCCGGCGATATGAATCTCCTGGATGCCGTCCTGCTGATCATCAGGACATTTGGCTGGATCAGATGACGACTGCATGGCGTGATGGATCAGGCGACAGACCAGGGAACTTGAGATGCAGGCGTACGTGCGATATTGAGAACCAATGGTGAGGGATCGATATCAGACACCCGGCTTTGGAGCTGTAGCAAGATATTCGCTGCCCAGTTTACGGGGAATAGAGCAGCATGTGCTCCCATCTGAGGGTGTGGCTCAAGATGCAGAACCACGCGAAAGCGCCTTGAGGTCGATGAGATACTGGCATGAGAGCGGGCAGCAGGATCAGTGGATTGCTGGCCAACCACTGGGAAAGCAGCCAGAGAATCCCGCACTTTTGATTCAACTGTTGCGGCTAGTCCGGCAAGATTGGTGGGCCTTGGCGGATTCGTGATGATCCGATAGTCCTTGGCCTCGATCAGCCAGGTGACATCGGGAGGAGTGTCTCGATCGTGTGCCACGACGTCGACAATCTTGGCGCCTCTTGGCCACCCATCCACGCATTGTCCGGCAACCTCATACTGGAAGGGGGCAACAGAGCTGTCGAAAGTAAAGCTGAGCCGCTCAACAGCAATTGGTGCATTGGCCATCAGCTGACCCCCATGGCCTGATCCAGTAGCTGTTCAGCCTGAAGAACATCCTCGTCAAGGGCAATGATGTCGCCCGACTGCGTGAGCTTGGCCCCCTGGGAGATGGTCACGCCATCGGAAGACTGCTTGAGTCCGATGAACTGCGCTTGGCCAAATTGCCGACGCAGTCGTTCCATTTCGAGAGCACGCATAAGGAAGAGACTATGGGTGGCCACAAAGATTTGGACTCCAGCTGAAGCCAGATCCAGCAGCAAGGGTGACAATGCCTTGATCAGGCGTGGATTCAGATTGGCCTCCGGCTCGTCCCAGAAAAGGATGGCATTGGCATCGATGCTGCCATTGGCAATCAAGCGCGCCAGCATGGTGAGCTTTCGATACCCCTCTGCCACGAGATCGGCTTCGACCTTCATGCTGGGTTCATCCATCTGGATAAAGAAACGATCCCCTTCAAGTAGGGCCTTGCTACCGAGCGAAGCCTCTAGCGGGGCAAGCAGATCGGCCACCTCTCGCTTGCGAGGCCCCTTGGCAATGGGCAAACCCAGCATCACGCAGGTATCACGCCAAACTTCATCAAAGGGGATCGCCTGGGTGGCATAAAGACTGACAAATCCGGGGTAAACTGATAACAATTCACGCGTCGGCAGGAACACCGGTGCATGCGAAAACCACTCGGGGGGTAGCCGATCGGACTTGACGGCTCGATCACTCTGCGTCGAGAACGACAGGGAAATGTGACCTTCAGGTCCGAAGTCGGCATCAATCTCTGCACGCTTATGGCCTTGTGTTCGGCGCGCCAGCCGGCCAAGCTTTCCACGATCGGGCCGGAAGACACCCACAAGCTTGGCTCCAATGCGTTGGTCCAGCAACGCTTTGGTGGGGCGCTCTCCGGCAGGCTCATTGGCTGCTGGCACCAAGCTGGCGACAAGGCTATACGCGAGTTTCAGCAGGTGGGTTTTGCCGCTGCCGTTCTCGCCGTGAATCACGTTGAGCCCGCCGAACTGGAGCTCCACCTTGGAGAAAACCGTGAAGTCGCTGATTGTGAGAGCGTTGAGCATCACAGAAGGGTATGTGGCAGAACCTGGTTCAGTCCGCGGACATCAGAGTGCAGCATGGCGTTCCTCCGGCCTCTCTGGCAGTCTGCCAACCAACGCCTCCCGCAACACCGCCTCCAGCAGCCCCCGGCGGCCCTGCTCGGCCTGGTGGAGCTGCTGCTCCAGCTGATCGCAGAGGGGGGATGGATGCTCCTCAAGGGTTGGATATCGGCGCCTGGGCCTGGGCCTGGGTCAGACGGTGGCGGGTGAGCAGGGCCCGGATATCCCCTACAAGATGACCCAAGGACGGGTTGTTCTGACAGGCTTTGACCATGTCCATCGCAGGAAGAAGGTCGAGACAAATGTCCATTGGGTCAGTGAGGACAAGGACACCTCCGTGCTCAAGAGCTTGGGTGAGCCACTGCTTGTAGACGAGCCGCCCCGGTTGTGCAGGAGGAGAAGGTACAGGAACGCTGAAAAGCGCCTGGAATGCTGCTGGATCAGCAGTACACCAAACCTCAACATGTGGATCGGGACAACCGATTAGAACATTGGGATAAAGAGAAGGATCGACAGATTTCTGAATTGTGCGCAGCGTAGGATGCCATCCTGTACTATTCGCATCGATCAGCACGAGCAGGGCGTCTCCACGAGGCTGATCACTCGAGCTCAGTGCCCGTTGCCATGCCTTCAGGGCTGCAATCGCACGGCCATGGCCTCCACGAGAAGAATGGACGTTCAACTCAGGTGTGGAGACGCCCGCAGCTTTGGCCAGCACCTTAATGAGGTTGCGAAGGAAGGTCTCATGTCCACTGTCTTCACAAAAGACATCGATCACCAAGCGACTAGCCATCCAGCCAGCCTCCAATGGTCATCGCCTGCAGAACCTGGGCATCTTCACTAGCGGTCAAACCCTCATTGATGTCTGTGGCGTCAAAGAGCGGCCCAAGAGGGTCAAAAGTCTGGTAGGTGGACCCATCAGAGGATGTGCCGCAGCGAATCAGTCGCACTTGGCTGGCATGCAGTTCTTCATCCCGAATCATGCGCACAATATCAACGACCACCTGTGGGGAATGGGTGGTGACAATCACCTGCTGACTGCGCGATGTGCGAGCCAATAGTCTGGTGACAACTTCAATTCTACGCGGATGCACTCCATTCTCAGGTTCTTCAAACGCAACTAGACCCTTCTGGAACGGATTGGCCGCCATTGCACACAGCGCCAGTAACCGTAGCGTGCCTTCCGAGACCACTCGCGAAGGAAGCCAGATTCCATCCATCTGAATCCTGAGCTCCAGTTCACCACGCTTTTCGTTGAGCTCGGTCTGTAAATCTGTGATCGATGGAATCGCCATGGCGATCACGCGCCGCACAGCTGCAAAGGCCTGAGGCTGTTGATGAATCAGGCGATGGAGATAGGGAACGAGCCACTCGCCACGGCTGCCGATATCCTGGACATCACGAGGTGGCACTGGTTGCCGCATCGCAACCATTGGATCCAGATAGAGAATTCGCCAGGTCCCAATCTCTCGGTGTAAGGAATCAAAAAGAGGGTAGCGCTCCGTGCCTGTATATTGTCGATTCGATACCACAGTGTGTGACAAGCCAATATCCTCCTCAAAGGGATGGCTCGGTGAGCCTTTGCGCCGTATGGCGATCACCTCTGAAGGGCCAGCCTCTTTCACGCGTGTCGTCTTTTCAACGCTGCAGAAGCGGGGCTTGCGATTGGCCGTCAGCAGCTCAAGCCTTTCATCTTGGACAGACAGCTGACCAGTTTGCGGCTGGATCCCAACTTCCACTTGGTAGGAGAGGAGGTCGGGCCTGCGCTTGATGCCCTCCGGAGGAGCCAGGCTCATCTCCGCATCCAGCCGCAGCGTAGGCATGGGGTTATGGAGCAATTCCTCAATGCCACCAGAGGGCAGAGAAAAGGCCTCCAGGGGATTTCCCCGAATCCCAGCCGGAGCGAAAGCCTCATTCAGAGTGCGCTCCCCCACAAGCCTGGACAACAGCAGGAGAGCCTCAAGCAGATTGCTCTTGCCTGCCGCATTGGGCCCAAACAGCACAACGAGGGGGGCTAGGTCAACGGTGGCTTCGCGGAGGGATTTGAACCCCCGCACATGGATGCGTTCCAGCATGGTCAGGCTCTCCCCTCCAACGCCAAGTCTGCCTGAGAATCCGCCAACGCCTCCCGCAACACCGCCTCCAGCAGCCCCCGGCGGCCCTGCTCGGCCTGGTGGAGCTGCTGCTCCAGCTGATCGCAGAGGGCCATCAGTTCGTCGACCTTGGCGACGATGCGGTGTTGTTCGGCGAGGGGGGGGAGGGCCACGGGAATGCTGTTCATCTTGGCTTGATTCATCTTGGGCTGGGCAGTGCCAGTCACATAAGGAGCCAAGTCAGTTGCATTGATTGTCAGCTCGATAAAACGAAGAAACTCCTCGCTAATCCCATCCAGAACATGGGCATGGTTGTTCACCCAATACTTTCCACGCGCAATGAAAGCAATCGGAGTTGACCGATTTAGAAGATTTGCGCCATCCTCTCCAATCAGCAGCAAGGGCTTGTCAAACAGGAATCCGTCGATCTTGTCAATGACACCAGAGGCGCCGTAGTAGTCATATATCTTGGCGCGTCGGCTGCGCTCATCCTTCGATACTGGAACCCTCTCGCCATCCCGTGAGTACATGATGTCTCCAAATCGAGCCCATGTCCAACCCTGAGGAAGCTCATACGGAACAAGATCACTAGGGATCTGCTTGATCTCGTCGTTGCGATGTCGCCCTCTTGTTCTTTGCAGGAGACTCCGATCAGCAGCAATACAGC
>JBKDOZ010000191.1:0-6486 GCA_046342735.1 Synechococcaceae cyanobacterium
CTTGCCTCAGCTGCGGTTGCGGGACAGGGTGCCAAGGCGAGCGAGCAGCCTGGCCGTGAGCTGGCATTGGGACGGGGGCCAGCGGATGCGGCGGGCAGCATCACCCGCTGGCAGACGTGTCTGACCGCGAGCGGCGGTGCGGCGGCGAGCGACATGCTGCTAAAGGGACTTGTCGAGAAGCAGATGGCTGCCGAGATTTGGCAAAACCCGCTCCGTAAGTGGCTCGCCCATCTGGCGGGGGAGCCCTCAAGTGGCTGGGAGTGCCTGCTGGTGCAGCTCAGGAGCGAGAAAGAGGGGGATCAACAAGCCAGGCTTTTGCTCCTAGGGAATGAGATCATGCCGCAACTTTTAACCAGCACGAATCGCGATAGCAATCGCCAAACTAAGGGATATCTGTAGTGCCAGCTTCTGGGATCTTTCGGGAGGCCAGCTGCAGGATGCGGGTGTTCTGCTTCAGGCGGCGTATGCAAGAAAAAACGGCTGCTGCGCTAGCCACGCCGAGTGGTGCGGGAACAGGTTGCGCGTCGGTGGTGATCGTCACGGTGTCTGCACTTGGAAGAGTCCAGGTGAGGGTGCCCAACGAGATACCCATGCTGGAGAAGGTTTGACTGTTGAACTGAGTGGTACCGCTCAGGGCTGCACCCGACACGTAACTTCTGGGAAGAACGAGCAAGGGTAGGCGGGTGCCACCCTCAGAAGTATCGTCGCTGACAATTCCGAACAGATGACCAGTACCGGTGTCGGCGGGAATAGGGCCAGCGGAGATTGTGCTGATGGTGGAGGGACCAATCAATCCCGACCACTGATCGACCCCATCGCTAATGGTTTCGGGTCCGGCATAAAGCTGTATGGATGTAAAGATATTGTCGTAAGTGTCTGGAGAGTCCTTGAAGGTAAGCCCGCTTAGGTTGATCGAGCCACTTCCCCTAACCACCACATCCCCACCGACTTCCTCAAGCCTAAGAATCATCGCAGCATCAGCTGCCGATGCGGTGGTGAGTAAAAGAAAACCGCCAGAGATAAGGGGGAGGGTCTTTTTGGCCATCAACCGATGGCTCAACTTTGACGGTCCTGCTGTGTGGATGCCCATGGCAAGCAAAGAATGAAGAAAAGTCGGAATGTTGCAACGTTAGGCGAATCACACGGCGGTCAGATGGTCGGGAGCCACTGATCGATGCGGCCCGTACGGGAGACCGCTGCTGGTGTGTTCAGGGCAGGCCCGAGGTGGACACGCTGTCGTGTATCAACAACTGGTGGAAGCCGAGATTCCAGACGTTATAGGTGCCTGAGAGGCCGGAGAAGGAGCCGGAGAAGATGGCGGTGCCGGCGTTGCTCCAGGTGCCATCGTTGGCGGTGAAGCTATCGCCGGCATTGCCTGTGATGACGAGTTGGTGCCGCTGCTCGCTTGCGGCTAAGGAATAGGTACCACCGGTGCGGCCGAGGCCGTTGGCGGTGGTGCTATTGAGCCAACTGAAGGGCGAAAGATCGGCCAGATCCACGAAGGAAAGGGAAAGGGAATTGTTGCCCGATCCTGTGAGATCGAAGATCTCCAGGGAGCCAAGACGGGAGGATCCGTTGAGGTTGGAAGCCGATTGGTTGGCCACGTTGGCGAGGTTGAAGCTCAGCCCACTGCCATCGAAGGCGAAGGTATCGATGCCGCTGCCGCCATCCACGCGGGCCAGCTGGTTGGTGTTGTCGCCGGAGCCAAAGATCGTGGCAAGGGCGGCGAGGTTGCTGGCGTTGAGGGAGAAGCGATCATTGCCATTGCCGCCGTAGAGCACATCGGCGCCGCCACTGCCGATGAGGAGATCGTTGCCGGCATTGCCCACAAGGGTTTCGCTGGCCGAAGTGCCGGTGAGGGTATCGGCGTCGGTGCTGCCGAGCTGATCCACGAAGCTCTGGGAGAAGGCACCGGATGTGGCGCCGAAGATCACATAGGAGCGGCCGGCACCGTTACCGGCAGCCGGATCGCTGACGAACGCCCCCACGATCAGATCGGCGAGGCCATCGCCATTCACATCCCCCGCATGGGCCACGCTTGCACCCGATTCATCCGCCGCGGATTGGCCAAAGATGGCAAAGCCGCCGTTGCCGCCGGCAATGGCCGACAGGTCGATGGCGCTGGTGGAGGATTTACCGAAAA
The DNA here is from genome assembly GCA_046342735.1 of Synechococcaceae cyanobacterium. Classification (GTDB taxonomy): domain Bacteria; phylum Cyanobacteriota; class Cyanobacteriia; order PCC-6307; family Cyanobiaceae; genus Cyanobium. Next base: position 2,144 of record JBKDOZ010000191.1, read on the forward strand.
CCACATAGCTGCGGCCAGCGTCGGCACCTGTGAGCGGGTCGTTTTTGGGAGCCCCCACGATCAAATCCGCCAGGCCGTCGCCGTTCACATCACCGGCCCTGGCCACGCTGAAGCCGGATTGATCGTTACCACCCTGGCCGTTGATCACGAAGCCACCAGCGCTGCCAGCCGCGATGGCGGAGAGCTCAATGGCCACCAGGTCGGTTTTACCGAAGACCACATAGCTGCGACCGGCATCGGGAAGGGTCCCGGCAGCCACATCACTGAGGCGTGCTCCCACGAGGAGATCCGCCAGGCCGTCGCCGTTGACATCACCGGCACCGGCCACACTCCAGCCGGATAGATCAGCTGCAGCTTGGCCATTGATCACAAAGCCGTTGCTGGTGCCTGCGGCAATGGTGGAGAGATTGATGATGGCCGTGCTGCTTCTACCGAAGACCACATAAGAGCGGCCGGCGTTATTTTGGGTTGCCCCAGCAGTCGTGGCGTTGCGAGCGCCGATGATCAAATCGGCCAGGCCATCAGCATTCACATCGCCAGCACCGGCCACGCTGAAACCTGCCCGATTGTTGGGAGAGCTCTGGCCATTCATCACAAAGCCACCGCTGTTGGTGCCGTCGTTGATGTCAACGAGCGCAACGGCGCTGGTGCTGCTTTTGCCAAAGACAACATAGGAGCGACCGATATCAATGACGGCGTCTACTTGAGCCCGGTATGCCCCCAGAAGAAGATCGGCTAGCCCATCCCCGTTCACATCGCCGGCAGCGGCCACGCTGATGCCAGCTCTCGCGTCGGCGTTATTTGGCCCTGTGATTGTAAAACCGCCGTTGCCGCCGGCAATGGCCGATAGTTCGATGGGGCTGCTGGAGGCAGTGCCGAAGACCACGTAGGCGCGGCCCACGTTGGAAGTAGGCGAATCCCAGCCGATGGCGCCGACGATCAGATCCGCCAGCCCGTCACCGTTCACATCACCGGCACCGGCCACGCTGTAGCCAGCTTGGTCACCCGCGCTTTGGCCATTGATTACGAAACCGCCGGTGCCTCCAGCGATGGCGGAAAGATCAACGGCGGTAGTGTCCGCTTTGCCAAAGACCACATAGGAGCGGCCGGAAACACTTTGGCTGCCGGCAGTGGCATTGCGAGCGCCCACGATCAGATCGATCAGGCCATCTCCGTTCACATCACCGGCACTGGCTACGCTCCAGCCGGATTGATCACTTGCGCATTGGCCGTTGATCACAAAGCCTTCCGATCCGGCGGCAATGGTGGCCAGGCTGATGTTGGTGTCGTAGGTGAGAACGGCTGCGCTGATCTCCCCACTGGCGTTTCCCGCCGCATCGGTGTAGGAGCCTGCCGCTATGGTGATTGTGGCGGTGCCGCTGCCGGGGGTGATGGGGGTGAAGAGGGCGGTGTAGATAACGGGGTTGCCCGTCACGGCGAAGCCGCTGAGGGTGCCACCTGTTGTGACGATATCGCTGGCTGTGAAATCGGAAGGTGCATCCGAGAAGGTGAAGGTGATGGTGGCGGTTTGTCCGGCCAGCAGGGACGGGCTGCTGCTGGTGATGCCGATGCGGGTGTTGTAGGTGAGGGCTGGGGTGGTGCCGGCGCCACCCGGGTTACCTGCGGCATCGGTGTAGGAGCCCGCGGGCACACTGATGGATGCGGTACCACTGCTGGCTGCGGGAGGCGTGAAGGTTGCCGTACGGGTGAGGCCCGAGCCTGATATCTCGGTGAGAGTGCCACCGGAAACGACCACATCGCCTGTGCTGCCATCCCAGACGAAGGAACCGCCGGGATCTTCCGAGAAGGTGAAGGTGATCGTGGCGGTTTGCCCGAGGTAAACCGCAGCGGAGCTGCTGTTGATCGCAACGCTGGGTGTGAGGGTGTCAAAGGTGATCACCGGAGTGGTGCCGCCCCTTCCTAAATTGCCTTCGGGATCGGTGTAGGAGCCATCGGTCACCGTGATCGAAGCGGTGGCGCTGATGTTGGTGGCGGGTGTGAACGTGGCGGTGCGGATCAGTCCCGTGCCTGAGAGGGCAGAAAGGGTTCCACCGGAAACATCCACATCGCCGCTGCTGCCATCCCAGGTGAAGGAGGAGCCGGGATCGGCAGAAAAGGTGAAGGTAATGTTGGCCGTTTGTCCGGCGAGCAGGGCCGAGCTACTGCTGGTGATGCCAACGAAGTTGGTGCTGACGGTGGAGTTGATGATCAGCTGGTACGGACCAACGAAGGGGTTCCACACGGTGAACGTGCCGGATAAGGCGCCTGTGCCCGTGATGGTGCCCGCATTGCTCCAGGAGCCAGTGGTGAGAGCGGCGAACGAGTCGCCGGTATCGCCGGTGATGAGCAGCTGGTGGCGCTGCTCGGTGGCGGGGAGGCTGAAGGTGCCGCTGCTGAAGCTGAGGGCTGCGGCGGTGCTGCTTTTGAGCCAGTTGAAGGCGGCCAGATCGCGCAGATCAGCCAGGCCGAGGGTGAGGGAATTGTTGCTGGAGCCGGTGAGATCAAAGGCCTCCAGGGAGGAGAGGCGGGAGGAGCCGCTGGTGTTCGAGGCCGATTGGTTGGCCACAGAGGCGAGGTTGAAGCTCAGGTCACTGCCATCTAAGACAACATCGAAGGCAAAGGTGTCGATGCCGCTACCACCATCGACGCGAGCGAGCTGGGCGGTGTTGCCGCCGGTGCCGAAGGCACTGGCGAGGGCGGTGAGATTGTCCCTGTTGAGCACAAAGCGATCGTTGCCGCTGCCGCCGAGGAGTACATCGGCGCCACCATTGCCGGTGATGGTGTCGTTGCCGCCATTGCCCACCAGGGTTTCACTGTCGCTGCTGCCGGAGAGGGTGTCGGCAGCGGCGGTGCCGAGCTGATCCACAAGCGATTGGAAAGGGCCGCTGGTGGAGCCGAAGATCACATAGGAGCGGCCGGCATCGCTGCCAGCGGCTGGATCGCTCTGGGGTGCCCCCACCAGGAGATCGGCGAGGCCATCGCCGTTCACATCAGCGGCGGCGGCCACACTGAAGCCACTGGACTCGCTAGTTCCTTGGCCATTGATCACAAGGCCGCCTCTGCCGGCGGCAACGGCGGAGAGATCGATGGCGGTGAAGTTGGTTTTGCCGAACACCACATAGGAGCGACCGGCTTGGCTGCGGCCAGATGGAGTGTTCTTGCGGGCTCCCACGAGGAGATCAGCGAGGCCATCGCCGTTCATATCTCCTGCGGCGGCAACGCTCCAACCGCTCTCGTCACCCGCGGATTCCCCATTGATCACAAAGCCGTTGCTGGTGCCTGTGGCGATTGTGGAAAGATTGATAAGGCCAGCGCCGGCCTTACCGAAGACCACATAAGTGCGTCCCGCATTTGCCCCTGCGGCCGGGTCGCTTTTGTAAGCCCCCACGATGACATCGGCGAGGCCGTCGCCATTGACATCGCCCGCACTGGCTACCGAAAAACCGCTTTGATCGGAAGCGCCCTGGCCATTGATCACGTAGCCAGTCGTGGCGGTGCCGGAGTGCAGGGAGGAGAGCTCGAGGGCGGAGGTGCTGCTTCTGCCGAACACAACATAGGAGCGCCCCGCGTCGCGCTGTGTGGATGTGTTTGGATCACTTTTCCAGGCCCCCACGATCAGGTCGGCGAAGCCATCGTTGTTCACATCGCCTGCGGAGGCCACACTGATACCGCTATAAACATCGCGGCTTTGGCCATTGATCACGAAGCCACCGGTGCCGCTGGCGATGCTGGAGAGTTCGATGGCTGTGGTATCAGTATTTTTGCCGAACACCACATAGGAGCGCCCTGCATTGACACGCGTGGTTGTGTTCACATCAAATTTCCAGGCCCCCACGATCAGGTCGGCGAGGCCATCGCCGTTCACATCGCCTGCGGAGGCCACACTGATGCCACTTTCATCATTGGCGCTTTGGCCATTGATCACGAAGCCACCGCTGCCACTGGCGATGGCGGAGAGCTCGATGGCGGTGGTGGCGGTGCTGCCGAACACCACATACGAGCGTCCAGCATCGGCTCGGGTTAGGTCAGGATCACCTGCCTTGGCACCTACGATCAGGTCGGTGAGCCCATCGCCGTTCACATCCCCTGCGCTTGCCACGCTCCAGCCACTGGAGTCACCTGCGGATTGCCCATGGATCACAAAGCCGCCTTCACCTGCCGCGATGGCGGAGAGCTCAACGGCGAAGCGGGTGTCGTAGGAAAGGGCTGGTGTGGTGCCGGCGCTGCCGTTGTTGCCAAAGAGGTCGGTGTAGGTGCCGCCCGCCACGGTGATCGAGGCGCCGCCGCTGCTCCCCGTCGTTGGTGTGAAGACGGCGGTGCGGCTGAGGCCGCTGCCGGAGAGG
>JBKDOZ010000192.1:0-3422 GCA_046342735.1 Synechococcaceae cyanobacterium
ACCTAACCCTGTTCCTCCCGCCCGAGGTTAACGATGTCAGGGACTGGAACTGTCCAGTAAAAGGAACCCACCTCAGAGGCGGCGGAAGATCTGGCGCGACGAATGGGCCCCGCGCCATAGCGGCCTTTGGCCGCCCTGCCCCATGGGGCTTACAGCACCGAGACCGTGCCGATGTGGCGGGCCTGCAGCTTGCGGGCCACCGAGAGGGCCGTGAGCAGGGGCATGAGCCGTGGCTGTTGAACCGGCCGACCCCGGCGGCCGATATGAACCGTGACGCGGGGCTCTGACCAGGCTTTGCTGCTGCCGGGATAGACGTGCACGAGCACCTGGCGGACCGGGCAGCAGAGGGCGGAGGAGGCCATGGGTGGATGGCGAGGAACACCGACCCCACGCCCCGCCGCCGTGGCCGTGCCAGGGCCAGACCGGGAGGAGCATCCGAGGGGGATGGCTTGCGTCAGCCCTGGCACGGCTGTGGTGCTGAGGGCATTGCTGGGTGAGGGGCTCGCCAGGCCCGTGGCTGGATCCGGGGATTGCTGGATCACCTGGAGGTGCTGCGTTCCTGGGGAGTTGCTGCCTGAGCCCCGTGGTTCACGGTGTCGGTCGCCCGGGGATTTGTCAGCTGGTGCCGACGGCTCATCCCTGCTGATCGGCCCGGTCGCCCATTGGGGGGCGGTGCGGGTGGTTCCGCCGGTGCCGCAGGCGCCGGCGGAGAATGCCCCCCATGAAGGTGACGGCCTACTTCCGCGATGTGGTGCGAGCCAAGCACCCGGGAATCGAGGAGGCGTGGATCCTGCGGGTGATGGCCAAGCCATTGGAGGAGCGCCGGCAGCCAGATGGGCGCTATGCCCTGTGGGGACTTGTGCCAGAAGCCGAGAACCGTGCGCTCAGGGTCATTACCCTTGAGGACAGAGAGACCGTTCACAACGCCTTCTTTGATCGGGGCTTCCTCCGGACCCTGAGCCGCACGCAGCCCCCATCCCCACCGGCGCCGCCCCCGACGCGATGAAGATCCGCTACTTCCCCGATACCGACACGCTTTACATCGCCCTGGCCGAGCGGGAGAGCAGCAGTTCGGAGGCCATCAGCGAAAACCTGATCGTCGATTTCGATGATCAAGGACGTCCGGTCGGGGTAACGGTGGAGCACTACTCCCAGATCAGCGACAGCAGCGCGATCGAGACCTTGCTGCCTATCACGCCTGCCTTGCAGCCGGCCTGATGGGATCGGAACAGCCCTAACAAGTCTTGGCAGAAGCCGGGATCGGCGAGCATCCGCAATTCAGGCTGCCGGCCTTGAGCTCCGGCGCCAAAACGCGGATCAGCCGATCGATGCGGTGGAGCGGCTCTCCAGCCGTTCCGCCAACCAGAGTTTGATGATCGACTGCCGAGTAACGCCCAGCCTGGAGGCCTCTCGGTCGAGTTGTTCCACCATCCAGAGGGGGAAGTCGACGTTGACGCGCCTGGCTTCCAGGCGGGGACGGCGGGCCGCCTCAAGATCGAGTGCCTCAAGGACTGATTCGCCCTCCTCAAAGCGCCGGTCGAATTCAGAGCTGTTCATAGAGCTGCACCTCATCAGGATGGGATGATCAGCACTTGCGGAGCGTCAGTAGTGATGTGGCTTCCTCATGCAGAAACGATCCAATCGCAGTGGAGTGACGCAGTAAAAGTTGCAGGATATCGCCAGTGGCGGTATTGCCGATCACCAGCCAGATCACCTTGGGAGGAGCGCCCCTGAGTAGGCTGAGGCTCTTAAAGTCATCGTCCTTGCTCACAATAGCATAGCCATGGTCTGTCGCGAACGACCAGATCTTCAGATCATCCGCCCCTTTCAATCCGACATCGCGTACGTGGATGCTGCCTGGAAAAGAGTCCGCCAAAGCGAGGGCAAGTCTTGGGCTCAGATTTTCATCGATGAGCAGGCGCATGGGGATCGCAGGCCTCAAGCCACAATCGGCTCACTCAAACGCTTCTCGCGTTCCGCTGCGTAGTGCAGAACCGCTCGGATGTGCTCTGGCTTGAGATCGGGGAAATCGGCCAGGATTTCGTCCTGGCTCATGCCACTGGCCAGGTACTCCAGCACATCGGACACCGTGATGCGTGTCCCGCTGATGCAGGGTTTGCCGCTGCGCACACCTGGGGTACAGGTAATCAGCTCCTTGCCGGCAGTCACATTCCCAGCCCCTTTGATGACTCAGAAACTCTAGCCATGCCGCGTGGGGGAACCACCGCCGCCCTGCAGGAGATCGAAAGCCGCGTCACCGCCCGTTGCAGGATCCCGCTGAGGGCGGCACCAGGCCGCCCTGCCCCATGGGGCTCACAGCACCGAGACCGTGCCGATGTGGCGGGCCTGCAGCTTGCGGGCCACCGAGAGGGCCGTGAGCAGAGGCATGAGCCGTGGCTTCTGCACTGGCCGACCCCGGCGGCCGATGTGGACCGTGACGCGGGGCTCAGACCAGGCTTTGCTGCTGCCGGGATAGACGTGCACGAGCACCTGACGGACCGGGCAGCAGAGGGCGGAGGAGGCCATGGGTGGATGGCGAGGAACACCGACCCCACGCCCCGCCGCCGTGGCCGTGCCAGGGCGCCGCAGGCGCTTGCGTCAGCCCTGGCGGGGCTGTGGTGGTGGAGGCATTGCTGGGTGAGGGGCTCGCCAGGCCCGTGGCTGGATCCGGGGGGTGCTGTCGCCTGTTGGGCTGCTGATCTCGGTGGGTTGTTGGCTGAGCCCCGCGCTTCACGGTGTCGGCCGGCCGGGGGATCTGTCGGCCGGTGCCGACGGCTCATCCCTGCTGATCAGCCCTGTCGCCCATTGGGGTGCGGTGCGGGTGGTTCCGCCGGTGCTCTGAGCGGCCTTGGCGATGAGCGAGAGCGGATCTCAGTCGCCCTGGTTCGCCGCCAACCAGGCCTGCAGGTCGCCAGGGCCGGTGAAGTCGAGCAGATCTTCGGCGAGTTGCTCCAGGCGCAGCAGGGGCAGGGCGGCGAGGGTCTCCCGGGTGGCCTGATCCAGATTCCCGAACCGTCGGGCCAACTGACGGATGGCCAGAGCGGCGGCCTCCTGCTGGCGGCCGACCTCACGGCCCTCCTGACGCCCCTCCTCCAGGATCTCCTGCACGGCGCGGGTGTGGCGCAGCTCCTGCAGAGGCAGTCCGACGATCATGAGGATCTCCTCCCGGCTGAGCTGTGAGAAGCGCTCAAACAGCATAGAGAGAACAACCGGTTCGAGATCCTTCCGCTCCGTCAGGATCCTGCGGCAGCGCTCCCCCAGCTCCTGCTCGGAGCGCACGGGAAGGGTGAGCAGATCGATGGCGGCATCGAGGTTGGACAGTTGGGCGAGGGCATCGAGGCTGACCCAGTGCACCGTCTCCAGAAACCCCCGCAGCGGCGTCACAGGACCGAGATTGAGGCGTTGGTGCGGCGTGATCACCA
>JBKDOZ010000193.1:0-4783 GCA_046342735.1 Synechococcaceae cyanobacterium
GGCGATAAGCCCCAAGGGGCCCAGCCCCTGGGCGGCCAGTGGAACTTCGACCACGACAACCGCAAGGCTCCGCCGAAGGGCCTGCAGGGGCCGGAGCCCCTGGCTTTCGCGCCCGATGCCATCACCGAGGCCGTAATCGAGCGGGTGGAGGCCCTCGATCGGGAGCGCCGGGCCGCCGGGCTGCCGCCCCTGCCCGGCCGGAGCCGCCCCTTCTGCTGGGGCGTCAGTCGCGAGCAGGCGCTGCAGGTGCTGGAGCACTTCATCGCCACCCGCCTCGATGGCTTCGGGCCCTACCAGGACGCGATGGTGAGCGGCCAGCCCACCCTCTGGCACGCCCTGCTCAGCCCCTACCTCAACCTCGGCCTGCTGCAGCCGCTGGAGGTGATCCGCCGCCTCGAAGCCGCTGGCCTGGAGCGGGGCACGCCGCTGGCGAGCCTGGAGGGGGTGATTCGCCAGATCCTCGGCTGGCGTGAATACACCCACGGCCTGTACCACTGGTTCGGTGCCGAGTACACGGCGCTCAACCATTTCGAGGCCACCCGCCCTTTGCCCGATTGGCTGGAGACCCTCGGAACCAGCGGCATGGCCTGCCTCGACACCGTGCTGGCCGAACTCCACAGAAGCGGCTACGCCCACCACATCCAGCGCCTGATGGTGCTCGCCAACTACGGCCTGCTGGCGGGCCTGGATCCGCAGGCGTTCACGGCCTGGTTCCACCGCATGTTCATCGACGGCTACGACTGGGTGATGCAGACCAACGTGCTCGGCATGGGCCTGTTCGCCGACGGCGGCCGCCTCGCCAGCAAGCCCTACGCCGCCAGCGGCGCCTACATCCAGCGCATGAGCACCTACTGCCGGGGGTGCCGCTACAACCCGAAGCAGCGCACCGGCCCCACCGCCTGCCCCTTCACCAGCCTCTACTGGGATTTCCTCGCCCTCCATCAGGAGTCCTTGCGCCGCAATCCGCGGATGGCCCTGGTCATGCGTCAGTTGGAGAAGATCCCCTCCGAGGAGTTGGCGCTGATCCGCGCCAGCGCCGCCTCCGTCCTGGACGGCTCCGTCCTGGACGGAGCCGAGGGCCCGTAGCCTGAGCCCACACGCCGCTTCCGGCCCCGATCCGCCATGCCGCCCCTCGCGACCGGCCTCGCCGCCTCCCTTCCCTTCGCCTTCACCTGGCCAGCGGAGGCCTACCTCTGGTTCAAGACCCTCCACATCGTGGGGGTGGTGGTGTGGTTCGCGGGGCTCTTCTATCTGGTGCGGCTGTTCATCTATCACCGCGAAGCCGAGGAACTCGATCCCGCCCTGCGCAGCGCCTTCCAGCAGCAGTACGCCCTGATGGAGAAGCGCCTGGCCAACATCATCACCACCCCAGGAATGGTGGTGGCCGTGGTGTGTGCCGCTGGGCTGCTGAGCGTGAACCCCGGCTGGCTGCAGCAGGGTTGGATGCACGCCAAGCTCGCCTTTGTGGCGGCCCTGCTCGTCTACCACGCGTTTTGTTATCGGCTGATGGGCCAGCTGCGGCGTGGCGAATGCAGCTGGAGCGGCCGCCAGTTGCGGGCCCTCAATGAGCTGCCCACCTTGCTGCTGGTGGTGGTGGTGATGCTGGTGGTGTTCAAAGACCAGTTCCCCACCGGCGCCGCCACCTGGTTCCTGGTGGCCCTGGTGGTGCTGATGGCGGCCTCGATCCAGTTCTATGCCCGCTGGCGGCGCCTGCGGGGCGAGGCGGCTGCCCTGGCGGTGGAGGGGAGCGAGGGTGGCGCTGCGTCCTGAATCCCGGGCCCATCCCCTGGCGGCGGTGCTGGCGGAGGTCGATCCGGCCGATTGCCCCAGCCGCCTCAACTTCCACTGCCACACCCTTTGCAGCGACGGCAGCCTGGCGCCTGAGCTCCTGGCCGATCAGGCCCTGGCCCGGGGGCTGGCGCACCTGGCGGTCACCGACCACCACGTGAGCCGGGCCCACGCCGCCGTGGCCGAGCGCTTCGCCGCTGCCACCGCCCAGGGGCGCCCGGCCCCCACCCTCTGGCGGGGCGTGGAGATCAGCTGCCTGTTGGAGGGCTGCCTGGTGCACGTGCTGGCCCTGGGCTTCGACGACGACCACGCCCCCCTGGCCCCCTACCTGCAGGGCAACGCGGTGGTGGGGCCAGCCCTGCGGGCCGAGGCGGTGCGGGAGGCGATCCATGCGTCCGGCGGATTGGCCCTGCTGGCCCACCCCGCCCGCTACCGCCTGCCCTTCAGCCAGCTGCTCGCGGCGGCAGACCACCTTGGCTTCGATGGCGCCGAGGCCTGGTACGACTACACCATGGGCCCCACCTGGGAGCCCACGCCGCTGGTGTGCGAGGCGATCGCCGCGGATCTGCGCACCCGTGGCCTTTTGATGAGTTGCGGCACCGATACCCATGGTCTGGCCCTCCACGGCCGCTAGGGTTTGCTGACCCACACCGAACATCTGCGATGGGTCTGTTCGATCGCTTCCGGGGCAAAGGTGGCGCCTCCGGTCCGAAGGTCGCCGGCAGTGCTGCCGAGGCCAATCCCACCAAGAAGGACGACGCCTTCTTCCTCGACGACGACGCTTCCAAGAGCCTCGGCGACGTGGCGTTCATGCGCCGCTCCAACACCATCCGCCACACGTTCCCCGGCACCTCCGACAGCCCTGGTGAGAAGGAGATGGTGGCGGAGGTGGCCTCGATGGAGGCCCGCCTCGAGAAGATGACCCCCGGTCTGGCGGGCATTAACCCTGAGGAAGCGGACGTCAAGCTCACCGATGGCGTGCCCAAGCCGGTCAAGAAGACCTTCGCCAAGCAGCTCAGCCAGGCCGAGCTCGACCAGCGCATGAAGGGGTCCGCCGTGGCGGTGAATGCGCCGGGGGTGACGCCTGCGGCCCTGCGCAAACCCAAGGAGGAGGGCGCTCCATCCGGCCCATCCACCGGGGAGGCCAAGCCCGGCGCCATCGACCCCTTCAAGGCGATGGCGAAGGATCTCAACGCCTGAGGTTCACGCCTGAGGGTCCCCAGAGGGGTGAACCTCAGGATGTCTCGCCGTGGGTCTCCGTCAGTGCCTCGCTGGTGAGCAGCAGCTCGGCCAAGTGGTCGAGCTGCTCTTTTTTGGCGCCCTCCCACAGCCCGCGGGTGTGGGCTTCCAGCAGCCGCTCCGCCATGTCGCGCAGGGCCCACGGGTTGCTGCGCCGCAGGAAGGCCAGCACGCTGGGATCCCCCAGCCAACCCTCGCAGAGGGCGCCATAGCTCCAGTCCGGTACCCGTCCGGTGCTGGCGTCGTAGGCGAAGAGGTAATCGAGGCTGGCGGCCATCTCGAAGCCCCCCTTGTAGCCATGGCCTGCCATGGCCCCGATCCAGCGCGGGTGGAGCAGCCGTGAGCGCAGCACCTTGTCGAACTCCTTCTCGAGGCGGTGCAGCCGGGGCCGGCCGGCCCGGGAGTGGTCGCCGAACCACAGCTGCGGGCGCTGCCCCGCCACCTTCTCCACGGCGGCGCTGAGCCCCCCCTGGAACTGGTAGTAATCGTCGGAATCGAGCAGGTCGTGCTCGCGATTGTCCTGGTTGTGCAGCACCACCTGCACCGACGCCAGGCGCCGCTCCAGGCCCGCCCGATCGGCCCGCACCGCGATCGTGTCCCCGTCCACCCCTTCGCCGTCCCGCTCGGGATCGCCGCCGTAGCGCCAGCCGCTCCACGCCAGGAACGCCTCCCCCAGATCGCCCCTCTCCTGCCAGTGGCCGCTGTCGATCAGCCCCTGCAGGCCCGCGCCATAAGCGCCCGGCGCTGAGCCATAGATGCGGGCGCAGTCCCCCTCGCTGCGGAAGGAGGCCGCCAGGGGGTTCATCGCGGCCGGTTCCTCGAGGCGCGCCACGAGCCGGGCGGCCCGGTCCACCCACGCCACCAGCTGGGGGAAGGCGTCGCGGAACAGCCCGGAGATGCGCAGGGTCACATCCACCCGGGGCCGGCCCAGGGCCGCCAGGGGGATCACCTCCAGGCCCACCATGCGCCGGGTGGGACCATCCCACAGCGGCCGCACCCCCATCACCGCCAGGGCCTGGGCGATGTCCTCCCCGCCGTTGCGCATGGTCGCCGTGCCCCACACCGAGAGCGCCAGCTGGCGCAGATCCTCGCCCTCCTCCTGGCGATGGAGATCCAGCAGCAGCTCGGCGCTGCGGCGCCCCAGGTCCCAGGCGGCTTCGGTGGGCAGGCCGCGCAGGTCGACGCTGTAGAAGTTGCGGCCGGTGGGCAGCAGGTCGGGGCGGCCGCGGGTGGGGGCGCCGGAGGGGCCGGCGGCGATGCGCCCCCCCGCCACGCCGGCGAGGAAGGAGCGCCGCTCCGCCTCGGCGCAGGCCAGCAGGGGCGGCAGCCAGCGCCGGCGCAGGTGATCCAGTGCTCCCTCGCCGGCCGCTCCTGGTAGCGAGGAGGGCAAGGGCCCGCTGGAGGGCAGGCCCAGTTCGCGCCGCACCAATGCCCGGGCCACCCCCTCCAGCAAGGCCACCGCATCGCCGCCATGGCGGGCCGAAGGGGCCAGGCCCAGTGCGGCCAACCGCTGCCGGTCCTCTGCCGCCAGCGGCGCCTCCTCCGGATCGCTCCAGGGATCGAGCTGCAGGCCGAGGTCGGTGGCGAGGGCCTGCACCAGCCCGGGTTGGTCGGGCAGCGGCGCCCGGGCCAGGCACAGCAGCAACTCCGCCAGCCGCTCCGGTGCCGGCAGCTGGCCGAAGGTGTGCAACCCCAGCCGGATCTGGGCCTCCTTCAGTTCACACAGATAGCCATCCGCCGCCTCAAGGCGCGCCTC
>JBKDOZ010000194.1:0-7995 GCA_046342735.1 Synechococcaceae cyanobacterium
ACTCTGTGGCGTTCAGCCCCGACGGCCGCCGGATCGTGTCGGGCTCTGGGGATAAAAGTGTGCGTGTGTGGGATGCGTCGAGCGGGCAGGGGGTGACGACCCTGAAGGGCCATGAGGGAGAGGTGAACTCTGTGGCGTTCAGCCCCGACGGCCGCCGGATCGTGTCGGGCTCAGACGATCGCAGTGTGCGTGTGTGGGATGCCACCGGTCTTGTGGCCCTCCACCAGGCTTGCCAGCGCCTGCGCCGTCATCAGCTTTTGCTGCATCCGGAGGCTTTTGAACTTTCCAAAGACTTTGCATCAATCGCCATGGCGGCTCGCACCATCTGTGCCAATCCCCCCGCCCCGCCGCCGCTCACAATGCCGGCAGCGCCGCGCCGGCCTACCCCACTCGCCTGGTTGCGACAGGTTTTCCGCCCCAGCTGATGGCTAACGCCCAACCTCCAGCATTAAGGTTGGCGTCTTGCTCGCCTTCGCGTTCAGCTGCGCTACCTGTCTCCATGGCTAATCATGCCGGTACGTTGATTAAATCCCGGGTCGCATCTCTGGCATTCGCTACGGTCTTTCTGTCATGCTGCGCACAGCCTGTTGTCCGCTTGCTGCGGATGTCGAGGGAATGGGGTCCTGACTGAGCCGATCCCCACCGTCGTTTACTCCTTGCCCTACGCCTACGCCTGCTCCCCCGCCCTACGCCTGCGACTCCCCCTCCGCCAGCGTCACCAGCCGGTTGCGCTCGTCGTCCCAGAGGATGAACGCGAAGCAGCCGGGATTGTCGGCCAGGCGTAGGCGATGGGCGCTGCTGAGCAGGTGGGCGTTGCGTTCGTGGCAGGCGCGCAGGCGGTAGTTGGGGATGCGCTCGCAGAGGTGGTGGATGCTGTGGAAGCCGATGTCGGCGGAGAACCAATGGAGAATCCAGGGCATCTCCAGATTGCTGCTGCCCTCCACAGCGCCGCGCAGGTAGCTCCAGTCGGCCGTGCCGTGGGCGTAGCTGCCCTCGAAGTTGTGCTGCACGAAGAAGATGCAGATGAAGATGGCCGCCGAACAGGCCATCACCAGCGCGTAGCAGCTCCAGAACAATCCGGCCCCCAGCCACTGGGCCATCAGCAGCCAGCTGGTCACCACCAGGATGTTGTTGGCCACCAGATCAGCCAGTTCACCGCTGGTATACCAGTGGTGGGAGCGGTGATGGCGCACCAGATCGGGCAGCTCCGCCAGCGCGCGCCAGCCCCGCGAGGCCACGGCGCGGGCCAGGGAGCGGCCGGTGGCGATCAGGAATTCGCCGGCGCCCAGCAGCAGCTGCAGCCGCGGCTTGATCACCAGATAGAAGAAACCGCCCGGGAACAGCATCAGCGGATGGCGCAGCAGGCCATACAGCCAGCGCTGCCGGGGCGAAAGGTCGCGATAGCGCTCCAGCGTCACCAGCGCCGAGGGGCCGCGGTAGCGCTCCCAGTTGCCGTTGTGCTTGTGGTGGAAGGCATGGCCGCGGGACCAGGGGTGTTGGGGGATCGCATTGATCACCCCCAGCGCGAACCCGGCCACCCGGTTCAGCCAGCGATGGCGGAAGAGGGAATCGTGGCCGCAATCGTGCATCAACGAGAAGGTGCGGGCCGAAAACAGCACCAGCAGGAACAGGGGCACCACCAGCTCCACCGCCAGGGCTAAGGGCCGGGGCAGGGCCTGATGCAGCGGCGCCAGCCACGGGGGCGGCGGCGTGTGGGTGATCCAGTGAATCGACTGCCAGAGGGCGGCCACCGGCCCCAGGGTGATCAGCAACTGCAGGGCCGCGCGGGCGTCGCTGGGGGTGCGGAAGGGTTCGAGATCGAAGTCGGTGCGGCGCAGCGGCCGCTGGCTGATGGGCCCTTCGGGCCTGGCAGCGGCTGTGGAGGAAGTGGTCAGGGGTCAGGGCCGGCGCCGCAAGGCCCTGACCGGGAGAGGGCATCCACCTTAGGGATCCTGCCCTGGGGTGGAGGGTCGGCAGCCCCTGTTGGCGCGTCGCCGCAGGCTCCTGGCCTGGCCCCAGGCGGCGGCCGCCCCCAGCAGCGGCAGCGGCCCGGGCACGCTGGGGCGGTATTCGCGCAGCTCCCCCTCCAGGCTGTCCGCGTTGTTGGTCACGTAGACGGTCCCATCGTCCGCCACCGCCAGGCCCGTGGGCTGGGTGAGGCCGGCGATGATCTGGTCGCGACGGCCGTCGGGGGCGACGCGCCAGACGCTGCCATTGCCGGCGGGCCGGAAGAAGTTGCCGGCGTACTCGAGCACGTAGAGGCTGCCGTCGGCGCCGCTGGCGATGTCGGTGATCGAGGTGAAGCCGCTCAGGCTGGGCTGCGGCGCAAGGTTGCCGTCGCTGGTGAAGACGGAGGCGGAACCGGGCACGAACGGGAAGCCGGCCAGCTCCGCGATCCATAGCTTCTGGCCCGTTGGATCCACCGCCAGGCCGGTGGGCACCGCTTGGGCGGGGAAGGGATTGGGCAGGTTGGGCAGGAACGGCGGCGGCGTGACCGGAATGGTGGCGAACACGTCGCTGCCCAGGATCGTGAAGGAGCCGGTCAGCGGATCCGGCGTGGGATCGAGGCGCACCAGGGTGTTGCCGCCCGCGTCGGTGCTGTACAGCTGGCCACCGAAGAGGGCCAGGGCGTAGGGGTTGCTGTTGAGGGGCGTCTCGCCGTCGGGATTCGACGACTTCTCATAGGCCGCCAGGCTGGCGCGGGACTGGATGGTTTTCGTGGCCAGGTCGATGCTCACCACCTGCCCGAACCAGTCGCTGCCGAGGTTGGCCTGGCTCGCCTGGTTCGGATCGCCCCCGAGGCCGAACACCCCCAGCAGCCCCGTGGGCCCCCCGGGCACCAGGTCGGCGATGCCGGTGCCTTCACTGCCATCGCTGCGGGCCAGGGAGGGTAGAGCGTCGATTGCCCGCTGGTAGGCCTGGGTGGAGGGGTCCCAGATGCCGATGGCGCCGCTGCGGCCGGCGCAGAGCTCCGCGCCCGATCCGGCGGTGAAGCAGTTGCTGCCGTCGGCCAGCCGTGGCCCCCCGGCCCCCGCCTCACTCACCAGCAGGCGGGCGCCATCGAGGCTCAGACCCCGGGGATTCTGCAGGGAATCCACCAGCACCCGCTGCCGGTAAAAGGGCGCTGCCTGCGCCGCTGCCGCCACGGCGTCGACCCCGAGGCTCGCCAGGCCGCCCAGGCTGAGGCTGGCCAGAGCCCCCCGGCTGGCCGCTGCCAGCCCCCTTCGCGGTCTGCGCCCCTCGCTGCTGTTGCGGTGGCGGCGGGAGAGGGGGCGGTCAGTAGCCATGGCGACAATCGGCGGTGAGCGGCGACCGCGTCCTGGCAACGCGCAGGTTGCTGGCTCGCAGCCCATCAAAATCCTGCCCCAAATAGACGACGAAATCAAGGCAAAAGAGGGCGAAGACTATGGGGTGTTTCCGCTTCTAATTCCCTCCTATTTCGGTGGAGATCGGATTGGTTGTGTGCTGTCAGTCGTCGCCGCTTAGCGCCACCAGGTCGCGCAGTTGCTTCACATCCAGGCCCCCCAGCCATTCCTCGCCGCTGCCGACAATCTCTTCGGCCAGCCTCGATTTCTCGCGGATCATGCGATCAATGCGCTCCTCCACCGAGCCGCTGGTGATGAACTTATGCACCAGCACCCGGTTGGTCTGGCCGATGCGATAGGCGCGGTCGGTGGCCTGGTTTTCCACCGCCGGATTCCACCAGCGATCGATGTGGAACACATGGCTGGCTCGCGTGAGGTTGAGGCCCACCCCGCCCGCCTTGAGCGACAGCAGAAACAGCTGCGGTCCGCGCGGATCGTCCTGGAAGCGATCGACCATCGCCTGGCGCTCGCTTTTGGTGGTGCCGCCATGCAGGAAGGGCACCTCGCGCCGCCAGCGCTGCTGCAGGTAGGCCTTGAGCAGGTGGCCCCATTCGGCGAACTGGGTGAACAGCAGGGCCCGATCCCCCGCCTCGATCACCTCCTCGAGAATCTCCTCCAACCGCTGCACCTTGGCGGAGCGGGCGGCGAAGCCCGTGTCCACCACGTCCTCCTTGAGGGCGAGGGCGGGATGGTTGCAGATCTGCTTGAGCTTGGTGAGCAGCGCCAGCACCTGCCCGTGCTTCTGCCCCAGTGGCGCGCGGGCGATCGCATCGAGGCTTTCCTCCACCGTGCGGCGATAGAGCTTCACCTGTTCGGGCGCCAGCCCCACCCACTCCAGCAGCTCCACCTTCTCCGGCAGGTCGGAGATGATCGCCTTGTCGGTCTTCAGGCGCCGCAGCAGGAACGGGCCCACGCGAGCTTTGAGGTCGCGCAGGGAACTCATGTCGCCGTAGCGCTCGATCGGCACGCGGTAGCGCTGGCGGAAGAAGGGTTCGTCGCCCAGCACCTTGGGGTTGAGGAAATCCATGAGCGCCCACAGTTCGCTCACGCGGTTTTCCACGGGGGTGCCGGTGAGGGCGATGCGGAAGCGGGCGTTCTTGCCCGGCCGGCCCAGGTCGCGGGCGGCCTGGCTCTGCTTGGCGGACGGGTTCTTGATCGCCTGGGCCTCATCGATCACCACCCCCTGCCAGTCGATCGTTTCCAACAGCTCGGAATCGCGCTGCAGCAGCCCGTAGCTGGTGAGCACCAGATCCACCCCCGCCAGCGCCTTCGCCAGCGCCTCGGGGCTGGAGGGCCGCCGCGGGCCGTAGTGCTCGCGCACGGAGAGCTCCGGCGTGAAGCCGGCCGCCTCCCGCTTCCAGTTGGTGAGCACCGAGGTGGGGGCCACCAGCAGCACGGGGCGGTGCAACTCCTGTTCGGCCTTGAGGTGCTGCAGGAAGGCCAGCAGCTGGATCGTCTTGCCCAGGCCCATGTCGTCGGCCAGGCAGGCCCCCTGGTCGAAGCGGTGCAGGAAGGCCAGCCAGCCCAGCCCCCGCTCCTGATACGGCCGCAGCTGGCCGGCGAATCCCTCCGGCGCCGGCAGCGGATCGGGTGCCTTCTGCTGGTGGTATTGCTCCAGCACCGCCTGCAGCCGCGGACCGGCGTTGAAGCGATGCACCGGCAATCGCATCAGCGTTTCGCCGTCGCTGGCGGTGAGGCGCAGGGCGTCGTCGAGGCTGAGGCCGGGATCGGCGGCGCAGAAGCGCTCGGCGTTGCGCAGGTCGGCGGGGCGGAGTTCGATCCAGGCCCCCTTGTGCTGCACCAGCGGGCTGCGCTTGGCCTGCAGCCGCTCCAGATCCCGCAGGCTGAGGGTGACGCCGCCGATCATCAGCTCCCAGCTCCACTGGAGGCTCTCCCCCAGGCTGAAGCCGCGCGAGCGGGTGGGCAGCTCGGCGGTGATCGCGAGGCCGAGGCGGCTGGCGAGGCCGCCGCTGAGGCTGGCGGGCAGCAGCACCCCCACCCCCACATCGCGCAGCTGGGCGGCGGCGGTGCGCACCAGCACGAACGCCTCGGCGGGGGTGAGCTGCATGGTCTCCGGCGCCGAAGCGTCGAGGCCGCGCTCGATCGGCGGGAACACCTGCAGGGCGCGGCCCATGCCCTCCAGCAGCAGCTCGCCCGGCTGCTCCACCTCCACCTCGCCCAGCTGCAGCGGGTGGTCGCCGCGGGCCCAGACCGAGCCGGCGGGCAGGCGCAGGCTGGGATCGGCCTCGGCCTGGAGCGAGACGCGCAGCTCCCAGAGCTCCTCCCCCTCCGGCGGCGTGAACAGCTCCAGGCAGGCCCGCGCCGGCGCTACCCGGCCCGTCACCGCCTCGCGCCAGTGGTGGGTGGCGATCTCCAGCCGTTCGCTCTCCTCCGCATCGAGCTTCAGGCGCCCGTCCCCCTTGGCCAGGGCCTTGTCCCAGGCGGCGAGCAGCGGATCGAGCTCGGCGGGATCGGGGCTGTGGCCGGCGCGCATCTGGCCGTCGAGCAGCGCCTCCAGCAGGCTCGCCACCCGCAGGCGGCCGCTGCCGGGGCGGCGGCAGGCCAGCGCCTCATCGGCCATGGCGCAGCAGGCGGCCTGGGGCAGGCGCGCCGCCATCTCCTCCAACCGCCGCCGGTCGCCCTCCCGGTTGATCAGCGGCTGCCAGCGGGCGCGGCCCTCCTCCACCAGCGGCAACCAGCGACCGCGGGCGATCAGGCTGAGGGCCCAGCGCTGCAGGTGGGTCCACCAGCGCAGTTCGTCCGCCAGGTCGGGGCGCCCCTCCGCCAGGGGCAGGCCGCTGAGCCACTCGCCGGCGGCGCCGGGCTCCAGCGCCCACCCCTCCACGCGCCAGGGCCACCAGAGCGGTTCCTTGGGGATCGGTTCGCCGGCCTGCAGGGGCAGGCCACTCCACTCGCCCTCGCCCCGCTTGCGGCCGCGGGCGGCCTGGCGACGGCTGGGCAGGGTGAGGGTGGCGACGGCGGGGCGCAGGGCCTCGCTCCAGAGGTCGTGGTCGTCCAGCCAGGCGGCCAGGTCGTCCTGGCTGAGGGCGAGGGGGTGGTCGCTGACCTCGGGGCCGGGTTGCACGGGGCTGGCGACGCGCCAGGTGTCGGCCCAGAGCAGCAGCCGTCCGCCGGAGCCCTGGGGCGGGAACAGCCAGGTGGCGTGCAGCAGGCTCATGGCCGCAGGGCGGGCAGCAGGCGGAGGGCACCATGCAGCGCCAGGGCGCTGCCGATCAGGGGCAGCCAGAGCGGCAGCCAGCCACCCAGGGCCCCCATCATCGCGGTTCGCAGGATTTCGGCCAGCCCCAGGGGATCCATGGCTGGCCAGGGGGGTGCCGGCAGGGGGGGCAGGGGCAGGGGGCCACCGAGGCTGCGCAGCCCGCAGACCGCCCCCACCAGGCCCGCCTGCAGGTGGCTGTCGTCCGGGTCGACGCGCTGCAGATGGAAGGCCAGCAGGCCATAGAAGAAGCCGGCGGCGCCGGAGCGCAGGGCCGGTTCGAGGCCGCCGGGCAGGGCCAGGGCGCCGGCGGCGGCGCCCGCCAGCAGGGCCCAGCTGAGCGAGTGCAGGCGCAAGCGGCCGCGGTGATCGGCAGCGCGATCAGTGTCGCGGGGGGTGGCGCTGGGGGAGGCGCTGGAGGTGGCGTTGGACGCGGCGGGGGGCAAGGAAGCGCGCAGGGGGGCCATCGCCGGCCGATCATCGCCGGTCATGGGGCCGCGATGGGATCATGGGCCTTCCGCACCGCCCGCCATGACTGCCGCGCCCGCCCCCGCACCCGGCCGCCGTCCCCAATCCGGCGCGGAGATCCGCGAGGCATTTTTGCGTTTTTATGGGGAGCGGGGCCACCGGCGCATGGCCAGCGCCTCCCTGGTGCCCGACGACCCGACGGTGCTGCTGACGATCGCGGGGATGCTGCCGTTCAAGCCGGTGTTTCTGGGACAGGCGGAGCGGCCGGCGCCAAGGGCCACCAGCAGTCAGAAGTGCATCCGCACCAACGACATTGAAAACGTGGGCCGCACGGCGCGCCACCACACGTTTTTTGAGATGCTGGGCAATTTCTCCTTTGGCGATTATTTCAAGTCTGAGGCGATCGCCTGGGCCTGGGAGCTGAGCACGCAAGTGTTCGGCCTCGATCCGCGCCAGCTGGTGGTGAGCGTGTTCCGCGAAGACGACGAGGCAGCTGCGATCTGGCGCGATGAGGTGGGTGTGAACCCCAAACGGATCGTGCGCATGGATGAGGCCGATAACTTCTGGGCTTCGGGCCCCACCGGCCCCTGCGGACCCTGCTCGGAGATCTACTACGACTTCAAGCCCGAGCTTGGCGATGAGGCCATCGACCTGGAGGACGACAGCCGCTTCATCGAGTTCTACAACCTCGTCTTCATGCAGTACAACCGTGATGGGGAAGGCACCCTCACACCCCTGGCGAACCGCAACATCGACACCGGCATGGGTCTGGAGCGGATGGCGCAAATCCTGCAGGGGGTGGCGAACAACTACGAAACCGATCTGATCTTTCCGCTGATCGAAACGGCGGCCTCCCAGGCGGGGCTCACCTATTGCCAGCTAGAACCCAAGCGCCAGACCTCCCTGAAGGTGATCGGCGACCACAGCCGCGCCGTGGTGCAGCTG
>JBKDOZ010000195.1:0-16059 GCA_046342735.1 Synechococcaceae cyanobacterium
CGCTGGTACTCCTCCTCGCCGATGCTGCTGGTGTAGCCGATCACGTGGGCGGCGAGGCTGCCGTGGGGATAGGCGCGCAGCACCTCAATCCCCACATCCACGCCCCGGAGCTGCGGCGCCTGCTCCTTCAGGCGCAGCACCTGCATCGGGGTCAGCGGTCCGGTGAGGGGGAGGCGGAAGCCATCGGGCCCAACGCCCTGACGGCGCTGGCGCTCCAGCTGATCGGCCGGGATGGCCAGCAGCCGGGCCAGCCGATCGCGCAGGTCGGGCCAGGCGGCCTCCGCCACCAGCCGCGGTTCGAGATGGAGCCGGTAGAGGAGCCGGTTGGAGGCCAGAAGCCGGCCCTGGCGATCCAGCAGGCGACCGCGCACGGGATCGCGGGGGATCAGGCGGATGCGGTTCTCCTCCGCCATCGCCCGGTTCTCGGCGCCGTGGATCAACTGCAGCCAGGCCAGGCGACTGGTGATCGCACCGCTGAGCAACAGAACGAACAGCAGCAGCAGGACGGGCTGGGGGCCTACGCCCGTATGCCGCGTTCGCCCCGGCGCGATGCCCATCAGAGCCCGGTGGCGATGCCGGCGCTGGTGAGGCGGTGCTCCAACTGATCGAGGCGGGCGGCGATGCGGCTGAGGGTGGCCTGGAGCTCCGCCGGGTTGCTGGCATCGGGCTCCGGCGGAGCCTCCCAGGCGGGGGCGGGGGACGCCGCGGGGGTGGCCGGTGCGGGCGACACGGTGCCCCCGTCCTGCACCTCCACCTTGAGCACCGGGTTGCCCAGGCCCGGCTGGAGGCGATCCAGGCTGTCGCGCAGCTGGCTGGCGGCCGGCTCACCCTCCTCGCGCAGGCGACCCAGGGGATCGGCCCGGCTGCCATCAAAGGCGGCGAGCACCTCGCGGGGGCCTCCCCGCCGCACCCGGTCGGCGACCGCCAGGCCAACGGGGAGCACGTCCTGCATCAGGGTCAGGCGCAGGGCATCGAGGGGATCGGCAGCCATGGCGCGGGCCGGGGGCGGGGGAGCCCCAGTCTGGCGTGTGGGGGCGGCGGGGTCAGGGGCTGGTGCGGCTCACACCCGGATCCACCACCGGCGGCGCGCAGGTGCGATGGGCGCCGGCCCACCAACCGGCGCTGGCGGCGATCACCAGCAGGGCCGCCAAGGGCAGCACGGCCCGGCGGGTGCCCTCATGGCCGAACCACTCCAGCCAACTGCGCAGGAAGCGCTCGCGATCGAAGCGACGGCGCTGCCGTTGCACCTCCTGGTCGCGGCGGCGCAGGGCGCGGCCCACCCAGCGCTCGAAGGCGATCTTCTTGGTGACGGCCATCTTGCGCTCCACCTCCAGCAGGTGGCCGGCGCTGAGGTCGGGGTTGAAGGTGCTGATCAGCTCGAGGCTCTTGAGGAACATCTCGACGGCTCCGTCCTTGGTGGCCAGCTCCTCGGGCTCGAGGTGGTCCCAGTCGACCTCGGGATAGAAGCGGCGGCGGTTGGCCTGGATCTGGTCCTCGCTGAGCTGGCCGGGCTCCCTGAGCCAGCGGTCGGTATTGGCGTCAAAGCGGCGCCAGTACAGGAAGGGGTTGAGGTAGATGGTCTTCCCCGCCAGCACGATCGTGTCCTGCTGCAGGCGGCGCTGCAGCTGGGATTCCTGATCGGTGCCGGTGGTGCCGGTGGTGGCGCTGGTGGCGGGGGTCACGGCGGAGCGGTTGCCGGCGGGCCCTGATGGTATCGGGGTGGTCCGGGGGCCGCCAGGGTGGGGCCGGGCAACCCTCACTCCCACTCGATCGTGCCGGGGGGCTTGCTCGTGATGTCGAGGACCACGCGGTTGACCCCCTTCACCTCGTTGACGATGCGGTTGGAGATCGTCTCCAGCAGGTCGTAGGGCAGGCGCGACCAGTCAGCGGTCATGCCGTCTTCGGAGGAAACGCAGCGCAGCACCACCGGATAGGCGTAGGTGCGCTTGTCGCCCATGACGCCCACGCTGCGCACGGGCAGCAGCACGGCAAAGGCCTGCCAGATTTCGTCATAGAGGCCGGCCTCGCGCACCTCCTCGCGCACGATCCAGTCGGCATCGCGGAGGATGTCGAGCTTTTCGTCGCTCACCTCGCCCAGGATGCGGATCGCCAGGCCCGGGCCGGGGACGGGATGGCGGCCGACGATCTCCTGGGGCAGGCCGAGGGCGCGGCCCACCTTGCGCACCTCATCTTTGAACAAACGACGCAGCGGCTCGACCAGCTTGAACTGCAGATCCTTGGGCAGACCACCGACGTTGTGGTGGCTCTTGATCTTGACCGCCACCCGCTCACCGGTGGCAGGGTCGACATTGGTGCCAGCGGACTCGATCACATCGGGATAAAGAGTGCCCTGGGCGAGATAGTCGAAGGGACCAAGGCGCTTGCTCTCCTCCTCAAAGACCCGGATAAATTCCGCCCCGATGATCTTGCGCTTCTCCTCCGGATCCACGACCCCCTGAAGGCGGGTGAGGAAGCGTTCACGGGCATTGATGTACTCCACCCGAATATGGAACTTGCGATCAAAGAACTCCGTCAGGAATTCCGGTTCGCCTTTGCGCATGAAGCCCTGATCGATGAACATGCAGGTGAGGCGATCGCCGATCGCCCGGTGCAGCAGAAACGCCAGGGTGGAGGAGTCAACCCCGCCGGAGAGGGCCAGCAGCACCCGCTTATCCCCCACCTGGGAACGCACCTCCGCCACGGCCTCGTCGATGAAGGCATCGGTGGTCCAGTCGGGCTGGGCACCGCAGATGTGATAGATGAAATTGCGAAGCAGCACCATGCCATCGCGGGAGTGCACCACCTCGGGGTGAAATTGCACGCCGTAGAGATGGCGCGCGTGGTGGGCCACCGCGGCCTCAGGGGTGTTGGCGGTGTGGGCCAGGCGCACGAAACCCTCCGGCAGGCGCTCCACCGAATCGCCGTGGCTCATCCACATCGTGGATCCCTCGCCCACATTGGTGAGCAGATCGGTGGGATCGTCCACGAACAGGGGGGCCTTGCCGTACTCGGCGCGGCCGGCCGCGACCACCGCCCCCCCGAGCTGCTGCACCATCAACTGCATGCCGTAACAGACCCCCAGCACCGGGATGCCCAGATCCCAGATCGCCGGGTCGCACAGCGGCGCCCCCGCCTCGTACACCGAACTGGGACCACCGCTGAGGATCAGGCCACGGGGCGCCAGCCGGGCCAGCTCGGCCGCGGAGGTGGTGTGGCTCATCACCAGCGAGAACACCTCGGTCTCGCGGACGCGGCGGGCGATCAGCTCGGAGTACTGGGAGCCGAAGTCAAGGATCACGATCGCGGGGGGGCGGCTGGAGCCGCTCGCCTCGTCGCGGACGGGCTGCTGGGTCAGCTGCTGGGTCATCGGAGCGGCAGGCAGCCGGTGACGCGGGCCACCGGATCGTTCCCTGCACCCTACGGCGCCTGCCTGAAGGCCCCCAACAGCTCCGCCCCCCGCGGGCCGCAGGCCCGCAGGCGCCGACCGCGATCAAACAGGGCGGCGCCCACCACCATCGGCGGCACCCCATGGCGGGCGAGATAGGCCACGGCCCGCTCCTCCACCGCGGCGGCCACCCGGCGACGCAGGCGGTCCGCGGCGCCCGAATCGCGCGCCTCCAGCCCCGCCAGGGCCGCCTCCACCGTGGCGGCGGCGTGCAGCTCCCGCAGGGTTTCCAACGGCAGGCCCTCCAGGGCCGCCAGGGAGGTGAGCACCTCGGCACGGGCATCGGCGAGGTGGTGGTGGGTGTGAAAGATGCCGCCCGCGAGCTTGAGCAGCTTGCCCTGGTAGCCAAACAGCAGCAGCCGCCGCACGCCCCGCTCGGCGGCGGCCACCAGCAGGGGCCCGAGCCAGTTGCCGGCCTTGAGCAGCAGGTCTGGGGGCAGACCGAGGCGGGGGGCCAGGTCGAGGCCGTTCGCGCCGATCACCAGCACCAGATCCCCGGAGAAGCCGGGGGCGGCGGCGCGCTCCGCCAGCTCCTGCAGGCCGCGGCCGACCGGATCCGGGTCGGCGCCGGCCAGGGTTTCGGCGCGGGTGCCGATCAGGGCCAGCCCCTCCACCACACCGAAGGCGGCGTTGCTGGTGCGCTCGGCCAGGCGCCTGCCCTCGGGCAACACCACCCGCAACCGCAGGCCGCGGCCGGGGGGCAGCAGGGGGCGCAGGTTGGCCTCCAGCAGCTGACGGGCATAGGCGGAGAGGCAGGCCTCACCGCTCTCGGCGTGCACCCCCACCCCCTCGCCCGCCTCCAGGGTCAGCCAGTCATCGGGGTCGGCCGGGGGTGGGCTGTCTGCCGGGGCGGGATCCTCCCGCCAGCGCAGCAGCGCCCAGACCTCCAGCCCCCGGGTGAGGTCGAGCCCCTCGCCGGGATCGCAGCGGCTGACGCCGAGGGCCCAGCCGTCCGCCAGGGGCGCCGCCGCGCGCACCGGCACGGGCTGGCGGCCAGGCGGCTCGAGCAGCTCGAGCTCGGGGCAGGCGGAGAAGGGCTCCTGCCGCAAGGCCCCGAGGGCGGCACGGGCGGCGGCGGCCAACCAGACCGGCAGGGTGTAGCCGCGCATCGGCTGGGGGTGGGGGACGTCATTTTTTATGGTGGTCGATTGCGCGGCCCGCGCCGGCGCAACCCGCTCCCCCTCCGCCGCCACCATGCAGGACAAGCTCACCCTGATGATCCCCGGCCCGACGCCCGTTCCGGAAACGGTCCTGCAAGCGATGGCGCGCCATCCGATCGGCCACCGCAGCGCCGACTTCCAGGCGATCGTTCACCGCACCACCGAGCAGCTGCAGTGGCTGCACCAAACGAGCAACGACGTGCTCGTGATCACCGGCAGCGGCACCGCCGCCATGGAGGCGGGCATCATCAACACCCTCAGCCGCGGCGACCGCGTGCTGTGCGGCGACAACGGCAAGTTCGGCGAGCGCTGGGTGAAGGTGGCCCAGGCCTACGGCCTGGATGTGCAGGTGATCAAGGCCGAGTGGGGCCAGCCGCTGGATCCGGAGGCGTTCCGGGCGGCGCTGGAGGCGGATGGGGAGAAAAGCATCCGCGCGGTGATCCTCACCCACTCGGAAACCTCCACCGGGGTGATCAACGACCTGCAGACGATCGCCGGCCACGTGCGGGCCCACGGCACCGCCCTCACCATCGCCGACTGCGTCACCAGCCTGGGGGCCGCCGATGTGCCGATGGATGCCTGGGGCGTGGATGTGATCGGGTCCGGATCCCAGAAGGGTTACATGATGCCGCCAGGACTGAGCTTCGTGGCCATGAGCGAGCGGGCCTGGGGCGCCTACGAGCGCTCCGACCTGCCGAAGTTCTATCTCGATCTGGGCAAGTACCGGAAGTCGGCCAAGGCCGACAGCAATCCCTTCACGCCGGCGATCAACCTCTACTTCGCCCTCCAGGCGGCCCTGGAGATGATGCAATCCGAGGGGCTGGAGGCGATTGTGGCCCGCCACGACCGGCACCGCCGCGCCACCCAGGCGGCGATGAAGGCGATTGGTCTGCCGCTCTACGCCGCCGAGGGCCACGGCAGCCCGGCGATCACGGCGGTGGCACCGGAAGGGATCGATGCCGAAAGCCTGCGCAAGGAGGTGCGCAAGCGCTTTGACATCCTGCTGGCCGGCGGCCAGGACCACCTCAAGGGCCATGTGTTCCGCATCGGCCACCTGGGCTTCGTCTGCGATCGCGACATCCTCACGGCGGTGGCGGCGATCGAGGCCACCCTGGAGGGTCTGGGCCTGGGCAAGGCGCCCACCGGCGCGGGGGTGGCCGCCGCCGCCGCGGAGCTGAACCGCTAACAGAAGGTGGCAGGACGGCGCGGGCTGCCTAGTGTTCACTCTGAACAGAAACCGAGCCATGCGCCGTCCTCTGCTTGCCGTCACCTGCCTGTTGGCCCTCACCACAGCCGGCTGCCAATCCCAGAACCTGGCCCAGAAGGAACAAAAAGCTGAAGCCAAGATCTGCGCCCAGCTCGCCAGCGTGGGCAGCGCCCTTGATCAGGTCGATGCCCTGAAACCCACGTCCACGGTGGGCGAGGCGGTGGCGGCGGATCAGGCCCTGGCCAAGGCCCTGAATTCCCTGGAAGCCGCGGAGCAGACCCTCGAAAAGCTGCGTCTGGAGAACTTCCAGAAGCAGCTGCAGACCTTCAAGGGGGATGTCGCCCGCGTGGCCAGCCGCAAGAACCAGACCCTGGAACAGGCTGCCCTGCAGTTGAAAGCCAAGGCCGCCCCGGTGATCGCCGCTCGCCGCGAGCTCTCGGCTGCCGTGAAGTGCGAGGAAGCCGCCGCCGCCAAGCCCTAAAACCCACCCGGCTGCCCAGCCCCCGCTCCCTCCAGGGCCTTGGAGGGAGCGGGGGCCTTTACGTGCTAGATTGAATGGATGCGGGTGTAATTCAGTGGTAGAATGTCAGCTTCCCAAGCTGAACGTCGCCGGTTCGAGTCCGGTCACCCGCTTCAAGTCCAGAGCTGAGAATCGCTGAAGGCCAAGCGTACGGCCCGCTCTCGCATCGACTACCAGAGGGCCATCAGGACCAGTTAATGATAGTCAATGCCAGGGAGTGGCAGCAAACTTCTCACAGCGCTTCTCTCACGACTGCGCCATTGATTCGCCAGGCATTCACCTGCGCGGGGTTAACGCATGGGCCGACGATCCCTGGAATCTCCGGAATCACGGCCAGGCGGAGGTTACTAACTGAATCAGGCCCAACATCATGTCCGAAGGTGGTCAAAGCAAGCCGCTTCGGCATCAACGACCGATCGCCGGATCCTGCAAGTACAGCGAAACAATTCCCCAGGACGCTCTCCCGACTCGCTGGAGACCTGCCGGGCACCACCCACTCAATCCAGACCCACCCAGCGACCTTTCCAGAGGCCTGGAAAGAGACCTGTCCAGAGACCTAGAGCGAGGTGTCTTGCCTTCCCTGTCCCGCTAATGGTCCACCGCGTACTCACCGAGACAGCCGTAAGCATCTCGGAGCACAAGAAAAACCCCCATAGCCGCCGTGGCGGCTGGAGAGGGGATGGCCGTCGCGGTGCTGAACCGCAACGAGCCGGGTTTCTACTGCGTGCCGGCCAGGGCTTACAAAGAACGGATAGATCTGGTGGACGGCCAGGAGCCGGTGCGGCTCAGCCTCGATGCCCTTTGAGCTTGCCTTTCATCCGGGAGCCGTTCAAGAACAAGTTGGCCGAGCGGCTGATTGAGCCCAGGATCCCCGCGAGCAAGTTGCGGAGATCCTGTGATCGCTACAAGATCAAGTTGCGTGCCACCGGGTACCGCCTGATCTACGAGGTGCGGGACCATGAGCTCTTCGTGCTTGTCGTGGCGGTGGGCAAGCGGGAGCGCAATGCTGTCTGCCAGCATGCCGATCAGCGCTGAAGCGCCTGCCCCATGGCCGACGCCAAGCCCCCTGATCAGACCGTAGCCACGACAAAAGAAACGGGCCGCGGCCACCAGAAGCACCGGTGGCTACGGTCTCCTCCATGGGATGCGGAGTACCGCAAACGAACGCTAAAGGGCTCCTTCCGACCCCTTGAAGTAGACATCTTTCACCTTCCCCTGGCGATCGGTCACACAGGCCCAGGGAGCGGTGGCCTTCGGTACGTTGACATCGAAGGTCACCCCCGAAGCCTCATGGGTTTGCTTGATCACCGTCAGGCGACTGACGGGGAGGCCAACCACTTTCGCTACGGAGGCAAGGCAATGGCTTCTGGCCTTACCCAGGGCCTCTGCACCCATGGGCTGGGCTTGCCCAGGGACAGCAAACACTGTCGCCACAAGGACCAGGGTCGCCGTGGCCAACCCAGAAGAAAAACGGGTCATGGCCGCCGCCCCCATTCGAAATGTCGGGTGAAAACGCTATCACCAACCTGCGCCAGAGTCAACGAAACGGCGTCGCCGAAGCCATCGCCATTCAGGGCGCCATAGACGACAGCCAGATCCGCAAGTTTCCCATCTAGCAAGTCCTCGTGAGCACAATCGTCCATCACTTGCGCGGTCTTGATCGGACCCGTGGCATAGGCGGTATTGTGGCAACGGCGTTCTTGATGGCTTGCCATGAGGGCGTAATCATTCCTTTCCACGCAGTCGCCAGTGTTGTGTCACCTCTCGATAGGTCATGGCACACCTAGGCTCCTTTCCGATCAAATATGGGTCCAATCAGCCAGGCAAAAATCCCTGGGAAAACTCAGTCTCATTCTGTTTGGCTGTTCGGTCAGTGCGCTCCTGGTCTTCAAGCTGATCGGATCCCGTGTAGACAGACAAGGTGTGCTGCACGAACCGTTCTTCCTGTTGCCGTTCAGCGCTCTCTTGGCGGGTGCAGGAGTTGCCACAGGAACGGCAGCCATCGCCTGGCGCCCGAAGCGGAACGACGATTCAAGCCCAAAGATCGACAGCAGCGATTGAGCTGACCATCCTGACTTCCTCCTCAGCACCACCACCGGCACCAAACCACCCATCCAGCGCATCCAGCCGATCCAGCCGATCCAGCAAACGGTGAACGGCAACGGCATGCCCGAGATCTAGGGATTCGTGCGGGGCGCCAGCAGCGGCTGCCATCAGGCCTTTTCGCTGGCCCCCTCCTTCTCACCATCGGGTAGCCAGGGGGATTGGGGGTGCACAAACAGGCGATCCACGCCGATGCGCCGTAGAAAGTGATATCCCTGATCGAGCAGGAAGCTCTTGACTTCCTTGGCCACCGCAGCCGTATTGCATTCCACGAGGATCACCTCCACCCGCACGGCGGCGAAATCAAGGCTCCTCAGGATGGCCAATTCGGCCCCCTCCACATCCACGGCGAGCAAGTGGACGGTGGCAATGGCCCGGGCCCGCAAGAGGTCAGCAAGAGGCACCGTATCCACCCAGTGGGCGCGCACATCTCTGTCGTGGGCGTTGTAGTGCTCAATGTAGGCATGCTCACGGGGGCCCATGAACTTGCAAAGGCCCGCGAGATAGCCATAGTCGAGGAAGATTGATCGGCCGGCCCGATCCGCCACGCAGGCATTGATCACCTCCGAGCTGCGCTGACTGCGCAACAGCGCACAAGCCGAGGGGCGGGCCTCAATCAGCAGCCCCCGCCACCCTCGTTGCGACTCCAGGAAGAAGGTGTTGTTGATCTGAACCGGATCCGCCGATCCGATCTCGACAAAGAATAGGTTTTGCGCACCGCAGAACAACTGCTGGTCCAGGAACCGATCCTGGCCGAACTGCGACACGTAGGCGCTGGGAGCCTCTGCCACGGCGTTGGGCGATGCGGTGGAGCGCGCCGCGGCCGCGATTAGCCGCGGGGCTTGATCAGCTGGAGCACCTGGGGCCCGAGCCCCCCGGCGCGCCGTTCACAATCGAGGGCCTGGAGGATCAGGCGGGCGGCCGCTTCGATGTCTCCCTCTTCAGCCCGCAGACGGGCTTGGCCGTGCAGGCTCTCGGCGCGATCCAGAAACCCTTGACGCTGCTCGTTACCGGCCTGAGCGTTGCCCGAGGCGGGGAGCACGGAACTGTGGGTTCCCCGGGAAACCTTGGGGCGCGGAAGTGTCGCGGAGGACGGGAGGACGGTCATGGGTCCGGAAGGGGGCGGCGGAGGCATGGCGGAAAGCCGGCCGGGTACGGATCGGGGGAACGGTGCTGCCAAGCGGCGGGGCTGGCGAAGGAAGAAATCAGCGTTCCCAAGCGTTCGCGCCAACAAGGACGACAATCAACGCCAGGGAGAAATGGAGAAAGGGCGAATAACGCACCTCCGCCATCCCGGGAATCCAGTGGAGGCAGTGTAACAAGATTCGGCCCTTGTGGCCACTTTAAGGCGTGAAGAGCCAACGCCGCAGGCGGCGGGCGAAACCAGCGTGCAACAGAAAAATGAGTGGTGTCAGGTGCCAGGCTCTTCAAGCTCTTCGCCCAGGGCAGCGATCTGATCGCGCAACAGCTGGGAACGGGCCAGATCGCCGCGGGTGAGAGCCACCGCCAAGGCAAACTGAAGCTTCTCTCGCTGATGTTCCCCCTCGGCGGGAGTGCGCGCAGACACCTGGCAGCGGGGGGCGCTGGCCGATGGCTTCGGGCTCACAGCGCAGGCGGGAGCTGGCCGAGGAATGCTGCGCGGACCGAAGGAGGAACCGCTCGAAGGGCCGGAAGGCGTGGGGGCGGGGAAAGCCATGGCCGACTTTCTTCCCATTGTGTCACCCCTGGCCAGGGGGTGGCATCAGGCGGCGGCCGGATAGCCGTCCCGAACCTCCGCAAACCTGTCGCCATCCTCTTCCGGCATGGCCGCCGCGCCGCTGCTGTCCTCCAGGAGATCGCGGCAGTCGCGCAACAGTCGCTCCACGTTGTCGAGGCTGGCGAGCTCTTCCGGGTCTTCCGGCGCCGGGGTGACCGCCTGCTGCTCCATGACCGCGAGGCGTTGCTCCAGCGTCACCAGCCGCTGGGAGAGGGCATGGATGGTGGCAGCCAGATCCTCGGCGCTGCGGGTGATGCGGAACGAAACCGATGGGGTGGCCATGGCAAGGGAAACATCTCGGCGCATGACAACACAAGCCAGCCTCTCTCTCAAGCCGTTGCCCTCGACGATCTCGCAGACTGAAGAGGAAGTACTGGGCGCCTGGTGCGGCCGATGACCCATCCCTGGACCCTGATCCTTTATGCGCTGGCGGGAACCGGGGGGGGGCTGCTGGCCCAGCGCACGGGCATCCCCTCGGCGGGCCTGGTGGGCGCGCTGCTCGGGGCGGCCCTGGTGAGTGTGAGCGGTCGGCTGGAGCTGGCCCAGTGGCCGCTGGGCACCCGCACCTTCCTGCAGATCGCCATTGGCACCGTGATCGGAACGGGCCTCACCGCCGGCACGGTGAGTCAGCTGGGGACCCTCTGGCGGCCGGCGCTGCTGATCACGGTCACGCTGGTGATCACCGGGATCGTCGTGGGGCTCTGGAGCGCGCGGCTGCTGGGCATCGATCCGGTGGTGGCCCTGCTGGGGGCCGCCCCCGGCGGCATCAGCGGCATGAGCCTGGTGGGGGCGGAATTCGGAGTGGGTACGGCGGTGGCTGCCCTGCACGCCGTGCGCCTGATCACGGTGCTGTTGGTGCTGCCCCTGGTGGTGAAGCTGGTGCTGCCGGGTGGAAGCGGAACGCCGCCGGGGTGAGCGCCACGCAGGTTCGCGGGCGAGGGAGTCCGGTGCGGCGGCCGGCCCCCTGGACAGCCGGTGTGGACTCGATACGTTGGTCCACCGGCTGTCCTTCCCCCCGCCCGATGGCTCCCCGCCTGCCCGTTCTGCTGCGCTCCCGGCTGCTCTCGCTGCTCGCCGTGGGCGGCACCTCCCTCGGACTGCTGACCCCGCTGGCCGGAAGCGCCCAGGCCGCCCCCGGCGATGGCCCCGGGGCCAAGGGGGCACAGGTGTACTGCTTCATGCGCAACAACGGCAACGACCACACCGTGAGCTGGAATGCGGCCTACGCGCTGATCAAGCGCCAGAGCGCCAGCATGTTTCGCACCTCTCCGGAGCATGCCGCGGTGATGATCACCGAGGCGGTGGTCAACAACCCGGGCACCTTTCCCGATTGCGGCCGCTACCTGGGCGACATGTATCGCCGGGGTCAGCCGAGCGCGGCCGCCGTCGAGGTGACCCCCGCTGCCCCTGCCGGTGGACGAGCGGGGGCCAGCAACACGATGACGCGCGGTGATCGGTACAGCAACTGATCCCCCCGGCAGGCCCCGCGGGCCCCGGCGACGGCGGAGAAGCGCCAGGATGCGGTCGCTGTTGCCGCTGCTGCTGATCGCAACCGCCCTGGCCGGTTGCGCCGAAGAACCCCTCCCCCAGCGCCGCCTTTCCCACGACGATTGCCTGCGGGAGGTGCGGATGGAGGCGATTGAAGAAGCACTGCGCCGCTGCGACCGGGTGGTGGCAGCCTTCCCCCGCGACCCGCAGCCCCTGAACGAGCGCTTCCTACTCCACAGCCTGCGCGGCGATGTCGACAAGGCGTGCCGTGACATCGCCGCCGCCACCCGACTGGCGGCGCGCCTCCCGGCCGACCGGCTCGACCCCCTGCTGCGTAGCGATCTGCGGCTGCGGGCCGCCAGCTGTCAGGGGTGAGGGCTGGGTAGGAGCTCAGCCCTCCGGCCAGCCCTCCAGAAGGCGGCGACCCAGCAGCGCCAGAGCCTGGCGGCGGTGGCGTTCGTGGGGGGTGTGCAGCAATTCGGCGATCCGTTCCGCCTTGCCGGCGATCAGGTCGTCAACGAAGCGATCGGCCACCCCGAGCTGCAACCAGTGGCTCGTGAGCGCCGCCCCCATGCCGATGCGGTGGCAGCGGTCCTCGGCCTGCTCGACGTCGCCGGGGGTCCAGGGGCGCTCCAGCAGCACCACGTGGCGGGCGCGATGCAGGGTGAAGCCGAGGCCGCCTGTGCCATAGGTGGCGATCAACAGGGGGCGCCGGCCCGCCTGAAAGGCGTCCACCACCGTGCTGCGGCGGCGCACCGGCACGGCGCCCTCCAGCAGCAGGGCGCCCTCATCGCCACCGAAGCGGCGATGGAGGGAGCGGGCGCTGGCCACAAAGGCGGTGAACAGCACCACCGCCTCCCCCTCGGCCCGCAGAGCCTCGATCAGGCGCACGGCGGCGGCCAGCTTGAAGGCGGAACCGATCTGCCGCAGGGCCGTGAGCACGGCCAACACCTCCGCGTCGCGACGCACCTCACCCCGGGCGGCACGGCGCCGGTAGGCCTCCACGGTGCGCTGCAGCTGGCGATCGAAGCTGCGGGCCGCCGCAGGCTCCAGGGGCACCGGGTGGACACGGCGCTGCTTGGGGGGAAGGTCGAGGCACTGCTGCTTGGTGCGATGCAACAGCAGAGGCCGCGCCAGCCGCTGCAACTCCGCCAGGTGGGAGGCGCCGCTGGCCTGCCAGATCCGGCGCCCGCCCTGTTCTCGCCAGTGCCCCTGGGCATAGCGCTCCTCGAAGGCGCGCTGATCGCCGCCGAGGGGATGGCCGATCGCCGCCAGCAGGGGAAAGAGCTGGGAGGGGCGGCCATTCCGCATGGGCGTGCCCGTGAGCAGCCAGACCGCCCGCAGGCGGGGGTGACGCGCCAGGCGCAGGAAGGACTGGGTGCGGCGGGCCGAGAGGTTCTGGGCGTAGTGGGCCTCGTCGGCGATCAGCACCGTGCCCGCCTCCGGCAACTCCGCCGGCAGGCGGGCCCAGCTGTGCAGCTCCAGCCGCAGGCCCAGGGCCGCCGCCTCCCGCCGCCAGTGGGGATGCAGGCCGGCAGGGGCCACAACGGCGACACGGCAGTCGGCCAGGCGAACCATGGCGCGGGCGGCGGCGAGGGAGGTGAGGGTTTTGCCCAGTCCCATGGCGTCGGCCAGGATCGCGCCGCGGCGAGCCAGCAGCCAGCGCACGCCGGCCCGTTGATGGGCCAGCAGGCGGCGGCCATCGATCACCGGCTGATCGAGATCGGACGCGGACACCAGGACCCGGTGGGGGGGCAGGGGGGGCAGGGGCTGGCGCGTCCAGGCCAACCAGCGATCGAGTTCTGGGGTGCGGGGAAAGCGGCCCGCCAGCAGCCGCTCCAGGATCGCCGCGGCTTCGAACGGAAACTCCCAGCAGCCGCGCCGCGGCAGCCAGCGGCCGGGGGGCCGCACCGAGCGCAGCTGGGCATGGGTAACCGCATCGAAGGGACTGACCACCTCGATCAGGCCGGCGGGACCCAGCCGCATTTGGACAATCGGGGCCGTCAATCTCGGAAAGTGACGTCTCCGACACATTGACACCCCAGTGACTGCAGCCAGACTCCCGCCAATCGGACATCATCCATGCACGCAGGCGATGGGGTGTTTCTTGAGGATCTCTGCCCCAAACTGCGTGCGCGCCGCTGGCGACAATCCCTCCATCGACTCACCGGCAGCCGCTGTCTTTACTGCGGGGCACCATCCGAATCGATCGACCATGTGCATCCCCGCAGCCGCGGCGGGGCCAGCGTGACCGAGAACTGCGTGCCGGCCTGCCTGGGGTGCAACGGCCGCAAGGGGGACAGCGACGCCTTTACCTGGTACCGCCAGCAGAGCTTCTACGACCCGCGACGGTCCATGGCCCTGCGGGCCTGGACCGAGGGTGATCTGCGGCTCGCCTAACGGCTGTTGGACTGGGCGCGTCCGCCCGGCGAGGCGGCATCGCCCGAGGCCACACCGACAACGGCCCGGCGCGGCGATCACCAGACCCGACAGGCTGCCACGCCGTTGTGGCGATGGCAGATGGCCTCCTGATCGGCGGGCCGCTCCGGTGCCACCAGCACCGCCATGCCCAGGAGCAAGCCCGCCAGGGCCAGGGGAACCCCCACGGCGGAGTGGCGAGGCCCTCGGGCGCTGTGCCCCCCGCGTTCCCGGGGGCGCAGCACGGCAGGCGATGGGGTAGAGAGACAGGGCGCCGCGGGGACCGACAGCCGCATGGACCGAGCCAGGGAAGGGGACAGGGGCCGAGCCAGGGAGGGAGCGAAGGAGGAGGCCACAGGGACAGACGTGAACAGTGATACAGGTGTACTCACAACGGGAGCGGGTGTCAACCCCTGGGGCATCGCCCGCGTGCTGGTTCTGGGCGGGGGCTATAGCGGCCGGCGCTTTGCCAGCCACCTGGCCGCCCACGGCGTGCCCGCCCTGCTCACCGGCCGGCAGCAGCCCAGCGGCGCCGATCCCGGCGATCGCACCCCCTCCACCCCGGCCTGGCTGCGCTTCGATGGGGCGGCCGGTGTGGTGCCCAGCGCCGCGGATCTGGCGGGGGTGAGCCACGTGCTGGTGACGATCCCCCCCGACCCCGACGGGGAGGACCCGGTGTTGCGCCATCTCGGCGAGGTGTTACAGGCGCTGCGACCGGCGTGGGTGGGCTACCTCTCCACCACCGGCGTCTACGGCGACACCGGCGGCGCCTGGGTGAACGAGAACAGCCCCACCAACCCCGGCCTCGGCCGCAGCGCCGCCCGGCTGGCCAGCGAGCGGGCCTGGCGCCACAGCGGCCTGCCGGTGCAGGTGTTGCGGCTGCCGGCGATCTATGGCCCGGGGCGCACCCCTTTCGCCAGCCTGCGGCGGGGCGAGGCGCGGCTGATCCACAAGCCCGGCCAGGTGTTCTCTCGGATCCACGTGGACGACATCGTGGGCGGGGTGCTGCACGCCCTCACGCTGCCGCCCGACCTCCAGCCGGACACCTTGATCCTGGCCGATGCCCAGCCCTGCCCCTCCAGCGAGACCCTTGGGTACGCCGCCCACCTGCTGGAGCTGCCCCTGCCGCCGCTGCAGCGCTGGGAGCAGGTGGCGCCAACCATGAGCCCCATGGCCCGCAGTTTCTGGGGCGAAAACCGCCGCGCCGACAGCCGACTGCTGCGGGAAACCCTGGGCTACCGGCTGCGGTACCCCACCTACCGGGAGGGCTACCGGGCCTGCCTGGAGGAGGAGAGCCGCGGGGGGGTGGAGGCCACCATCAACGCTCGCCCCGGATGAACTGCAGCCGCCGAATCGCCTGCGGATCCCGCAGAAACGGCATATTCAGGTCGGTGGACATCTTTTCCGTATCCACCCACAGCCACTCCCGTTGGAATCCGATCCCCACACCCATCAGCAGCAGGCCAACCAGCAACCACCGCAGCATGGGGACCTCCAGAGCGATTAAGTCTCCATGATGCGCCCTGCCGCCACCATTGCCATCGCGCTGGGGGATCCCGCCGGCCTCGGCGCCGAGGTGACCCTGCGGGCGCTGGGGAGGCTGCGGCCCGATCCGGCCTCGGTGGTGCTGGTGGGCTGTCGCCGCTGGCTGATGCAGAGCCATCGGCAGCTGCTGAAGGTCGGTGTGCCCGACCTGGCCGATCCGGCGGCCTTCCCGATCTGCGATGAACCCCTGGCGGCGGCGGTGCGGCCGGGCCACAGCGGGGCGGCGGAAGGGGCGGCCAGCTTCGCCTGGCTCACCCGCGCCGTGGATCTGGTGCAGCGGGGAGAATGCCGCAGCCTGGTGACCGCCCCGATCTGCAAGGCGAGTTGGCACGCCGCGGGCCATGCCTATCCCGGCCAGACCGAGCGACTGGCGGAGCTGGCGGGGGTGGAGGAAGCCTCGATGCTGTTCACCGCCCG
>JBKDOZ010000196.1:0-8925 GCA_046342735.1 Synechococcaceae cyanobacterium
GGGCTGGAGCACGGAGCCGGCCACGCTGCCAGCGGCCCCGGCCATCTCCGTGGCCACCTCCACCGCCACCGAGGCGGCACCGGAGGCGGCACCGGAGGCGGTGCCCACCAAGCTGGTGACGGCTGCGTTCCGCCGATACCAGATCACCAAACGCCGGATCGGCCGGCTCGGCTTGCTGCGGGGGCCAGCGAGGCGCCGCCGGGCGCGGCTGGCGGAATCAGGCTCCTTCGGAGGCAACGGGTTCAACGATGCGCTGGAACAGATAACCAGTGCCCCGGGCCGTGAGGATCAGCTCGGGGTTGGCCGGATCATCCTCCAGTTTGGAGCGCAGCCGGGAGATGTGAACGTCGACAACGCGGGTGTCGACATGGCGCTCCGGTGTGTAGCCCCAGACCTCCTTGAGAATTTCGCCGCGGCTGAAGGGTTCCCCCGAGCGGCTCACCAGCAGCTCCAGCAGGCTGAACTCCATGCCGGTGAGCCGGATGCGCTCCTCACCGCGGTAGACCTGGCGTTTGTTGGTGTCGATGCGCAGATCGCCCACCTGGATCACGCCGGAGTTGGGGATGCCGGCCACCTGCTCCTTCTCCACCCGCCGCAGCACGCAGCGGATGCGGGCCTCCAGCTCCTTGGGGCTGAAGGGCTTCACCACGTAGTCGTCGGCGCCGAGCTCCAGGCCGGTGATGCGATCGGCCACATCGCCCAGGGCCGTAAGCATCACGATCGGCACATCCGATTCGCGGCGCAGCTCCTGGCAGACGCCATAGCCATCGAGCTTGGGCATCATCACGTCGAGCACCACCAGATCCGGCTGGGAGCGGTGGAAGGCCTCCAGCGCCTCCTCCCCATCGCTGGCGGTGACCACCTGATACCCGATCATCGAAAGCCGGGTTTCGAGGATGCGGCGGATGCTCGCCTCGTCGTCCACCACCAGGATGGTTTCCTTGGCACTGCCGGCGCTGGAACCGAGATTTTGGGCGGGGGCGGGGGCCGTCATCAGGCGCTGGACGCTCTACAGGCATCCGACCCACTGAAGGTTCCGGAGGCCCCTCTGGTTCATTGAACGCCACCTTTCTTCATAGTTCGCCCCATCTCGCCGCCCCGCTGTCCGCCGCCCTCCGCCGCCCTCCGCCGCCCTCCGCCCCTTCCCTGCTGTGCCCCGTCCCACCAGCGCCTACGTCTGCCAGAGCTGCGGCGCCCGCACCCGCCAGTTCTTCGGCCGCTGTGCTGGCTGCGGCGGCTGGAACACCCTGGTGGAACAGGTGGAGGCCGCCGCCGACAACCGCCGCCGCCGCCCGGTGAGCGACCCTGGCGAGCCGCCCGCCCCCGGCCGTGCCCGCCGGTCCGAGCCGATCGCGGCGGTGGGGGAGCGGCCCCTGCAGCGGCTGGGCAGTGGCTACAGCGAATTCGATCGGGTGCTCGGCGGCGGCCTGGTGCCCGGCTCCCTGGTGCTGCTTGGTGGCGACCCCGGCATCGGCAAGAGCACCCTGTTGCTCCAGAGCGCCCGCGCCATGGCCGAGCGGGCCTCGGTGCTCTACGTGAGTGCTGAGGAATCGGCCCAGCAGGTGAAGTTGCGCTGGCGCCGTCTCGCGGAGGGGGCCGCGGCCGGCTCCCCCTCGCCCACCGAGCCCGAGCTGCAGCTCCTCTCCGAAACGGATCTGGAGCTGGTGCTGCAGGAGCTGGAATCCCTGCGGCCCCAGGTGGCAATCATCGACAGTATCCAGGCGCTCCACGACGCCGAGCTGGGTAGCGCTCCGGGATCGGTGGCCCAGGTGCGCGACTGCGCCGCCGCCCTGGCCCGCATCGCCAAGCGGCAGCACACCGCCTTGGTGCTGGTGGGGCACGTCACCAAGGAGGGGATGCTGGCCGGGCCCAAGGTGCTGGAGCATCTCGTGGATGCCGTGCTCACCTTCGAGGGTGACCGCTTCGCCAGCCATCGGCTGCTGCGGGCCGTGAAGAACCGCTTCGGGGCCACCCACGAACTCGGCGTCTTCGAGATGCGCGACCGGGGGCTCGCCGAGGTGAGCAACCCCAGCGAGCTGTTCCTCGGCGGGGAGGAGCCCAGCAGCGGCACCGCCACGATCGTGGCCTGTGAGGGCACCCGGCCCCTGGTGGTGGAGCTGCAGGCCCTGGTGAGCCCCACCAGCTACGCCAGCCCGCGGCGCAGCGCCACCGGCATCGGCACCAACCGGTTGCACCAGATCCTGGCGGTGCTGGAGAAGCACCTGGCCGTGCCCCTCTCCCGCTTCGACTGCTACCTGGCGGTGGCCGGCGGCCTGGAGGTGGAGGAGCCGGCGGCGGATCTGGGGGTGGCTGCGGCGGTGGTGGCCAGCTACCGCGATCTCACCCTGCCCGCCGGCACGGTGTTGGTGGGGGAATTGGGGGTGGGGGGGCAGCTGCGGCCGGTGGGGCAGCTGGAACTGCGGTTGCAGGAGAGCGCCCGTCTCGGCTTCCGCCGGGCGGTGGTGCCGAAGGGCAGCGGCCTGGCGGGCGCGGCCGCCTCCCTCAACCTGCAACTGCTCGAGGCGGCCACGGTGGCTGAAGCCCTGGCCGCGGCGCTGGGGGGAGAGCCAGCGGCACCCTTAGAGAGGCACACGCCCATCTAGAATTACACGCCCGTTTAGAATTACACGTCCATTTAGAAGTACACGTCGACGTTCGAGCGGCCGGACGACTTGAGCCAGTTTTCGATGTCGAGGTAGCCGCCGGGGTAGAGGCGCACCGCCTTGGTCCAGTGCTCGGCCGCCTGGTCGAACCAGCGATCGGCGTCATCCTGGTTGCCGGCCTCCTGGGCGATGCGGCCCCATTTCTCGTAAATCAGCCCCATGTTTTTGAAGCAGGAGGGGGAGCTGGGGTTTTCCTGCAGCGACTGCTGGTAGTAATCGAGCGCCTTTTCCTCCTCGCCGTTGCTCATGAAAATGATCGCCATGTTCTTGAGGATCTCGGCCCGGTCGGTCTTGTTCTCCTCCAGCTTCAGCGCCTCCTCGTAGTTGTCGAGCGCCTCGGCGTAGTCGCCATCGTTCTGGGCGGAGAGGCCATCGCGGTAGTACACGTACGCCTCCTTCGAGCGGGCGTCGATCGGCAGCAGCTTCACGATCAGATCGGCCATCACCGTGAAGCTCTTGTCGATGAAGTTGTCGTTGCGCTGGGAACGGGGCACGGCAGCAGCCTCGGCAAGGGCGGGTGGGCCCATCCTGCCGCCCCAGGCTGCCGAAGCGGGGCTCCCTGGCCATGGTGGGCAGGTCCGTGCCTCACCCCGCCCCATTCCGCCCCGCCCCATCCCGCCATGGAGAAGGCCGAGATCCTCCGGCGCGCCCATCGCCTCTGCGCCCCCTTCCGCGTTGCCGCTGGCGAGGGTTTTCGCTTGGCGGACTGCGACCCGGGCAGCACCCTCGACCTGGATCCCGCCGACCGGGAGGCGGCCGCCGACATGCTGCGGGAGGGCGTGGAGATCCTTGCCCAGCTGCAGGATCGTCTCTATGCGCAGGACCGCTGGGGGCTGCTGCTGATCTTCCAGGCCATGGATGCCGCCGGCAAGGACGGCACGATCAAGCACGTGATGAGCGGGGTGAATCCCCAGGGCTGCCAGGTGAGCTCGTTCAAGGCCCCCAGCGCTGAGGAGCTGGATCACGACTTCCTCTGGCGCGCCCAACGCCACCTGCCGGAACGGGGCCGCATCGGCATCTTCAACCGCAGTTACTACGAGGAAACCCTGGTGGTGCGGGTGCACCCGGAGTTGCTGGAGCGCCAGAAGCTGCCGCCCCAGCTGTTGGGGGAAGGAATCTGGAAGCACCGCTTCCGCGACATCCGCCAGTTTGAGGATTACCTCGGCCGCAACGGCATCGTGGTGCGCAAGTTCTTCCTGCATGTGTCGCGGCAGGAGCAGAAGAAGCGCTTCCTGGAGCGGTTGGACAAGCCGGAGAAGAACTGGAAGTTCTCCGCCGCCGACATCCGCGAGCGCCGTTTCTGGACGGACT
Source organism: Synechococcaceae cyanobacterium (assembly GCA_046342735.1). Taxonomy (GTDB): domain Bacteria; phylum Cyanobacteriota; class Cyanobacteriia; order PCC-6307; family Cyanobiaceae; genus Cyanobium. The sequence goes on from JBKDOZ010000196.1 coordinate 3,975, forward strand.
ACATGCACGCCTATGGGGAGATGATCCAGCACACCGCCACGGAGCAGGCCCCCTGGACGGTGGTGCCCGCCGACCACAAGTGGTTCACCCGCCTGGTGGTGGCCGCCACAGTGATCGATGCCCTCGCGGGCCTCGACCTCCAGTACCCCACCCTCAGCGAGGCCGACCGCGGTGAGCTGGCGAAGGCGCGGCGGGAGCTGGAGGCGGAGGACTGAGCGGTTTTGCCTAGCCTTGAAGTCCGGCCCGCTGGCAACCCGGTGCTTCCCTCCGCCCCCCCTCGGCCCCGGCCCGCACCCGTTGCTCCGGAGGCCCCTGCCGCCGAGGTGCGGTTGCTGGAGGTGGAGGGGATGAAATGCGGGGGCTGTGTGCGGGCCGTGGAGCAACGGCTGCGCCAGCAGAGCGGCGTGCGGGCCGCCAGTGTGAACCTGCTGACCCGTACCGCCTGGCTGGAGCTCGAGCCGGCCGAGCTGGACCCGCTGCCGGCTGTGTTGGAGAGCCTGGCGGCCCTGGGCTTCCCGGCCCGGCCCCGCCAGGAGGGAGAGGAGCCGCCAGGCCTGCGGGAGCGCCGCCGGCAGCGCGGCTGGTGGCAGCAGTGGCGCCAGCTGGTGGTGGCCATCCTGCTGGTGCTCGTTTCGGGGCTGGGCCACCTGGCCGATGCCGGCACGTTCGACTGGCTGGCCCCCGAGAGCCCCCTGGGCCGCCCCGCCCTCCATGCCCTGGTGGCCACCCTCGCCCTGGCGTGCCCCGGCCGGCCGATCCTGCGCCAGGCCTGGCACAGCCTGCGCACCCGGCTCCCCGGCATGGATCTGCTGGTGGCCCTGGGCGTTCTCAGCGCTTACACCACCAGCCTGGTGGGCTGGCTGTGGCCGGCGAGCGGCTTCCCCTGCTTTTTCCATGAGCCGGTGATGCTGCTGGGCTTCGTTCTCACCGGCCGCTTCCTGGAGGAGCGGGCGCGCTGGCGCACCGGTCGGGCGATCGAGGAGCTGGCGGCGCTCCAGCCCGATCACGCCTTGCTGCTGCTGGGCGATGACCCGCCCCGGCGCGTGCGGGTGGGCGGGTTGCGGCCCGGCGATCGGCTGCGCATCCTGCCGGGCGACCGACTGCCGGTCGATGGCGTGGTGCGGGATGGATGCTCCTCCCTCGATGTCTCGGCCCTCACCGGCGAACCGCTGCCCCAGATCGCCGGCGTTGGCGCCGCCTTGGCGGCCGGCAGCCTCAACCTGGAGGCCCCTCTGGTGCTGGAGGTGAGCCGCAGCGGCGCCGAGAGCGCCATCGCCCGCATCGTCCAGCTCGTGGAGCGCGCCCAGGCCCGCAAGGCACCGATCCAGGGGCTGGCGGATCGGGTGGCCGGCGGCTTCGCGTTGGCCGTGTTGCTGCTGGCGCTGGCCACGTTCCTGTTCTGGTGGCTGTGGGGCGGCCGCCACTGGCCCGAGCTGCTGCAGCCTGCCGTTTCCGGCCACGCCATGGCGGGCGGCCTGCATCACCTCAGCTCGCTCGGGGCCGCAGCCCCCACCCCCCTGGTCCTGGCCCTGCAGCTGTCGATCGCCGTGCTGGTGGTGGCCTGCCCCTGCGCCCTCGGTCTGGCCACCCCCACGGCGCTCAGCGTGGGCCTGGGCCGGGCCGCCCGCGCCGGCTTGTTGTTCCGCGGGGGGGATGCGATCGAAACCGCCGCCCGGCTCGATGCGGTGCTCTTCGATAAAACCGGCACCCTCACCCTGGGCCGGCCGCTGGTGACGGCGGTGGCGGTGCTGGAGGCCGCCGATGAGAGCGAGCTGTTGATCCGCGCCGCCGCCTTGGAGCAGCAGAGCCGCCATCCCTTCGCCCATGCCCTATTGCAGGAGGCCGCCGCCCGCTCGCTCGTGCTGCCGCCGCTGGAGAGCTGCCGCGCTGAGGTGGGCTCGGGCCTGGAGGGGCGCCTGGTGGGGGGCGAGGCGCCGGTGCGGGTGGGCCGCCTCGCCTGGTTGCGGGCGATGGGGGTGGGGATCGACGCCGGGGCTGAGGCCTGGGCCCAGCGGCTGGAGGCCGAGGGCGCCAGCGTGCTGGCGGTGGGGGAGGGGGAGCGGCTGCTGGGATTCGTGGCGGTGCGGGATGAGCCGCGGGCCGATGCGGCCGCCACCCTCGCCCAGCTGCGGGCCCAGGGTCTGGCCCTGGGGCTGCTCAGCGGTGATCGCCGCGCCGGTGTCGAAGCCCTGGGGGAGGCCCTGGGATTGCCGGATTCGGAGCTGGCCTGGGAGCTCCGTCCCGCCCAGAAGCTGGCGCGAATCGAGGAGCGGCGTGCCAGCGGGGTGGTGGTGGCGATGGTGGGCGATGGCATCAACGACGCCCCGGCCCTGGCGGCCGCCGACCTGGGTATCGCCATCGGCACCGGCACCCAGATTGCGCAGGAAAGTGCAGATCTGGTGATTCTTGGCGACCGGCTTGGGGCGATTCCCGAGGCCCTGACCATCGCCGGCCGCACCATGGCCAAGGTGCGCCAGAACCTGGTCTGGGCCTTTGGCTACAACCTGGTGGTGCTTCCGATCGCCGCCGGCGCCCTGCTGCCCCGCTTTGGCGTGCTGCTCTCGCCCCCCCTGGCGGCGCTGCTGATGGCCACCAGCTCCCTGACCGTGGTGCTCAATGCCCTGTTGCTGCAGGATGAGGGCCGAATCAGGCGGGAGCGGCCGCAGTGACGGGTCTGCCCAGGGGGCGCTTTCTGGTGTTCGAAGGCATCGACGGCAGCGGCAAGACCACCCAGCTGGAGGCGCTGGCCGCCTGGCTCCCGACCAGCGGGCTGATGCCTTCTGGAGCCTCCGTGCACCGCAGCCGTGAGCCCGGGGGCACCGCCCTGGGCCTGGCGCTGCGCCAGTTGCTGCTCCATCCCCCCGACGGCACGGCCCCCTGTCCCACCGCCGAGCTGCTCCTCTATGCCGCCGACCGTGCCCAGCATGTGGAGACCGTGATCCGGCCTGCCCTGGCGGCCGGTGATTGGGTGCTCAGCGACCGCTTCAGCGGCTCCACCGCCGCCTACCAGGGAGATGGCCGTGGCCTGCCCCACCTGTGCATCGCCGAACTGGAGCGCATCGCCACCGGCGGCCTCACCCCCGACCTCACCCTTTGGTTGGACCTGCCCCTGGCCGCTTCCTTGCGCCGCCGTGGCCACCGCCCGGCTGATCGCATCGAGGCGAGCGGTGAGGCGTTTCTGGCGCGGGTGGGGGAGGGTTTCGCCCGCTTGGCGCAGGAACGCCGCTGGTGGCGGGTCGATGCCACCCAGGCGCCGGAGCAGGTGGCTGAGGCCTGTCGCTCCCTGCTGCGCCAGCAGCTCGGTGTGGCGGCGCCATGAGCGATCTGTTCGCCGATCTGCTGGGCCAGGAGCGGGCGGTGGCCCTGCTACGCGCGGCCCTGGAGCGCCGCCGCCTGGCGCCCGCCTATCTCTTCGCCGGGGCTGAGGGGGTGGGCCGGCGGCTGGCGGCCCTCCGCTTCCTGGAGGGCGTGGTGGCCGGTCCCGCCGGTTCCGTGGGCCTGCGGCGCCGGTTGGAGCAGGGCAATCACCCGGATCTGCTGTGGGTGGAGCCCACCTTCTCCCACCAGGGCCGCTTGGTGCCCGCCTCCCAGGCCCTTGAGGAGGGGGTGAGTCGCCGCACGCCGCCCCAGTTGCGCCTGGAGCAGGTGCGGGAGGTCTCCCGCTTCCTTGCCCGCCGGCCGGTGGAGTCACCGGCGGCGCTGGTGGTGCTGGATGGCGCCGAAGCGATGGCCGAGGCGGCCGCCAACGCCCTGCTCAAGACCCTGGAGGAGCCCGGCGACGGCCTGCTGATCCTGATCACGGCCGCTCCCGATCAGTTGTTGCCCACGATTCGCTCCCGCTGCCAGCAGATCCCGTTCCTCCGCCTGTCCTCCGAACAGCTGGAGCGGGTTCTGGCCTCCCTGCCCCCTGAGGCCGCCGCTACGGAGCAGGAATCCCCTGAGGACCGTGCCGATTCCCCGGCTCTCCTGGAGCTCGCCGCCGGATCCCCCGGCGCCCTGCTCCGCCACCGCCGCCAGTGGCGGGAGCTCCCCGCGGGGCTAGCGGAGCGGCTGGAGGTGCTGGAGCCGGATCCCTTGGCGGCGCTGGCCCTGGCCCGCGACCTCTGCGAAGCCCTCGACGGGGAGCAACAGCTCTGGTTGCTGGATTGGTGGCAGCTGGTGCTCTGGCGCCAGCGCGGCGAGGCGGCCGCCCTGCGGCGGCTGGAGCGGCTCCGCAGCCAATTGCTGGCCCACGGCCAGCCGCGCCTGGCGTGGGAGGTGGCCCTGCTGGATCTGGCCGGCGTGGGTGCCTGAAGCTCAGGCCACGGCCTTGCCGTCGCCGGACTTGCGCTTGAGCTGGCGCGCTTCCTCGATCAGGGGCTCCAGCTGATCGAGCTGTTCGCCAGTGGGGATCTCCAGGCAGTAGCCAGCCCCATAGACCGTCTTGATGAAGCGGGGCTTGCGCGGGTCGGGTTCGAGCTTGGTGCGCAGATGGCGCACGTGCACGCGGATCGTTTCGATGTCATCGTCCGGCTCGTAGCCCCACACCTCCTTGAGGATCAGGGAGGGGGCCACGGTCTGGCCGTGGCGCTGCAGCAGGCAATGCAGCAGCTCAAACTCGAGGTGGGTGAGCCGCACGGGTTCGTCGAACCAGATGGCCTCGAACCGCTCCGGCACCAGGGTGAGGCAGCCGTAGCTGAGGATCTCGTTGTGCTTGCTGGAGAGTGGCGCCCGCTCGCTGCGGCGCAGCAGGGCCTTGACCCGCACCATGAGTTCTTCGAGATCGAAGGGTTTGGCGAGGTAATCGTCGGCGCCGGAGTTGAAGCCGCTCACCTTGTCCTTGGTGCTGCCAAGGGCGGTGAGCATCAGGATCGGGATCTTGGCGGTGCGCTCATCGCGCCGCAGCCGCTGGCAGAGGGTGAGGCCATCCACCTTGGGCAGCATCAGATCCAGCAGGATGATGTCGGGGGCG
>JBKDOZ010000197.1:0-3456 GCA_046342735.1 Synechococcaceae cyanobacterium
CGGTCCCGCTCTCCCGTTTGCAGCCTTCCCGCAAGGAGGAGATCGAGGACTGGCCCTATCTCGATGAAGGCACCCTGCTCAAGACCCGCAGCCGCAAGGTCTGCATGACCTGCCACTGGTTCCGCCATCACGCTGGGGTGACCTGCATCCCGGTGCTTACCTGCCAGCTGCACCAGGGGCTGATCGCCCATGGCGAGCACCTCACCAGCCGCTGCCAGGGCTGGACTGACGACATGACCCGCCATAAGGGCTGGGCGCCGGAGGTGGCCTGAGCAGGCCATGCACATGCACGTCGGTGACCGGAAGCGACCGCCGCTCTCGCCCCAGGAAGGCTGGCTGAGCGACGGCCGTCATGTCCTCCACTTCCGACCGACCCGCTGGGACCGGTGGTGTCAACAGCTGGAGGTCACCGTGGGGGAGCTGTTGCCGGATCAGCCGGTCCCCCTGCTCAAACGGAGCCTGGAGCTCAGCCGTGAGGAGGCCCTCAAGCTCTGGGCTGAGAAGCGCCAGCAGGGCTGGCAGCCGACCACGGCCCAGTGGCAGCCTCCCCCGCTGCCTCTCAGCTGAACCAGTGTTAGGCGCTTTCAGTGGCTGTGGCGGTGGTGGGCATCGCTCACATGGGGATGCTCATGATCGATCGGCTCATGCAGATGCTCATGGGCATGCCAGAAGCCCCCCCGGGCCCCCTGCGTTGGAAGCTCGTCCTCCCGGTGGTCGTGGCTGTGATGGAGATCGCCGCCGGCCGAGCCGTGGTGATGCCGGTGCGCATGCCGCAGGGCTGCGTGGTGGTGCCGGTGGGTGTGATCGTCCCGAAGCAGTACGCCCACCCCAACCACCATCAACAGCGACGCGAGCGCCTGGGGGATGGTGAAGGCTTCACGCAAGACCAGCACCGCGAACACCACCCCCACGAACGGCGCGGTGGCGAACACCACCGCCTCGCGGGCGGCACCCAGCTCGCGGAGGGCCAGCAGATCGAGCCAGATCGAGAGTCCATAACCCACGGCCCCGATCGCCAGGGCGGCCCACAGCGTGGGCCCGGCGGGGAACCGCTGGCCGAGACCCATGGCCAGCAGCAGCATCGGCACCGAGGCTCCGAGCGCCTTGAGCAGGGAGATCTGGAGTGGATTGCGCAGGCTCAGCCGTTGGCTGAGGTTGTTGTCGATGCCCCAGGCCAGGCAGGCCGCCCCGATCAGCAATCCCCCCTGGACCGTCGTCCCGCCCAGCGATCCCTCGGAGAGAAACACGGCACCCGCCACGATCAGGGCCGCAGCGATCATCCCGTTGCGGCTGAGGTGCTCCCGGCCGATCAGCACCGCGATCAGCATCGTGAACACCGCCTCCAGATTCAACAGCAACGAAGCCGACCCGGCGGACAGCAAGCTGAGCCCCTGCACCAGGCAAAGGGGCCCCACGATGCCCCCCAGCACCGTGAGCCCCATCAGGGGGGCCAGATCGCGTCGCTGCACCGGCGACTCCGCCTGCTGGCGGCCCACGGCGGCCCGCACCACCAGCAGTGCCAGGGCGGCTCCGGTGTACAGCAGGGCCGCGATCATCAATGGCGAGGCTTCGCTGCTGATCACGCTGATCAACGGAGCGCTGAGCCCGAAGAACACTGCGGCCAGCAGGCCAGCGATCAGCCCCTGCCGCTGTGGGTTTGCACTGATCTTCGCAGCAGAATCACGGCCCATGGCCTCAAGTTTCGCGCAGGGCGGGCTTGAGGCGAGGCAGCAACCAGCCGCCGAAACGGGCGTATAGGGCCGGCAGCACCAGCAAGGTGAGGATGGTGGAGGTGATCAAACCGCCCAAAACAACGATGGCCAAGGGTTGCAGGATTTCATTGCCTGCCCCGAAGGCCAGGGCCAGCGGCAGCGTGCCCAGAGCCGAGGTGAGGGCCGTCATCAAGATCGCATTGAGGCGCTGCAGACTGCCGGCGCGGATCACCTCCTTGAGCTCCATCCCTTCCGCATGGCGGCGGTTGTAGTTGTCCACCAGCAGCAGGCCATTGCGGACCGCCACCCCGAACAGGGTGATGAAGCCGATCAAGGAGGCCACCGAAAGAACGCCGCCGGTGAGCAGGATGGCCACCAGACCCCCGACCAGGGCCAGCGGCAGGTTGATCAGGATCGCGAGCGTGGCCGGCAGAGACTTGACGGCCACAAACATCAACAGAGCGATCACCACCAAGGCCAACAGGCTGTAGAGGAGCAGGTTGGCGGTGGCCCGCTCCTCCGACTCAAACTGGCCGCCGTAGCGGATCAGATAGCCGCTTGGCAGTTTGATCTTGCTGTCGATGGTGTTCTGAATGTCGGCGACAACCGTGCCCAGCGGCCGACCGCTGACGTTGGTGGACACCACGATCAAGCGCGACACATCCTCCCGGTTGACCACATTGGCGCCCAGGCCGTAGTCGATGCGGGCCAGGCTTCCCAGCGGCAGCATGGTGCCGGCGGGGGTGGCGATTGGAATGGCACGTAGCGCATCGAGGTTGTTACGGGAGTCCTCGGGCAGCAGCACCACCACATCGGTGCGATCGGTGCCGTCGCTCACCACCTGGCCCACCGTCTTGCCATTGAGGGCGATCTCCACCGCATCGGCGAGCTGCTGCATCGTCAGCCCGTTGGCTGTGGCGGCTTGGCGATCGAAGACAATCTGCACCTGCTGGATGGGCAACTGGGGTTCGAGCTGCAGATCCACCACCCCCTGGATCGGCTCGATCGCATCGCGCACCTGCTCGCCGATTCGGCGCAGCTCCGCCAGATCGGGGCCGTAGATCTTGATGGCGATTGCACTGCGGACCCCTGAGAGCACCTCATCCATGCGGTGAGAGATGAAACCGCCGATGTTCGGAGCCACCCCGGGCAGCTTCAGGAAGGCATTGCGGAGTTCGGCGATGGCAGCAGGGCGATTCTTCATCGCTGCATCGCTCAATTCCACATCCACATGGGCCAGGTTGACTCCTGCCCCATCGGCATCACCAGGGGCCCGGCCGGTTCGCACCTGCACCCACTCGAACAGAGGGCTGGCCTTGAGGGTCTTGGAGAGGGCCAGGCCGGCGCGGTTGGTCATCTCCAATGACACTCCGGGATAGAGCACCATCGAGTTCACCAGAGATTTCTCACGGAACTCCGGCAAGAACACCCGCCCGAGGCTCGGCAAGATGGCACAGGCCACCACAACGAATGCCAGAGCAGCTGCTAGCACCCGCTTGGGCGACAGCAGTGAGAACTCCAGCAAGGGCCTGTAGGCCCGCTCGGCCCAAGTTGCCACCCAGGTGTTCTCAGCTGGAAGGCGTGTGTTTGCCAGCAGGATGGCGCAGAGCGCTGGCGTGAGCGTCAGCGCCACCAGGCTGGAGGCCGCGATCGAGAACAGGTAGGCCAGGCCCATGGGCGCAAAGATCCGCCCTTCCACCCCCGAGAGGCTGAAGATCGGGGCGAACACCACCACGATGATCAC
>JBKDOZ010000198.1:0-10842 GCA_046342735.1 Synechococcaceae cyanobacterium
GGATAGTGGGTGCAGCCGAGCACGATCGTGTCGGCGCCGGCGGCCAGCATCGGCCCGAGGAAGCGGCGCAACAGGGCCTCGGTTTCCGGACCCTCCAGGGCACCGGCCTCCACCCGGTCGGCGAGACCCAGGCACACCTGCTCCACCACCTGCACCGTGGCGGCATGGCGACCCACCGTGGCGCGGTACAAGCGCCCCTGGACGGTGGCGGGGGTGGCCATCACGCCCACCACTCCGGAGCGGGTGCGGGCCACCGCCGGCTTAACGGCGGGCTCGAGGCCCAGGATCAAGGTGCCCGGAAAACACTCCCGCAAGTGGTGGAGGGCCACGGCGGAGGCGGTGTTGCAGGCCACCACCACCGCCTTGCAGCCCGCCTGCACGAGCGAGGCGCCGATCGCCTCGCAGAAGTGGCGGATCTCCTGGGGTTGGCGATCGCCGTAGGGCACATGGGCCCGGTCGGCGAAGTAGATGGTGGATTCGCCCGGCAGAAGCCGCACAATCTCCCGCCACACGCTCAGCCCCCCCAGACCCGAATCGAAGACCCCGATCGGGGCCACCGAATCACCCCGGCGGGGGCGGGGCACCGCGGCGCTGATCTCCGGCGGCCAGGGGGAGCTCATGGGGCGCCGAGGTAATTCAGAATTCCGGCGGCCACCGCCTGGGCCAGGCGGCGGCGGTAGGCCGGATCCGCCAGGCGGGGGGCGTCCACCTCACCGGTGACGAAACCCATCTCCGCCAGGGCGGACGGCATCACCGTGCGGCGGATCACGAAGAAGCGACCGGGACGGGCGCCCCGGTCGGGGGTGCCGGGGGAGATCGCCATCAGCTGCTGCTGAATCGCCTCGGCCAGCGACTGGGAGCGCCCACCGGCGAAATAGAAGGTCTCGATGCCGTTCACATCCGGCCGGTCCATGCTCAGGGCGTTGGCGTGGAGGCTGACGAACACGTCGGCGCCGCTGCTGTTGGCCAGGGAGACCCGGGGCGGCAGGTCGACATCCACCTCAGAGGTGCGGGTGAGCAGCACCTGCACCCCGCGCGCCTGCAACAGCCGCGCCACCTGCAGGCTCACATCCAGCACCACATCGGTTTCGCGCAATCCGCCGATGCCCACGGCACCGGGGTCGGGTCCGCCATGGCCGGGGTCGATCACCACGCGGAAACGGCCGCGGGGCACCTGGGGCAGGCCCTCGGCGGAGGGGGGACCGCTGGGCACGAAGCCGGGGGAGGTACCCAGGCGTGGGGATGGGCGACGGGGCGTCCAGGCAACGGGGGCTTCCACATCCCCTTCCCCCACCGCCAGCAGGCTGCCGGGGCGCAGGCCGCTGATCTCCATGCGCCAGCGGTCGCGGGCGGTGCCCACCAGGCGCAGCTGGCGCGGATCGAGGCGGGTGCCTGGCAGAAACTCCAGCACCAGCCGGGTGGTGGAGGGGTCGGGCCTGCCGATGCGCACCTCGCGCAGGGCGCCGCCGGCCGGAATTGTGCGGGGGCGGATGGGCGCCCCCGGCAGATCAATCCACACCCTGGGCCCACGACCGCCAGTGCCCTCCTCGAAATAGGCCTGCAGAGGCACCCCGGGGGACGTGCGCAGCTCCAGGAGACCGTCGGGGTTGATACGCCAGGCCGAGAGGGCGCTGGCGGCCCAGGCCGGCAGGGAGCCGAGGGCGCTGAGCGCGCCGCTGAGCAGGGCAGCGGCGAGGGCTCCCCCGAGAGCGGAGGCGGCTGGGCGCCACCGGGCTCCAATCGCCGCGCGCCGGGCCATCGGGGTCGTCAGAAGAGGGCGGGCCGGCGGTGCTGCAGGCTCGGCATCTGGGCCCGGACCCGTTGGCCATGGCCGGTATCCACCGGAGCCACCGCCATGCCCGGGGCCAGGCCGGCGTCCGCCAGCACGGTGCCCCAGGGGTCGATCACCAAGGCATGGCCATGGGTCTGGCGCCGTCCGTAATGCAAGCCGGTTTGGGCCGGTGCCACCACGTAGGCGGTGTTCTCGATGGCCCGTGACTGCAGCAGCACCTGCCAGTGGTCCTTGCCGGTGTAAGCGGTGAAGGCGGCGGGGACGAAGAGCAGCTCCGCCCCGGCCCCTGCCAGGTGGCGATAGAGCTCGGGGAAGCGCACGTCGTAGCAGATGGAGAGGCCCACGCGGCAGAGGCCGGGCACGTCCACCACCGGCGGCAGCGTGGCGCCAGGGCGCACGGTGGCCGATGCCCGGTAGGTGACGCCATCAGGGATGTCGACGTCGAACAGGTGGATCTTGTCGTAGCGGGCGAGGACCACCCCTTCGGTGCTGACCAGCTCCGCACGGTTGTAGGTCTGGTTCTCGCCGGCCGGCACGGGGAAGCCACCGCCCAGCAGGGTCACCTGATAGCGGCGGGCCATCGTCACCAGGAAGGCGCTGCATCGCTCCGCCAGGTGGGGCGCGATCGCCAGACGCTTCTCGTCATCGCCCATGAAGGCGAAATTCTCCGGCAGGCCCACCAGATCGGCGCCGCGACGGGCGGCCATCTCGATCTGCTCCTCCGCCGCCGCAAAGTTGGCATCCGGGTCTGAGGTGCTGGTGAGTTGCAGGGCCGCAGCCAGGAAACTGCTCACCTTCGCTCCGATCAAGACGGCCGAACTGTAAGGGAGGGCTCCGGCGGGGCAAGGGCCGGGGGGGGGGGCCAACTCAACCCGCCCGCAGCACCCCCGGCTCCGCCTGGGTGGGCACGATCGTGAGGCTGTCCACTGCGGCGCAGCAGGAGAAATCCGCGTCGTGGTCGCCGAGTCCGATCAGGCGCTGGCCGTGGCTGGCGGCGCGCAGGCAGGTTTCGCTGTCGTGGTGCCATTGCTGCCAGAGCGAGAGGGCGGCGAGGGCTTCGTCATTCGCCAGGCTCACGCCCACGTGGGGGGCCACGGCCAGCTCGATCGCCGCAGAGGCCACCGCCCCGGCCGCGAGGCTGTCTTCGAGGGAATAGGCCCCCTCCCAGCCGCTGCCCACGATCCACACCTCACGGGCTCCGCGCTCCAGCAGACGGCGAGCCACGGCGGTGCGGTTCGGCAGGCAGGCGGTGAGCAACAACGGCACCTCCCGCACGGCCGCCAGCGAACGGGTGCCATTGGTGGTGCTCATGAAGATTCGTTTGCCTCCCACCACCTCAGGGGTCACCGCCAGCGGTGAGTTGCCCAGGTCGTAACCGTCCACTCGCTTGCCGCCGCGCTCGCCGGCCCTGAGGGTGCGCTCCGGCGGCCAGGCGGCGGCGGCGGCCTCCAGCTCGTTGAGGTCGGCAAAGGCCTGGATCGCCTCGGCGCCGTTCTGCAGCGACCAGGCGATGGTGGTGGTGGCGCGGAGCACATCGATCACCACCGCAGCGTCGGGGCCGCCGGCCTCCACCGGCGTCACCGGCGGCACGGCTTCAGAGGTGTGGAAGTAGGCGATCCGCATGGGGTCCGGGAGGGCGCTGGGGTTCCCAACGGTGGCATAAGCGCCGCGGTGCGGCGCGCACCCGAATCGCTTCGTGAGTGACACTGTGGTGCGCGATCCGGTCGATCAGGCCGATCCGGCAGATCAGGCGGATCAGGCGAATCAGGCGGATCCGGTGCACTCGCGGCGGCTGCAGCAGGAGCGGCTGGAGGCGGCAGGTTTCCTTCCTGACGGCGGCGGCAAGCCTGAGCTTGCGCTCCAGTAACACCAGTCGTTGCAAGGGGTGGGCAGGACCGCTGGCCGCCATCGGCTCGGAGGCCGGCAAGGCAAGACGCTCCAGGTCTCCTCCCGCGCTGTGGTGGCCATGGGCGTGAACGCCGATGGACGGCGCGAGATGCTGGGGCTCAAGGTGCGCGACAGCGACAGAGAGCCCCTCTAGCGGCAGTTCCTCGCCAATCTCAAACAGCACGGCCTCGCTGGTGCGTGGCTGGTTGCTCGCGGCTCCAGTCCGTCCTCGATCTGCTGATGGTGGGGGGCTTGCCCCAGCTGGACCCCAAGCAAAAGGAGTCGCCATGGCGCCGGTCCCGAGGTCCCACCTGCAGGGCTTCCGCGACGTGGCGTTCCATTCGTGGCACTGACTCGGCGGGCCAGTCACAGCTTTCGGCACCACCCTGGGGCCAACGGCATCAGGGGCTGGTCGCCCACAGGGAGCCCTTTGCCATGGGAGGCCCTCCCGTCTCACGCCAGGAGCGGCATCCCCCCAATGGAGGTGGACAACGATCAGGAGTCCCAATTGACATGGCGAGACTGCGACATCACACTTACGCTGTATGTGATGTTCGTGCGGGGCTCCCGTGGTTGCGTCATCCGTCCCCTTCACTTCGCTGGCCGATCGCTGCCTCTCCAGTCGCTGTCATGGGATCGTCGGCGCCAGTCGCCATGCTGTGCGATTACGCCAGGCGATCCGCGCCAGCCAGAGCCAGGCGGCGAACCATCCGGTGCTGATCAGCGGCGAGGCCGGCCTGGAGAAGACCAACATCGCTGCCCTGATCCATTTCGGCTCCACGGCCTGCCAGCAGCCGTTGCTAATGCTGGAAGCCTCCCAGCTTCAGAGACGCAGGGGAGAAAGGACGGCTGCAGAGGCCAAGGATGACGTTGCTCAGCAGAACCTCCTCAAGGAGCTCTCAGGTCAGGGCGGTTCGCTGCTGATTAAGGGGGTGGACCAGTTGGAGCCTGCGCTGCGCCAACGCCTGTTGTCCCTGGCCACAGGGGGGGCCTGCGGTGAGGAAGGAGCGCCGGCCGCCAACGGCTTCCAGGGCCGGATCTATCTCACCACCGATACACCCCTTCCGGATGTTGAGTCCCGCTGCACACTGATCAAGGTGCCTCCGCTGCGGGGCCGTCGCCAGGATCTAGCTGCCTGGGTGGCGTTTGAATTGAGACGCCTGGCGCCGCTGCTTGGATGGCAGATTCCGCCGCTGGTCCCCCAGGAACTGCTCCAGTCGCTACTTTGTGAGGAATGGCCCGGCAACAACCGCGAACTCCGCCAGCGGATTGAAATGGGTCTGCGACGCTGTGCCCCTCAGCATCCTAAACAGCTTCCGGCAGGAACCTTCGATGCGGTAGCCGACAGGTTGCCGCGCTTCGATCTCTGGGGCTGGAAACCGCAGCTCAAGCGGATTACTCGTTGGTCTCCATCTACAAATTTTGTGCTGCAGGTAGTGCTGGCGCTGTTGTTTATACTGTTCAATCTCTGGCTGCTCCGGGGTCCACAGCAACGCACCGCCAATGGTGCCCTGGTGTTGTTCTGGGGCTGGTGGTGGCCGTTGATCGTGTTGTCCTATCCCCTGATCGGTCGCCTGTGGTGCGCCTTCTGCCCCTTCATGATCTGGGGCGACATCAGTCAGTCCCTGGCCCTGCGGCTGGGCTGGCAGCCCCGTCGCTGGCCAAGGGGAGATACCGATCGTTGGGCGGCGCCGTTGATGGCAGCTGGATTCGCAGCGATCCTGCTCTGGGAAGAATTGGCCGATCTGCCGAACACGGCCTGGCTGAGCAGTTGCCTGCTCCTGTTGATCACCGCCGGGGCCGTGATCGGTTCGCTGCTGTTCGAGAAGCGGTTCTGGTGTCGCTTTCTCTGTCCAGTCGGGGGGATGAATGGACTTTTCGCCAAATTGTCCATGAGTGAATTACGGGCGCGCCTGGGTGTCTGCAGTGGTAGCTGCAGCGATTACTTCTGCTGCAAGGGGGATCCAGGCCAGTCGATGCTGCGTGGGCGTACAGGCTGTCCCGAGGGATACCACCCAGGGCATCTGGGCGATAACCGCAACTGCGTGATGTGCCTCACCTGCGCGTCGGTGTGCCCGCATGGTTCAGTGCAGCTGAGGCTGCGACCACCTGGCACCGATCTACAGCCACAGATGCAGCCACCCGCGGGCGAGGCGGGCCTGATTCTGGTGCTAGCGGGTGGGATCGTGCTCCACCACTGGCGCAGTCTGCTCGGCTGGTGTTCTCTGGCCCCTGAATCCCTGCAGAACGGCCCGCTGCTGCCCCGCCTGGCCTTCGCCCTCGCCGCCCTGGCGCTCCCGGCGGCGGCCTGGTTGCTATTGCGAGGGGCCTGGAGCCTCGGGCGCCGTTGGCAGCGACGCCGATCATCCGAGGTCACCTCCAATCCGATGGAAGTCAAGCCCGCCCAGCAGTGGCTGCTGCTCTACGCGCTGCTACCGCTGCTCTGGAGCTTGTTATTGGATAGCCATCTCGATATGGGAATGGCCGAGGCGGGGCTGCTCTTGCCCCGCAGTCTTGGCGCCATCGGCTTGGCGGCACCGCCGGAGCTCTTGGCCTGGAGCGCCGATCCCCATGTGATTGGATTCAGCCAGAGTCTGATCCTGTTGATTGGCACGGGGGGCTCGATCGTGCTGTTGCGTCGTCTGCTCCGACCCGACGGGCTCGGCTGGCTGCTCCTTTCGTCCTTGGCGGTGGGTCTTGGGTTGGGCGGTAGGCTGCTTCTGGCCGGTTGATCAGCAGCTGCAGGTCTCCGCTTCTGCGCTGGTCCGCAGCTGGTCGGCCCTATGAGCGTGTCGCACATATCCGCAGGAACAGCCTCCCCTCCCCCGCTCCTAGTTGGTTGGACCTTCATCGGTACTCCTTCGATGGGGACGCTGATGTTCGAGGGCAGGGGGGAACGCTGGCAAGGTTTTCCACCATGGTGCCGCAGGGTTTGAAGATTCCTTTCGGCAAGCGAAGGGCTGGCCCATACCACCATGATGGCGAACATTGGGATCTCAACCATTGAAGTCCATACTGCAGGACGGTTTCTCCCCAGAGCTAAACGGAGATCTTGCAAGCGGGCGACACGCTATTACACTTACACGTTCATGCCATAACGAGTCAGTGGACATAATTTCATCCACTTTCTCCACCATTGATTGACGCGTCGACGGATTGACATGCTGGCCAAGAAGGCTCGCAAGAATACGTTACAGCCAAAGTCTAATCTCGGGCTATTGCCGGCAGTGCCCAGGGAAGTTGTGTCAATCTAAACGATTGAGGAGTGGGAGTGTGCAACGGCTCCGACCAAAGGCAACCATGGGCGGAATCATGCGATCCATCGACATCACGGCAAAAATCAACCCTAATGCCCTGCACAAAGCAGTCAGCGACACGTAGACACAAAACAACATCATTTCTTGACACAGGAAGACATCGCCCACAAAATTGGTGTTCTCCTGTGCCTAGCTCGCCATGCGGCTACCTGTTTGCTTAGGCGCTCTCCTGGCAGGCCTGAGTTCGATCAGCCTGGGGCTGGTCAGCCCCGCCCAGGCTGTGAAAGTCAGCGCCAGCACCAACCCATCGGGGCCCTATTCGAATGTGATGTCGTTGGCCCCCAAGGTCACCATTTTCGATCCCGGCACACCCAATTTCACCAGCCTTCCCTCCCTGGCGGCCCCGGCGTTGTTTGGAATCAACTCCGACAACATTTCCGCATTCAGCTATGGCACGGCAGTGACCGCGGTGCAGATGACTGGCGATGCCTTATCCAGCATCAGCCAACCAAGCCTTAATGCCTTTGACATTAACCTCACGCTGACTAACTTTACCATAAGCAGCATTGCTTTGCCTGCCAACGAGTATGTCTATCTTGATATTTGGGAAACATTCACTGGCCTGCCAGGACTCGCCACAGCCACGTGGAGCGGCGGGGCATCGATCACGGGAAGCGCTTGCCGCACAGGCCTATCGGATGGCCTCTACATCGAGCCGATCGCCACGGTGTATAACCCCGGCTCCAGCAGCTGGATGCCGTCGTCCACCTTCTTTGGTGGCACTCCTATGTGCGGACCCATTTCAGCATCCGCCCCAGTCGTTCCCCTGACGGCATACATCAGTGGCGGAACCTTGATCGTGGGCTTTGAGGCCATCCTTGGCCTGAACAATGTCGATCTGCTCGCGGGAGATGTGATCAACCTACCCACCAGCCTGGAAATGAACCTCCGCAATTCCGGGGGTGGCACACCACCGGTGCCAGCGCCCCTGCCATGGGCGGGCGCAGCGGCAGGCTGGGGCCTGGCTCGCCGCCTCCGCCGACGACTGGCCTTCCAATAAGGACAAAACGATGGCTGAGCTTGCCTTCTGCGCCCTCGGCGCCCAAGATGAGCCCATCCTCTTTCTCCCTCCATGGCCGCTACGCCGAACCAGGTTGCGCTCAATCCCATGGCCCCTGGCTCGCTCGATGCCGCCCTGAACTGGCGCTATGCGGTGAAAACGTTTGCCGCTTCGCGCCAGATCGATCCCACCACCTGGGCGGCACTGGAGAACAGTCTGGTGATGAGCCCGTCGAGCTACGGGCTCCAGCCCTGGAAGTTTCTGGTGATCACCGATGCCACCCTCCGTGCGGAGTTGCGCCCGCACTCCTGGAATCAGAGCCAGATCACGGACAGCTCGCATCTGGTGGTCTTCCTGGCAAAGCGTGAGATCACACTGGCCGACCTGGACCAGCTGATCAGCACCACCAGCGCTGTGCGCGGCGTACCGGCCGAACAGCTTGGTTTCTACCGGGATCTCATGCAAAAGGATCTGATCGACGGCCCCCGCAGCCAGCAGATCGAGCGCTGGGCCTCCAATCAGGTGTACATCGCCTTGGGCACCTTCATGACCGCTGCCGCACTGCTGGGGGTGGATACCTGTCCGATCGAGGGCTTCTCACCGCCCGATTACGATCGAATCCTGGGGCTCGACGGCAGCCCTTACCGCAGCTCTGTGGTGTGCGCCGCTGGCTACCGGGACGACTCCGACAAATATGCCGGCTTGGCCAAAGTGCGCTACGCACCATCCGCGCTGATCGAGAAGCGCTGATCGAGAATTGCGAACAAGTCTGAGATCCCCTTCCGCAGGAATCCTCTGCCGGCAGAGGATCCAAAGGCCATGGCGCTGGAATTGGGCTCAGCATCCAGGATGGTGAATCACTCCCTCCATGGCCCAACTATGGGCCCTACGAGTCTTGAGGTTCTCTATGGTGCTCCACCACCCCATGCGAGGTCTATCGGCATTGCATGGACTGCTTTTCGCGTTGTTGGCAACCCTTCTGGCCCTTTGCCCCTCCCCAGCGGTCTTATCGGCCTTCCTGCCTCCAACCGAGCAGGCTGATGAAGATCCTCCCGAGCATCTAGACCATGGCTTCCGCAAGATTCTAGAGGCAATCGCCGTAGACAAACTTCGTGAGGCCAAGGTAAGCGAGGAGGGCATAAGAATCTTCCAACACCAACTTACTCAGGCGATGGTGTTGATACCGATCTCGGAACTGGTGCTCCTGGAGACCACTGTCACTATTCCTCTGTTGCCAGATCGCCCCAACCATGCAGGCGATGGTGAGAGTGTCTTGGCGGAAGGCGAATTGAACTTGATGATGATCTTCAACGCTCCCGCGATAAGCTCGCTCTACCAAAGCACCTGTCGCGATACGCTGCCACGATTGACTGCCGCAGATCGAAGTAAGGCTGAGCCGGTCTGCACCACGTTGGCCCTGTTCGCCCCTCCAGAGACACCGTAGGCTCACCATAGAAATATCAGGGCGTGGAACTCCTCAACGTTCGCCGACTGAAGGTCTACCGTCATCGCTCTAAAGTGGGAGCATGCCTAACTTTGACACGCCCACGACCACTTCACTTACCTATGCGCACCATCCTTGCCGCTGCCACTGCCACTGCCACTGCTGCTGCTGCTGCTATGACGATGGCCTCACCCATGGCCATAGCGGCGTTGGCACCTCTCTATCAAAACGACAAAGATCTAAGCCTTCTGGTTGACTTTGTACGTAGCCATGCCGTCGTCCTAGAGAGCTTACGATCCATTGATCTGGAACGGCGACAGATTCACTTCGGCACCCACTGCGTGGCCCGTTTTGAGCGACCGCGTAACCCGTCGATGATGCCGGGTCCTGCCCCTGCTCTGCGCTACATCGGCTCGACCTGCCCAATCGAACGCCCGGAGTGAGTGGCGCAACCTTGGAAAAATCACTGCTTATTACAGTTTTCCTTGGATTCTTCGCTCTTGACTCGAGCCGTGACATGCTCAAGCTTGGTTCCATTCCGCTTTGGCGGATCCTTTCCTGGTGAAGCTCTTGGTTCATATCCATTTTCAATCCGTTCGCCTCACCGCCTGCACGCTTATTGCTGGGTTGCCCCTGTTGATCGGCAGCCATTCGGCCCACGCGGCCACCTACACAGTGAATCAACCCACCTGGGGAAACAGTGGCACCGTGAACAGCTTTGCCTGGGCTCTGGCCCAGGCCAACGGCAATCTCGGCGCTGACACAATTATTATCAGCCCAGGCCTTGCTATTGACGTGGATAGCGCTACGGCAGTCTCCGGGGGCTGGCTAACCACAATTGACGACACCCTCATCATTCAAGGCCACGGCGCCACACTCGTAGGGTACCCCACGTTCATCAGCAGCGGTGGTAATACGTACACCAAAACCAACGTGGATACCTTTTTACCACCACCACTGGGCAACGATATCCTCACGCAACAGGCATTTTCCTTCGGCAAGTTGGCTCCGGGGGTATCGCTGAGCATCTCCGGCCTCAACAGCGACGGTCTGAACGGTTTTCTGCAATTGGGTGCAGGATCGACGGCCAGTGTGAGCAACGCCACGGTGCGCAATGCGGTGAGTTATGGCGTCGCCGCCCGTTCGGTGTTTGATGGCTTAGTGGGCTCCACCCTTAACCTCAGCCGGGTGGGTTTGGACAACATCAACCCAGCCCTCGACAGCATCGGTGCGGCCTGGTCAGGGGCGATCGCCGGGGAGAATGCCACCCTTAACATGATGAGCAGCTCGATCCAACGGGCCGCGGCGGCGGCCGGGGCGATCGTCTGGAATGGTGGTGTCGCCAATGTGGTTTCCTCGCAGATCAGCGATTCAGGTGGGCTTTCGGTGCGCGACGATAGCC
>JBKDOZ010000199.1:0-4388 GCA_046342735.1 Synechococcaceae cyanobacterium
GACTAGGGGGAACCGCCTGCCCCGCGCACCACACCGTGATTGAGAGTGCACCCTCCAGCCCCACGGACAACAACAGCAACAACAACGACGGCCTGGTGATCGGCGGACGGCGCTTCTCCAGCCGGCTGATGACCGGCACAGGCAAATACCCTTCCCTGGCGGCGATGCGAGCCAGCCTGGAAGCCAGCGGCTGCGAGATCGTCACGGTGGCCGTGCGGCGCGTGCAGAGCCAGGCCGCCGGCCACGAGGGCCTGATGGAGGCGATCGACTGGCGCCGTCACTGGATGCTGCCCAACACGGCCGGCTGCGCCACCGCCGAGGAGGCGGTGCGGGTGGCGCGGCTGGGGCGGGAGCTGGCCCGCCTGGCCGGCCAGGAGGACAACGATTTCGTCAAGCTGGAGGTCATCCCCGACAGCCGCCACCTCTTGCCCGATCCGTTCGGCACCTTGGCGGCCGCCGAACAGCTGGTGCGCGAGGGATTCACGGTGCTGCCCTACATCAACGCCGACCCGCTGCTGGCGAAGCGGCTGGAGGAGGTGGGGTGCGCCACGGTGATGCCCCTGGGCTCACCGATCGGCTCCGGCCAGGGCATCCGCAACGCCGCCAACATTGCCCTGATCGTGGAGAGCGCACGGGTGCCGGTGGTGGTGGACGCCGGCATCGGCGTGCCCAGCGAAGCGGCCCAGGCGATGGAGATGGGCGCCGATGCGCTGCTGATCAACAGCGCCATCGCCCTGGCGGGCGATCCCGCCACGATGGCGCGGGCGATGGCCCTGGCCACCGAGGCAGGGCGGGCGGCTTTCCGGGCCGGCCGGCTGCCGATACGGGCAGAGGCCAACCCCAGCTCCCCCACGCAGGGACGGGTGGGCGCTCTGTGACGAAGCATTCCGGAAGGCTGGCGGCACCGGAGCCCCTCCATAACGTGCCTGCACCCGGATTGCCCCCCAATGCAGGTCACACAAGAGGACGGCGGTCGCCTGAACGCCTTCGCCAAGGAGCCCCGCATGGTGGTGATGGAGAAAGGGGAGCGCAGCGAAGCCAGCTCCCGCGCCCTGCTCATCGGCGGCGCCGTGCTGGTGCTGGTGCTCCTGGCGGTGGCCGCCGGCATCAGCTGAGGCAAGGCCACCGGAGGTGGCCGGAGGCCTGTAGTAGCTTGACCGGGCTGAGCATCGGCTCGTTCAGGAGACACGGGTGAAGGTTTTCGTTCTCGGCGGCGACGGCTTCTGCGGATGGCCCTGCGCGGTCAACCTGGCGGACAGCGGACACGACGTCGTGATCGTCGACAACCTGAGCCGCCGCAAGATCGACATCGACCTGGGGGTCGAGTCGCTCACGCCGATCGCCACCATTCAGGAGCGGCTGCTGGCCTGGGAGCAGGTGGGCGGCCGCACCATGCGCTTCGTACCCCTCGACATCGCCCGCGACTACGAACAGCTGCTGGCGCTGCTGCGCACGGAGCGACCGGAAGCGATCGTGCACTTCGCCGAACAGCGGGCCGCTCCCTACTCGATGAAAACGAGCGCCACCAAGCGCTACACCGTCGACAACAACGTCAACGGCACCCACAACCTGCTGGCGGCGATTGTCGAAAGCGGCCTGGATGTGCACGTGGTGCACCTCGGCACCATGGGGGTGTACGGCTACGGATCCCATCGCGGCGCCACGATCCCGGAGGGCTACCTCACCGTGGAGGTGCCGCAGTCAGACGGCAGCCGCTTCAGCGAGCAGATCCTGCATCCGACACACCCGGGCAGCGTCTCCCACATGACCAAGACGCTGGATCAACTGCTGTTCTTCTACTACAACAAAAACGACAGCATTCGCATCACCGACCTGCACCAGGGCATCGTCTGGGGCACCAACACCGCCCTGACCGAAAAGGATCCACGCCTCACCCACCGCTTTGTCTTCGTCGGCGACTACGGCACCGTTCTCAACCGCTTCCTGATGCAGGCCGCGATCGGCTATCCGCTCACCGTGCATGGCACCGGCGGCCAAACCCGCGCCTTCATCCACATTCGAGACTCCGTTCGCTGCGTCCAGCTCGCCCTCGAAAATCCGCCATCCGCGGGGGAAAAAGTCAAGATCTTCAACCAGATGACGGAAAGCCACCGGGTTGCCGACCTGGCCGAAAAAGTCGCCACCCTCACCGGCGCCCGCGTCGACCACCTCCCCAACCCGCGCAATGAGGCGATTGAAAACGATCTGATCGTGGACAACCGCTGTTTCCTGGAACTGGGTCTGCAGCCCACCACCCTCGACGACGGCCTGCTCGCCGAGGTGGTGGACGTGGCCCGGCGGTGGGCCGACCGCTGCGACCGCTCCAAGATCCCCTGCCGCTCCGCCTGGACCACCCGGCAGGCGGAAGCGATCAGCACCGGCGGCTGAGGCGCGGACCCGACCGTGAAGATCGCCTTTTTCACTGAAACCTTCCTGCCGAAGGTCGACGGCATCGTCACGCGGCTCACCAAGACGATCCAGCATCTGGTGGCCGCCGGCGATGAGGTGCTGGTGTTCTGCCCCGAAGGGGCGCCGGATACCTGGATGGGAGCGCGCGTGGTGGGGGTGCCTGCCATGCCCCTGCCCCTCTACCCCGAGCTGAAGCTGGCCCTGCCCAGGCCAGCGGTGTCCGAGGCGCTGGAGCGGTTCACGCCCGATCTGGTGCATGTCGTGAACCCTGCGGTGCTGGGCCTCGGCGGGATCTGGCTGGCGAAAACCCGCAATCTGCCGCTGGTGGCCAGCTACCACACCCACTTGCCCAAATACCTGGAGCACTACGGCATGGGCATGCTGGAGCCGCTGCTTTGGGAGCTGCTCAAGGCCGCCCACAACCAAGCCCGCCTCAATCTCTGCACCTCCACCGCCATGGTGAGCGAGCTGAGCGAGAAGGGAATCCAGCACACGGCGCTCTGGCAGCGGGGCGTCGACACCGAACTATTCCGCCCCGAACTCGCCTCCCCGGCCATGCGCCAGCGGCTCCACGGCGGCCACGACGACACCGGCCACCTGCTGCTGTACATCGGCCGCCTGTCGGCCGAGAAACAGATTGAGCGGATCCGGCCCGTGTTGCAGGCGATGCCCCAGGCGCGGCTGGCGCTGGTGGGGGACGGCCCACACCGGCAGCAGCTCGAGCGGGTGTTCGAAGGCACGCCCACCACCTTTGTGGGCTATCTGGCGGGCGAGGAGCTGGCGGCCGCCTACGCCAGTGGCGACGCCTTCCTTTTCCCCTCCAGCACCGAAACCCTCGGGCTGGTGCTCTTGGAAGCGATGGCCGCCGGCTGCCCGGTGGTGGGGGCCGAGCGTGGCGGCATCCCCGACATCGTCACCGACGGGACCAACGGCTGCCTGTACAACCCCGACGTGCCGGAGAGCCTCACCGCCGCCGTGCACCGCTTGCTCGGCGACCCGGCCCAGCGGCGCGCGCTGCGCCTGGCGGCCCGGCAGGAAGCCGAGCGCTGGGGCTGGGCCGGAGCTACGGAGCAACTGCGCGGCTACTACCGGCAGGTGCTCGGTCAGCGGCCCCTGGAACTGGCGGCCTGAGCGCCCGCGCTCTCCGCAGCGGCCGCCGCCCCGAACCAGGTCGACATCAAGGCCTTCACCATCGGCGCGGCCACGGTGCCGCCGTAGCCACCGCTGTTCTCCCCGAAGGCCACGATCACCAGGCTGGGGCGACCCGCCGGAGCGTACCCACCAAACCAGGCGTGGTCGGGGCGGGGCGGATCCTCCGCCGTGCCGGTCTTGCCCGCCACCGGCGGCAGGGAGGGGTCGTTCAGCAGGGTGGCGGTGCCCTCAGTCACGACCTGCCGCAACCCCTCGCGCAACACCCGCAGGGTCTCCGGCTTCAGGCCGATGGCGCGCCGCGGCCGCTCGCCCTCCACCAGATGGGGGGTGACCAGGGTGCCGCCGTTGGCGACGGCTGCGTACAGGCGGGCCATCTGGATGGGGGTGACGGTGACCGCCCCCTGGCCGATCGCGGAGGTGATCGTGTCGACGGAGGTCCAGGGTTCGCCCAGCTCCCGCCGCTTCCAGGCCGGATCCCCCAGCAAGCCGGCACTCTCCTCGTCCCGCAGCTCCACCCCGGTGTGGCTGCCGTAGCCGAAGCGCCGCGCCGCCCGAAACAACTCCTCGGCGCCCACCGCCAGGCCGAGCTTGTAATAGAAGCTGTTGCTGCTCACCGCCAGCGCCTTCTGGAAGCCGATGGCGCCGAAGGATCCGTGATCGCCGTAGCACTGGCCGTCGTAGCAGAACTGGCCCACCGTGCCGATCGTGTCGTTCGGGCCGTAGCGACCGGACTCCAAGCCGGCGATGGTGCTGACGATCTTGAAGGTGCTGGCCGGCGGGAAGGCCTGAAACGCCCGATTGAGCATCGGCGCCTCGGGCCGGTTGAG